>NZ_CP123923.1:5472500-5808750 GCF_030450125.1 Streptomyces sp. WP-1
AACCGGCGAGGTTGAAGTAGCCGTGGCTGGTGAGCGCGACCACCGTCGGGGCGTCCGTCGTCGCCTCGTACGCGATCCGCAGGGCGCCGTCGGCGTCCAGCGTGTACGTCACCGCCACGTCCAGCCGGCCGGGGAAACCCTCCTCGCCGTGCGGACTCACCCGGGCCAGCCGCACCCCGTGCGCGACGCCCGTCGCCTCCCACACCCGCTTGTCGAACCCCCGCGCACCTCCGTGCAGCAGATGGGGCCCCTCGTTCGGCTCCAGGGCGTACACCGCGTCGTCCAGCGGGAACCGCGCCCCCGCGAGCCGGTTGGCGTACCGCCCGACCAGCGCGCCCAGGTACGGCTCCGGGTGCGCGAGATAGCCGTCGAGACCCGCGAACCCGAGCACCACGTCCGCCGTCCGGCCCTCCCGGTCCGGCACCTCCACCGAGCGCACGATCCCGCCGTACGTCAGAACCTCCACCCGCGTCCCGCCCCGCTGAAGCGTCCAGCGGTGGACCTCGGTGCCGTCGGGAAGTGTGCCGAAGAGTTCGCTCATGCCGGAACCCTAGGTGACCGGCGCGGTCGTCTATAGCGTGCCGTGCATGCGACCCGTCACCGTGTCGACCGAGGTTCCGTACCCGCCCGCGCAGGTCCATGACTTCCTCGAAGTGATGGCCCATCACGAGCGGTTCACCGACCACTACCTGACCGACTGGCGCTACAGCGGCCCGAGCCGGGGCTTCGGCGCCCGCGCCACCGTCACCGCCGCCCTGGGCGGCACCCGGACCGATGTCAGCATCGAGGTCATCAACTCCGAACCGCCGCACCGCGTCGTCGAGCACAACGTCAGCGCCGCCGGCCGCCGCCAGGCCCACGGCACGTACACCATCGCCCCGCTCCCGGACGGCGCCGGCAGCCGGGTCTCCTTCACCTGCACCTGGCTGTGCGCGCCGCTGCCCGAACGCCTGCTGGCCCCCGTCGTCCGCGCCGCGATGCGCCGCGCCAACCGGACGGTCATGCGCCGCCTGGCCGCCGAACTCGCCCGGCACGCGAGCGAGGACGGGGGCGGAGGCAGGGACGGGGGCGGGGGCGGGGGAGTCACGCCACCGGACCGGCGGCCGTGACCGTCCGGTAGGCGATCGACGCCAGCCGGGCCTGGCCGTCCTTGCTGGGGTGGAACCAGTCCCAGTGGCTGAGCTGGTCGGTGTCGAAGCGGTAGTCGTACACCGCGTCGCCGTCGAAGCGGCAGCGGCGGTCGGCGGCGCAGACCTCCTTCAGCACCTTGTTGTAGGCCACCACCCGGTCCTCGACCTGGTCGCGCCGGTGCTCGGCCGCCTCGCCCAGGTCGTCGGCGTCGCCCAGCATCGAGGGGCAGATGCCGAGCTTCCAGACCTCCTTGCCCAGCGGATTGCCCCGGCCCTGCTCCCAGAGCCGCTTCAGGTTCGGCACGCTCGCGACGTACACCTGCGTCTTCGGGGCGGTCGCGCGCAGGGTGCGCAGGGCCTCCTCGAAGTCCGCGCGGAACCCGGCGACCGGGGTCATCGCCCGGGTGGAGGAGCGGCAGGCGTCGTTCGCGCCGACCATCACGGTGACCAGTTCCGGGTCGCGACTCGCCGCATCCGCCATCTGCTGCGAAAGATCCGCCATCCGGGCGCCCGTCATCGCGTAGTTCCAGCTGTGCGTGGCCGCGCCCGCCGCGCCCAGGAGCCGTACCGCCAGGCTCTCCACCGCGGCGTCGCTGCCCGTCGCCCAGGACACCTCGGGGCAGTCCGACAGCACCGTGCACGCGTCGAAGCCGCGGGTGATGGAGTCGCCGACGGCGGCGACCGAGGCCGGACTGCGGTTCCACACCGGCGCCTGTGCGGCCCGGGTCCCGGTGCCCCGGGCCGTGGGCGAACCCTGGGCGTCGCACCCGGCGACGCCCAGCACGGTGGCCGCCGCCACGGCCAGGGCGGGCCGCGCCCACTGGCTTCGCTTCCGCATGCCCGCTGTTCTCCTCGCTCGAAGTCGGGTGCCTTCCCCCATATCAACGTGCGAGGGTTCCCGGCGCCGGGTCCGCTGGAACGAACGGGGCCCGTACAAGCGTCCCACTGGGTGAATGGTGAAGGATTCCTGGCACCGGGACCGACGGTACGTCACACTCCTTGCCCCGCCGCAAGGTAGCCTCGCCATCAGCGCGGCCGTGGTGCCACAGCCGCCGGCAAGCCAGCAAGATGTCCCGCTCAGCCCGGAGGTTCCGGTGACGACCCGTGGAGTTCTGTACGTGCACTCCGCGCCGCGCGCGCTGTGCCCGCACGTCGAGTGGGCCATCGCCGGGGTGCTCGGCACGCGCGTCAACCTCGACTGGATCCGGCAGCCCGCCGCGCCCGGCACCTGGCGCTCCGAGTTCTCCTGGCAGGGCCGGCCCGGCACCGCCTCCAAGCTCGCCTCCGCGCTGCGCGGCTGGCATCTGCTGCGCTTCGAGGTCACCGCGGAGCCCTGCGCCACCGCCGAGGGCGAGCGCTACAGCTGCACCCCCGACCTGGGCATCTTCCACGCCGTCACCGGTATCCACGGCGACATCCTCATCCCCGAGGACCGCCTGCGCGCCGCCCTCACCCGCTCCCAGCGCGAGGAGACGGACCTGGAGGCCGAGATCGCCAAGCTGCTCGGCAAGCCGTGGGACGACGAACTGGAGCCGTTCCGGTACGCCGGGGAGGGCGCGCCGGTGCGCTGGCTGCACCAGGTGGTCTGAGTCCCGGTACGGCCGCGCGGTTCGTCCCCGGGCACGGGAAAGGGCCCCCACCGGCTGGTGGGGGCCCTTCCCTGTGCGTACTCAGATGGTGCGGAACGCCAGCACCACGTTGTGGCCGCCGAACCCGAACGAGTCGTTCAGCGCGGCGATCCGGCCCTCCGGCAGCTGCCGGGCCTCGCCGACCACGATGTCCGCGTTGACCTCGGGGTCGAGGTCCTTCATGTTGATCGTCGGGGGCGCCGTACGGTTCACCAGCGCCAGGATCGACGCCACCGTCTCGATGCCGCCGGCGCCACCGAGCAGGTGACCGGTCATCGACTTGGTCGCGGAGATCGCCATGTGCTCGACGTCGTCGCCGAACACCTTCCACAGCGCCTTGATCTCGGCGACATCACCCTGCGGGGTGGACGTGGCGTGCGCGTTGACGTGCACGACCTCGGCCGGCTTCAGATCCGTGTTGTCCAGCAGGTTCTGGAGCGCGTGCGCGATGCCGTTGCCCGAGGGCTCCGGCTGCGTGATGTGGTGGCTGTCGGCGGAGATGCCCTGGCCGACCGCCTCCACGTAGATCCGGGCGCCGCGAGCCTTCGCGTGCTCCTCGGACTCCAGGATGATCACACCGGCGCCCTCGCCGAGCACGAAGCCGTCGCGGCCCGTGTCGAAGGGCCGGGACGCGCCCGAGGGGTCGTCGTTGTTCTTGGACATCGCCATCATGTTGCCGAACGCGGCGATGGGCAGCGGGTGGATCGCGGCCTCGGTGCCACCGGCGATGACGACGTCCGCACGCCCGGTGCGGATCATCTCGATCGCGTACCCGATGGCCTCGGCGCCGGAGGCGCAGGCCGACACGGGGGTGTGCACGCCGGCGCGCGCGCCCAGGTCGATACCGACGTTGGCCGCCGGGGAGTTGGGCATGAGCATCGGCACGGTGTGCGGGGAGACGCGGCGTACGCCCTTCTCCCGCAGCACGTCGTACTGGTCGAGCAGCGTCGTCACACCGCCGATGCCGGAGGCGATCACGGTGCCGAGGCGGTCGGGGTTGACGGACGCGTCCTCGCCGGCCCGGGCGGTGAAGCCGGCGTCCTTCCACGCCTCGCGCGCGGCGATCAGCGCGAACTGCGCCGAGCGGTCGAGCTTGCGGGCCTGCGGCCGGGGGATGATCTCACCCGGCTCGACGGCGATACGGGCGGCGATGCGGACCGGGAGGTCCGCCGCCCACTCCTCCTCCAGGAGGCGGACACCGGACTCGCCGGCGACCAGGGCCTCCCAGAACGAGGCTGCGTCGCCACCCAGCGGTGTGGTTGCGCCGATACCGGTGACGACCACGGTGCGATTGGTCGGGCTCACGGGAATTCTCTCTCCAACGGATGCGGGAATCTACGGCGCCACCGCCGGGTGGCGGGGCCTTGCCAGCCTGACGGCCTCGCGGCCTGACGGCCGTAGGGCCTTCAGCGGATGGCTCAGGCCTGGTGCTTGAGGATGTAGTCGGTCGCGTCGCCGACGGTCTTGAGGTTCTTGACGTCCTCGTCCGGGATCTTCACGTCGAAGCGCTCCTCGGCGGCGACGACGACCTCGACCATGGACAGCGAGTCGACGTCCAGGTCGTCGGTGAAGGACTTGTCCACCTGGACGTCCTCAACCGGGATGCCGGCGATCTCGTTGACGATTTCGGCGAGACCTTCGACGATCTCTTCCTGAGTGGCGGCCATGTCAGGCGCTCCTTCTTCGATGTTCCAGACGGTTTGTGGCATTTACCCCCCACCGGATCGCATGATCCGGCACGGAGTGCCTAGGGGAGGGTAACGACCGTGGCGGCGTAGACGAGACCCGCCCCGAATCCGATGACGAGCGCGGTGTCACCGCTCTTCGCCTCCCCGGTCGCCAGGAGCCGCTCCATGGCGAGCGGGATCGAGGCGGCCGAGGTGTTGCCGGTGGTGCGGATGTCACGGGCGACCGTGACATGCTCCGGCAGCTTGAGAGTCTTCACCATCGAGTCGATGATCCGCACATTGGCCTGGTGCGGGATGAAGACATCCAGGTCTTCCGAGGTGATCCCGGCCGCGTCCAGCGCCTGCTGGGCGACCTTCGCCATCTCGAACACGGCCCAGCGGAACACCGCTTGGCCCTCCTGCGTGATCGCGGGGAACTTGATGTTTCCCTCGCTGTCCAGCGGAAGCTCGTTGACGTCGCCCACGTGGAACCGGTCCCACGAGACGGTCTGCTTGATGGTCTCGGACTTGTCGCCCTCGGAGCCCCACACGGTCGGGCCGATGGCCGGCTCCGTGGCGGGCCCGACGACGACCGCGCCGGCGCCGTCGCCGAACAGGAAGGCCGTGGCCCGGTCCTCCAGGTCGGTCAGGTCGCTGAGCCGCTCCACGCCGATCACCACGACGTACTCGGCGGAGCCCTCCACGACCATGCCCTTGGCCAGGGTGAGGCCGTAGCCGAAGCCCGCGCAGCCGGCCGAGATGTCGAAGGCGGCCGCCTTCTCGGTGCCGAGCTGGTCGGCGATCGAGGTGGCGATGGCCGGGGTCTGGGCGAAGTGCGACACCGTCGACACGACGACCGCGCCGACCTGCGAGGCGTCGATACCGGCGTCGGCGATCGCCTTGCCGGCCGCCTCGACCGACATCGCGGCCACCGTCTCCTCGGGGCCCGCCCAGTGCCGGGTCTCGATGCCGGAGCGGGAGCGGATCCACTCGTCGGACGAGTCGATCTTCTCCAGGATCACCTCGTTGGGCACCACCCGGGTCGGGCGGTAGCCGCCGACACCGAGGATGCGCGCGTACGGGGCGCCCTTGCTGGGCTTGATCTTCGCCATCTACGGCTCCTTAGGCGTCAGGCGTCAGGCGTCGACGTGCTCGGTGATGAGCGCACGGGCCGCGTCGAGGTCGTCGGGGGTCTTCAGGGCCAGCGTCCTGACGCCGGGCAGTGCCCGCTTGGCCAGTCCGGTGAGCGTGCCGCCGGGGCACACCTCGATGAGCGCGGTGACGCCCAGCTCCTTGAACGTCTCCATGCACAGGTCCCAGCGCACCGGGTTGGCCACCTGGCCGACCAGGCGCTCCAGCACCTCGGCGCCGGACGTGACGGACGCGCCGTCCTTGTTGGAGACGTAGGGGACCTCGGGGTCGGCGGGCGCGAGGCCGGCGGCGGCTTCGGCCAGCGTCGCGACCGCGGGGGCCATGTGCCGGGTGTGGAAGGCGCCGGCCACCTTCAGCGGGACGACCTTGCGCACGCCCTCGGGCTTGTCCTCGTTCAGCACCGCCAGCTGCTCCAGCGTGCCCGCCGCGACGATCTGCCCCGCGCCGTTGATGTTCGCCGGCGTCAGGCCCAGCTTCTCCAGGTGCGCGAGGGAGGTCTCGGGGTCGCCGCCGAGCAGCGCCGACATGCCGGTCCCGGTGATCGCGGCGGCGTCCGCCATGGCGAGGCCACGGGTGCGGACCAGCTTCAGGGCCGCGGCGTCCGGCAGCACGCCCGCGAAGACGGCCGCGGTGATCTCGCCGACGCTGTGCCCGGCCACCGCGCCCGGCGCGATCTCCGACATGGCACCCAGTGCCGCGGCGGACAGGATCCCGGCGGCGACCAGCAGCGGCTGCGCCACGGCGGTGTCCCGGATCGCGTCGGCGTCGGCCTGGGTTCCGTAATGCACCAGGTCGAGACCGATGGCGTCCGACCACGCGGCGACACGGTCGGCGGCGCCGGGGAGTTCGAGCCAGGGGGTCAGGAAGCCGGGCGTCTGGGCGCCCTGGCCGGGAGCGACGAGTACGAGCACTCTCACACTCTCTCTTGGGTACGGGCACGGCCGCCCGTGGGGACAGGGACGAAGAACACGAAGGGCTTTTGTTGACCTCCGACAAAACCCTATGCCTGGGGGTCACCGTCGGCCAGGCGCCCCAGGATGAGCGCGATCCGCAGCGTGAACGCGGATCGTACATCCGAAGGCGACCACCCGGTGACGTCTGTCACACGTCGGAGCCGGTAGCGCACGGTGTTCGGGTGAACGAAGAGCATGCGCGCCGCGCCCTCCAGGCTGCTCGCCTGCTCCAGGTAGACACTCAGGGTTTCCAGGAGCGCCGATCCGGCCTCTCCCAGTGGTCTGTAGATCTCCTCCACCAACTGCTCACGGGCGCTCGGATCGCCCGCGATCGCGCGCTCCGGCAGCAGATCGTCCGCCAGCACGGGCCGCGGCGCGTCCTGCCACGCCGTGCACGCCTTCAGCCCGGCCGCGGCGGCCTGCGCGGACCGGGTGGCGGCCAGCAGGTCCGGTACGACGGGACCGGCGACCACCGGACCCGCCGCGTACGGCCCGATCAGAGACTTCGCCACCGCGAGCGGGTTGGGGCTGCCGCCCGCGATCACCACGAGGCGGTTCCCGAGCACGCCGGTGAGCACCTGGAGCTTGGCGTGCCGCGCGGCCCGCCGGATCGCCTCCACGGTCAGCTCGCTGTCCCCGTCCGGGGCGGTGCCGAGGACGACGCACACATGCTCGGGGGAGTTCCAGCCCAGCGCGGCGGCCCGGCTGACGGCGCCCTCGTCGGCCTCGCCGCTGAGCACGGCGTTGACCACCAGCGACTCCAGGCGCGCGTCCCAGGCACCGCGTGCCTCGGCGGCCTGGGCGTACACCTGGGCGGTCGCGAAGGCGATCTCCCGCGCGTACACCAGCAGCGCCTCGCGCAGCACGCGCTCGTCGCCCGGGGCGGCCACCTCGTCGATGGCGCTCTCCATGACCTCGATGGTGGTGCGCACCATCTCCACGGTCTGCCGCAGCGTGATCGCCCGGGTCAGCTCGCGCGGCGCGGTCCCGAAGACGTCCGTGGAGATCGCCTGGGGGGTGTCCGGGTGCCGGAACCACTCGGTGAACGCCGCGATGCCCGCCTGGGCGACCAGTCCGATCCAGGACCGGTTCTCCGGGGGCATCGCCCGGTACCACGGCAGGGTCTCGTCCATCCGCGCGATGGCCTGGGCGGCGAGACTCCCGGAGGACTTCTCCAGCCGTTTCAGGGTCGCGGCGTGCGTATGGACGAAGGATGCTGCGGGGTCACCAGGGTGGGATTCGGGTTCGGGCACGGGGACAAGAGTGCCTTATCAGGACGGGACCATGCGTCGCCGGGTCGGCGACCCGGGGCCCGCGCGCACCGGGGACGGGACTACGGTGGGCCCGTGATCGACGTACGGCGCGCCGCCGAGCGCTACCCGGGCGGGGACCCGGCGGCCGGGATCGAGACCCGCCACGCCTTCTCCTTCGGCCCGCACTACGACCCCGGCAATCTGCGCTTCGGCCCGCTGATCGCCTGCAACGAGGAACGGCTCGCGCCCGGCGCCGGATTCGGCGAACACCCGCACAGCCACACCGAGATCGTCACCTGGGTGATCGAGGGCGCGCTGACCCACCGCGACTCCGCGGGCCACGAGCGGACCGTGCGCGCGGGGGACGTCCAGCATCTGAGCGCGGCGGCGGGCGTACGGCACGTCGAACGCAACGACGGCGAGGGCCCGTTGGTCTTCCTCCAGATGTGGCTGGCCCCGCTGGAGCCGGGCGGCGAGCCGTCGTACGGCATCGTCCCCGGCATCGCCGACGCCACCCCCTACGCGGTCCCGGCCGCGGGCGCGATGCTGCATGTGCGCCGGCTGGGCGCGGGGGAGCGGACCGCCGTACCGGACGCGGCGTACCTGTACGTCCATGTCGTGCGCGGCGAACTGCTGCTGGACGGCGCCGGGCTGGGCGCCGGGGACGCGGCCCGGGTCACCGGCGCGCGGGGCCTGGAGGCGGTCGCGGTGACGCCCGCCGAGCTGCTCGTCTGGGAGATGTCCGGCTGACGGGCCCCGCTCGCGGCCCCGGCGCCGACGGCCGGGTCAGCGCATGCCGCGCGTCTCGCCCAGCACCGCGTCGGTGAAGACCGGCCACGCCTCGACGGCCCAGGGGCCGAAGGCGCGGTCGGCGAGGGCGGCGCAGGCGAGGCCCGCGTCCGGGTCGATCCACAGGAAGGTGCCGGCCTGGCCGAAGTGGCCGAAGGTGCGCGGGGAGGAGGAACTGCCGGTCCAGTGCGGAAACTTGCCGTCACGGATCTCGAAGCCGAGACCCCAGTCGTTGGGGTTCTGATGGCCGTAGCCCGGCAGCACACCCTTGGTGCCCGGGAATTGGACCGTCATCGCCTCGGCGACGGTGCGCGGGTCCAGCAGCCGGGGCGCCTGCGCCTCCGCCGCGAACAGCAGCAGGTCCGCCACCGTCGAGACACCGTCCTTCGCCGGGGAGCCCGCGAGCGAGGTGGCCGTCATGCCCAGCGGCTCCAGCACCGCCTGCCGCGCGTAGTCCGCGAACGGGATGTCCGTCGCCTTCGCGATGTGGTCGCCGAGCTGCTCGAACCCGGCGTTGGAGTACAGCCGCCGCTCCCCGGGCGGCGCCATCACCCGGTGCTCGTCGAAGGCGAGGCCGGAGGTGTGCGCCAGCAGATGCCGCACCGTCGCCCCGGGCGGCCCGGCCGGCTCGTCCAGCTCGATCGCCCCCTCCTCGTACGCCACCAGCGCCGCGTAGGCGGCCAGCGGCTTGGTGACCGAGGCGAGGGGGAAACGGTGGGCGAGGGGTCCGTGCGTCCCGAGGACGGTCCCGTCGGCTCGTACGACACCCGCGGCCGCGGTGGGCACGGGCCAGTTCTCGATCGACACCAGGCTGTTCAACGACATGCCGTCGAGACTATGCCGCTCACAGCATGAGCCGCATCGACGGGTCCGGGTCCCGGGTGAAGCCCAGTGACGCGTACAGCGGCCGGGCGTCCGGGGAGGCGGTGAGCAGGACGTGTCCGGCGCCCCGCTCCCGGAGCCGGGCCAGCAGCTCGGCCATGCACGCCCGCGCGTATCCCCGGTGCCGGGCGTCCGGGCCGGTGGCCACGCTGAAGACGTAGCCGACCCGGCCCCGGGGATCGTGCGGGGTGCCGACGCGGTGGTCCACCGTGCCCGCCGCCGGCGCGGCCGGCCCGCCCGGCCTCTCCGGTGCCTCGACGACGAACGCCCCGACGTCCGAGCCGGTGTCCGCGAGCCGCTCGCGCAGCAGCGGCAGGGACTCGGCGTGCCGGCCCGTCTCCCCGGCGAAGCCCGGCCTGCCCAGCGAATCGATCATGACCTGGCGCAGGCGCGGTACCTCGGCGGCGTCCTCGGGCCCGGCCCGGCGTGCGAGACTCAGGCCGCGCACGCCATCCAGCCACCCCGCGCCCGGTCCTGCGGTTTTCTTACCGGCCCGGCTTGCTTGGAGTGCACTCGAAGGTCATAGCGTTGAGGCATGACGGTGATGCAGACCACGCCTGCGACCCTTGAGGACTCACACCCCGCCGACATCTGCTCCGCCCGGCCCCCGCGCCACCCGCGCCCGGACGGCCAGGACCGCTACACGATCAGCGAGGTCGTCGCCTGCACCGGCCTGACCGCGCACACGCTGCGCTGGTACGAGCGGATCGGCCTGATGCCGCACGTCGACCGCTCGCACACGGGTCAGCGCCGGTACACCAACCGCGACCTGGACTGGCTGGACCTGGTGACCAAGCTGCGGCTGACCGGCATGCCGGTCGCGGACATGGTCAGGTACGCGGAACTGGTGCGCGAGGGCGCCGGCACCTACCGGGAGCGGCAGGAACTGCTGGAGCAGACCCGCCGGGACGTGCTCGGCCGGATCGCGGAGCTGCGGGACACGCTCGCCGTGCTCGACCGCAAGATCGATTTTTACGCCACTGAGGGGAACACGCGATGACCGACACCAGGATTCCGACGGCCCGCCTGGGAGCGCAGGGGCCCGAGGTCGGTGTGCAGGGACTCGGCTGCATGGGCATGAGCTTCGGCTACGGCCCCACCGACACCGACCAGGCGCGCGCCGCCCTCGACCGCGCGTTCGAACTGGGCGTGACCCTTTACGACACCGCCGACGCGTACGGCGCCGGTGAGAACGAGCGGTTCCTCGCCCCGTTCTTCCGGGCCCACCGCGACGAGGTGGTGATCGCCACCAAGTTCGCCCTGTCCATCCCGAAGGACGACCCGACCAAGCGGATCATCCGCAACGACTCCCCGTACATCCGCGAGGCCGTCGAGGGCAGCCTCCGGCGGCTCGGCGTCGATGTGATCGACCTCTACTACATGCACCGCCGCGATGTGAACGTGCCCATCGAGGAGACCGTCGGCACGATGGCGGAGCTGGTGCGCGAGGGCAAGGTCAAGCACCTCGGCCTCAGCGAGGTCACCGCCGAGGAGCTGCGCGCCGCGCACGCCGTGCACCCGATCGCGGCCGTGCAGTCGGAGTGGTCCCTGTTCAGCCGGGACATCGAGGCGCATGTCGTGCCCGCCGCACGGGAGTTGGGCGTCGCCCTGGTGCCGTACTCGCCGCTCGGCCGGGGCTTCCTCACCGGCGCGTTCGCCAACGCGGACAAGGACCTCACCGCCGACGACTTCCGCCGCCAGCAGCCCCGCTTCACCGGTGACAACGCCGCCGCCAACGCGGCCCTCCTGAAGCCCCTGCACACCATCGCCGCCGCCCACGACGCGAGCGCCGCGCAGATCGCCCTGGCCTGGGTCCAGCAGCGCGCGGCGGTCGACTCCCTGCCGGTGATCCCGATCCCGGGCACCCGCAAGGCGAGCCGGGTGGAGGAGAACGTGGGCGCGACCCGGATCACCCTGACCGAGGAGGAGCTGGCGCAGCTGGAGCCGATCGCGGGCAAGGTGGCGGGCGAGCGGTACGCGGACATGGCGTTCACCTCGGCCGGCCGGGAGGCATAGGGGCGCCCCCGAAGGGGCGCGGGGAACCGCGCGAGAAACCACCTCGGACCCGCGCCCTGACGACCTCACCGAGCCCGGCGGACGCCTCACAGCTCCGCGAGCAGTTCCGCCTTCTTCCCGGCGAACTCCTCGTCGGTCACCAGACCGGCCTGGTGCAGCTCACCGAGGTGTCTGATCCGCTCGGCGATGTCCGCGGGGTCGCGGCGGCACTGCGACACCGCGGGCACCGGCCGGCGCGCACGCACGGCCGCGAGCACCGCGGCGGCGAACGGCAGCGACTCGTGCACGGGGCCGTAGCCCAGCCCGAACACCACCGCCGCCGGGTCCTGGTCGGGCTCCGGGACCGCTGCCGTGCCCGAGGCGCGCAGCCGCAAAAACCCCTCCAGGGCCTCCGGTGAGCGCCACTCCACCCCGCTGAGGCCGGCGACCGCGTAACTCTGGTCGCCGGCCTTCCACTTGGCCGTGGACGCGCCCGTCCAGGACCAGCGGAACTGCACCGACGTCCCGTCGAACGTCGCCTTCCCGTCGTACGCCTTGAACTGGAGCGGCGCCGTGGGCGCGGCCACCAGGTACCGGTCCGCGGGGCCCGACTCCGTCAGCCGCGCCGCCAACTCCTCCGCGCGGGACGCCGCCTGGGGCTCCCGCTCGGCCGGTAGGACCAGCCGGTAGGGGTCGGAACCCTCCTTCAGCTGCCCGTCCGCCGCCTCCATGAGGGGATCCGCGCCCGCCCGGGGCACCAGCCGCAGAACGAGGGTGCCACGCCGGCCGGGAGTGAGCGTGACCTCTTCCAGCGCGGCCAGCGGGATCCGCCGCTCGCCGAGCGCCTGGAACAACTTCGGTGTTCGAATCCCCCGTTCGTAGCGGATGAGCACGGAGTCGGACTCGAACTCCCAGACGGCATGAAAACCCGCCAGTACGTCACCCATGCGGCTCATCGTATGCGGCACGTCCTTCTCCGTCGCCACCTTCGCGGACCGCACTTCCTGCTGTTTCTACGCGCGTCGGGCCGTGGTCGTCGTGCCCAGACCGGCCCGGCACACGTCATTTCCACCGGCGCACGTCACCGCGTCGTACGCTCCCGTGCCGATGTCGGCGAGGTTGCGCAGGCTGTCCGTGCCCGGCGTGAAGTACCCGGCGTGGCCCTGCGCGTCCCGCGCGGACAGCACCCGGGCACCGAAGCCCGCCGCGACCGGATCCGCGCCGTGCCCGAGCCCGCCCAGCTCCAGGTACGGCACGTCCTGGATCCAGTCGGTGGCATCCCGCATCGCCCACACCCGGGCGGTGGTGTCCAGGTCGGCGGCCCTGGAGACCCGCATCCCGGGGCTGGCGGCCACCGCTATGTCGGCGACCCGCCCGGGCATGCCGTGCGCGGCGACCCCGCACAGCACGGAGCCGTAGCTGTGGCAGAACATCGAGACCGGGGCCCGGCCGGGCAGGGCCCGCAGCAGCGCGTTCAGCCGCAGGGAGCCCTCCGCCGCGCGCGCCCCGGTGGCCGCGTCCATACCGAGGCCGTCGGGGGAGGTGTAGTCGGCCCAGGCGATCACGGCCGTACGCGTCCTCGGGGCGGCGGTGCGCTCCGCCGCGTACAGCGCCTTGGCCATGCCGACCGGCGCGGTGTAGGGGCGGCTGGTCTTCTGGAAGGTGAGCAGATCGGTGTCGACGCCGGGGACGACGACCGAGATCCGCTGCGCCTTCGCCAGGTTCCCGAACACCTCGGAGATACGGCCGCTGCCCGCCGGGTCGAAGGAGAGGATCTGGCGGCCGGGGGTCAGCAGCGACTCGTAGCGGTGCATACGACGGCCCGCGTCCTGCTGGCCGGCCGTGCTGAGCCGGCTGTCGTGCATGCGCTCGCGCTCGACCGCGCGCTGCTGCTCCAGGGCGAGGTGGTTGGCCTCGTAGCGCAGGGAGACCGGCGCGCCGTTCATGTTGCCCACCGCGAGCGGATAGCGGTGGGCGAGGCGGGAGCGGTCCTGCGCGGAGAGCGAGACGAAGAAGCGGGTGAGCCGCGCCGGGCCGGCCCCGGGATCCGGCAGCCGCCGTCCGTGCAGGCTGCCGTGCGTCCACTTGTCGCGGGACGCCTGGAGTTCGCCGGACTCCCGGTGGGTGCGCAGGGCGGTCCAACCGGTGGTGGCGAGCATCACGAACACGACGGCCAGCGCCAGCATCGCGCGCCAGACGTTGAGTTGCGGGGAGGAGGTGTCGAAGGAAGTCACTGGGAGGACACACTAGGAGAACGAGACGGTCTCGCGGTAACCCAGTGACCGGGATCACGTTTCGGCGGAGATCGAACACGCGGTGAACGATCTTTCGAACCCGTCGCGGTCGATCTGCCGAACACCACATCGGCGGACCCCCGGCGCACTTCCGTCGATCTCTCCGGCGTCGTGCCAACGGCCTCAGCGCGCGCGCCAGTTCCCCTGGAGGGCCGAACCCACCTGATCGAGGTACGAGACGGTGAGCGATCTGACGGCCTCCAGGCTGAAGTCCCGGCCCAGGCACCACTGCCGCTCCGTGACCCGAATCACCCCGCCGAACACCGCCACCGCGAGCCTCGGCCGGGGGTCGGCGTCCACGTCCACGCCCTCCCGCTCGGCCAGCAGCCGCGCGAGGCTCTCCTCCACGGCGGTCGAGCGGCGCAGATGGGCGGCGAGCAGCGCGGGCGTCGACTCGATCGTCCGGTACATGCGCAGGTACAGCTCCATCGGCACGGCCGACTCGACGGTCTCGCGGATCGACTCCCAGTCCTGGAGGACGGCCTGCCGCAGCGCCTCCATCGGCGCCTCGTGCGGCGGCCGGGCGCGCAGGACGGACAGGAAGTGGGCCTCCGTCATCTCCTGGACCGCGAAGGCGGCGTCCTCCTTGCCCGCGAAGTAGCGGAAGAAGGTGCGCTGCGAGACCTCGCAGGCCGCGGCGATCTCGTCCACCGTGGTGCGCTCGTACCCCTGGGTCGTGAACAGTTCGAGAGCGGCCCGCAGCAGCGACTCCCGGGTACGCCGCTTCTTGCGCTCGCGCAGCGTCTCCATGGCCCCTCGACTGCCCCTTCCCGAACGTTCGACCAGCTCAGCCTATGTGGCGGTGCACCCTGTCAGTTACCGACTTATGAAAATGTTTGTCAACTGTCAGTGGCTGTCACTAGTCTCGAACGCATGACTGGTCAGACCACCATCGACACGACGGGCCCGGGTGACGGAGCCCCGCCGGCCCAGGCGGAGCGAGCGCCGGCCACAGGGATGCGCGGCCACCCGTGGCTCACCCTGATCACCGTCGCCGTAGGGGTCATGATGGTGGCCCTGGACGGCACCATCGTGGCCATCGCCAACCCGGCCATCCGCGACCATCTGAACGCGACCTTCGCCGATGTGCAGTGGATCACCAACGCCTACTTCCTCGCCCTCGCGGTCACCCTGATCACCGCGGGCAAGCTCGGTGACCGCTTCGGGCACCGGCAGACCTTCCTCATCGGCGTGACCGGCTTCGCCGTCGCCTCCGGCGCGATCGGGCTGTCGGACAGCATCGCCGCGGTCGTCACCTTCCGCGTCTTCCAGGGACTGTTCGGCGCGCTGCTGATGCCGGCCGCGCTCGGCCTGCTGCGGGCCACGTTCCCGGCCGAGAAGCTCAACATGGCCATCGGCATCTGGGGCATGGTGATCGGCGCGTCCACCGCGGGCGGCCCGATCCTCGGCGGTGTGCTCGTGCAGCACGTCAACTGGCAGTCGGTGTTCTTCATCAATGTGCCGGTCGGCGCGATCGCCCTGGTCCTCGGCCTGCTGATCCTGCTCGACCACCGCGCGCACAACGCGCCGCGCTCCTTCGACGTGCTCGGCATCGTGCTGCTGTCCGGCGCGATGTTCTGCCTCGTCTGGGCCCTCATCAAGGCGCCGAGCTGGGGCTGGGGCGACGGCAGGACCTGGGGCTTCCTCGTCGCCTCGGTCCTGCTCTTCGCGTTCTTCGCGTTCTGGGAGACCAGGGTCGCCGAGCCGCTCATCCCGCTCGGCCTGTTCCGCTCCGTGCCGCTGTCGGCCGGTGTGGTCCTGATGGTCCTCATGGCCATCGCCTTCATGGGCGGCCTGTTCTTCGTGACCTTCTACCTCCAGAACGTGCACGGGATGTCCCCGGTCGACGCCGGTCTGCACCTGCTGCCGCTCACCGGCATGATGATCGTCGCCTCGCCGCTCGCCGGCGCCGCGATCACCAAGCTCGGCCCGCGGGTCCCGCTGGCCGGCGGCATGGCCGCGACCGCGATCGCCATGTACGGCATGTCCACGCTCAAGGCCGGTACGGGCGGCGGCGTGATGTCCGTCTGGTTCGCCCTCCTCGGCCTCGGCCTCGCCCCGGTCATGGTCGGCGCGACCGAGGTCATCGTCGGCAACGCGCCGATGGAGCTGTCCGGTGTGGCCGGCGGTCTCCAGCAGGCCGCCATGCAGATCGGCGGCAGCCTCGGTACGGCGGTGCTGGGCGCGGTGATGGCCTCCAAGGTCGACAGCGCGCTGCCGGGCAACTGGTCCCGCGCGGGGCTGCCACCGCTGAAGCCGGCCCAGCTGGACCAGGCGTCGCAGGCGGTGCAGGCGGGGGTGGCACCGGTGCAGAAGGGAATACCGGCCGAGATCGCCGCCAGGATCACGACCGTGGCGCACGACACGTTCATCTCCGGGATGAGCCTCGCGTGCCTGGTCGCCGCGGGTGTCGCCGTGGGCGCGGTGCTGGTCGCGCTGCTCACCAAGCGGGGCGGGAACGCGGAGGCGGGGGCGGGCGTGGGTCATATCTGACCCGCGGTCGCCCGGCCGGGTGATGTGAGGGGCGTTCGCTGGCGCGGCGCGGCCGGGGCGGGACAGAGTTCCACCGGCAGCCGGGTTTGCAGACGCGCACGGCAGGAGGGGGGCGGTGCGCGTCTGCGGCTGCGGGTGCGCCGTGGCTTGTCGCGCAGTTCCCCGCGCCCCTTACGGGGCTACTCCACTGCGGACAGACGTGCCCCGCTGGGGCGGCACGGGTGGGCGCTGGGGGTACCCCCGCTGGGGGAGGCACCCGGCCGGCGCCGGTGAGTGTCACCCACCCCCGGCCCGCCCCAGCAGACCTGGACTACGCGTCGCCCCCCGCCGCCCCCGGATGCGCCGCCGTCACGTCCAGCACCTGATACCGGTCGATCGCCTGCTTCAGCACCGAGCGGTCCACCCGCCCCGCCCGCGCCAGCTCCGTGAGCACCGCCACCACGATCGACTGCGCGTCGATGTGGAAGAAGCGCCGCGCCGCCCCCCGCGTGTCCGCGAAGCCGAAGCCGTCCGCGCCCAGGGACTGGTAGGTGCCGGGCACCCACCGCGCGATCTGGTCCGGCACCGACCGCATCCAGTCGGACACCGCCACGAACGGCCCCTCCGCGCCGCTCAGCTTGCGCGTCACGTACGGCACGAGCTGCTCCTCCTCCGGGTGCAGGAGGTTGTGCTGCTCGCAGGCCACCGCCTCGCGCCGCAGCTCGTTCCAGGACGTCGCGGACCACACCGAGGCCCGTACGTTCCAGTCCTCCGCGAGGATCCGCTGCGCGTCGAGGGCCCAGGGCACGGCGACGCCCGACGCCATGATCTGCGCCGGGATCGCCCCGCCGGGACCGTCGGAGAGCTTGTGGACGCCCTTGACGATGCCCTCGACGTCCACGTCGGCCGGCTCCGCAGGGTGCTGGATGGGCTCGTTGTAGACGGTGAGGTAGTAGAAGACGTCCTCGCCGTGCGGGTGCTCCGCCGAGCTGCCGTACATGCGGCGCAGCCCGTCCTGGACGATGTGCGCGATCTCGTAGGCGTACGCCGGGTCGTACGCGACGCACGCCGGGTTCGTGGAGGCCAGCAGCTGCGAGTGCCCGTCGGCGTGTTGCAGACCCTCGCCGGTGAGCGTCGTACGGCCCGCCGTCGCCCCGAGGACGAAGCCGCGCGCCAGCTGGTCGGCCATCTGCCAGAACTGGTCGCCGGTGCGCTGGAACCCGAACATCGAGTAGAAGACGTACACCGGGATCATCGGCTCGCCGTGCGTCGCGTACGCGGAACCCGCCGCGATCAGCGAGGCCGTGCAGCCCGCCTCGGAGATGCCGTCGTGCAGCATCTGGCCGGTCGGCGACTCCTTGTAGGCGAGGAGCAGTTCCCGGTCCACCGACTCGTACTGCTGGCCGAGCGGGTTGTAGATCTTCGCGCTCGGGAAGAAGGAGTCCATGCCGAACGTGCGGTACTCGTCCGGCGCGATCAGCACGAAGCGCCGCCCGATCTCCTTGTCCCGCATGAGGTCCTTGAGCAGCCGCACAAAGGCCATCGTGGTCGCGATGGACTGCTGACCGGTGCCCTTCTTCACGGTCGCGTACGCCTTGTCGTCCGGCAGCGCGAGTGCCTTGGAGCGCACCACGCGCGTGGGGACGTACCCGCCGAGGCCCTTGCGGCGGTCGTGCATGTACTGGATCTCCTCCGAGTTCCGCCCCGGGTGGTAGTACGGCGGCAGGCCGGACTCCAGCTCCCGGTCGGAGATCGGCAGGTGCAGCCGGTCCCGGAAGCGCTTCAGGTCGTCGACCGTCAGCTTCTTCATCTGGTGGGTGGCGTTGCGGCCCTCGAAGTTCGGGCCCAGTGTCCAGCCCTTGATCGTCTTGGCCAGGATGACCGTCGGCTGGCCCTTGTGCTCGTTGGCCGCCTTGAACGCCGCGAAGATCTTGCGGTGGTCGTGGCCGCCGCGGCCCAGGTGCAGGATCTGGTCGTCGCTCAGGTTCTCGACCATCGCGCGCAGCCGGTGGTCGTCGCCGAAGAAGTGCCGGCGGATGTAGGCGCCCGACTCGGTGGCGTACGTCTGGAACTGCCCGTCCGGCGTCATGTTCATCTTGTTGACCAGGACGCCGTCCCGGTCCTGCGCGAGCAGCGGGTCCCAGGAGCGGTCCCAGATCAGCTTGATCACATTCCAGCCGGCGCCCCGGAAGACCGACTCCAGCTCCTGGATGATCTTGCCGTTGCCGCGCACCGGGCCGTCCAGGCGCTGGAGGTTGCAGTTGACCACGAAGGTCAGGTTGTCCAGGCCCTCCCGGGCCGCGAGCGTGAGCTGGCCGAGCGATTCGGGCTCGTCCATCTCGCCGTCGCCCAGGAACGCCCACACGTGCGACTTGGAGGTGTCCGCGATGCCGCGCGCCTCCATGTAGCGGTTCATCCGCGCCTGGTAGATCGCGCCCAGCGGGCCGAGGCCCATGGAGACCGTCGGGAACTCCCAGAAGTCCGGCATGGAGCGCGGGTGCGGGTAGCTGGACAGGCCGTTCGGGTACGCCGACTTCTCCTGGCGGAAGCCGTCCAGCTGGTTCTCGGTGAGCCGGTCCAGCAGATAGGCGCGGGCGTAGATGCCGGGGGAGGCGTGGCCCTGGAAGAAGACCTGGTCACCGCCGTCGCCCTCGTCCTTGCCGCGGAAGAAGTGGTTGAAGCCGACGTCGTACAGGGACGCCGAGGAGGCGAAGGTGGCGATGTGGCCGCCCACGCCGATGCCGGGGCGCTGGGCGCGCGAGACCATCACGGCCGCGTTCCAGCGCGTCGCGTTCAGGATCCTGCGCTCGATCTCCTCGTTGCCCGGGAAGAACGGCTCGCTCTTGGTCGGGATCGTGTTGACGTAGTCCGTGCTGCGCATCTCGGGCACGGCCACGCGCTTCTCGCGGGCTCGCTCGATCAGCCGCAGCATGAGATAGCGCGCCCGCTCCCGGCCGCGCTCGTCCACGACGGCGTCCAGGGAGTCGAGCCACTCCTGGGTCTCTTCGGGATCGAAGTCAGGCACCTGACTCGGAAGGCCGCCAATGATGATCGGGGTGCGATCGGATCCGGAAGCCACGCTGTTCCTTACCTGTCGGAGGGCCGGTTGTCGCTGCTCGTGCCTACTGCTCGTAGGCGCTGCCGCTCATGCCTACTGCCAGTGCCCGCGCCGTTCCCCATCGTGTACCTCGGGGGGACGTCCGTCATCTCCACCGACGCCACCCCGCGTACCGCCGGAGCACACCGCCGGTCAAAACGCAACGATACGCCCGGGGTGTGACGCGCTTGGCAAAGTTGTTCGATGGTTCCATCCGCGGATGATTCCGCTGAACGCAAACCGGGCACATGCGGGTGATGTGGGTGGCGAGGAATCGAGATACGGTGCCAGGAGTTGCCACGACACGGCCGGTATCGTCACCGTTTCGGCGGTCGGGACGGCCGGGTACTTGCGCTATCCGCCCCGCCCGTGTGGACTACGGCCAATGCTTCGCGCACGCGCGTGGCTGAGATATTCACCAGACATGATCAGGAGGCAACCCGTGAGCGCGACCGCGGACCACGCGGAGGAGCGGACGAACCCTGCCGCCAGGCTGGGGTTCCAGCCCGGACAGGTGGTCCAGGAGATCGGCTACGACGACGACGTCGACCAGGAACTCCGCCAGGCCATCGAGGAAGCCGTCGAGGGCGACCTGATGGACGAGGAATACGACGACGTGGCCGACGCCGTCGTGCTCTGGTTCCGGGACGACGACGGCGACCTGACGGATGCGCTGGTGGACGCCACCACGTACATCGAAGAGGGCGGCGCGATTCTGCTCCTCACGCCGAAGACCGGCCGTTCGGGATACGTCGAGCCGAGCGACATCTCGGAAGCCGCGACGACGGCCGGCCTGACCGCCGCGAAGAGCGTCAGCGTCGGCAAGGACTGGAGCGGCAGCCGGCTGGCCACGCCGAAGGCGGCCAAGTCGAAGCGGTGACCGCGACCGGACGGGCCGGATCTCGCCCCGGCCCGTCCGGGACCCAGGTGATCGCTGCGTAGGGTGGACCAGAGCGTTTGCTGTGCTCTCATCCGAACAGCCCACCGAAGGGAAGCACGACATGGCGATCCAGGTCGGCGACAAGGCACCCGACTTCGAGCTCAAGGACAACCACGGCCGCACGGTGCGGCTCGCCGACTTCCGCGGCGAGAAGAACGTGGTCCTGCTCTTCTACCCCTTCGCCTTCACCGGCGTGTGCACCGGCGAGCTGTGCGAGCTGCGCGACAACCTGCCGAAGTTCGCCGACCGCGACACCCAGCTGCTCGCCGTCTCGAACGACTCCATCCACAGCCTGCGCGTCTTCGCCGAGCAGGAGGGCCTGGAGTACCCGCTGCTCAGCGACTTCTGGCCGCATGGCAACGTCTCGCGCGACTACGGCGTCTTCGACGAGGACAAGGGTTGCGCGGTGCGGGGCACCTTCATCATCGACAAGGACGGCGTCGTGCGCTGGACCGTGGTCAACGGGCTGCCCGACGCGCGCGACCTGAACGAGTACGTGAAGGCGCTCGACACCCTCTAGTCGGCCGGTCGGCCGAACCTGGGAACCTTCGGGTCCAGGGTCTGCGGGGGGCGGGAACTCGTCACTAGGATCGGCTCGTTGATCCCATATCCGAAGCACGACGGGGCTCCCCGCCCCTCGACACCACATGGAGGACTCGTGGGAGTCAGCCTCAGCAAGGGCGGCAACGTCTCGCTGACCAAGGAGGCCCCGGGCCTGACCGCCGTCATCGTCGGACTGGGCTGGGACGTGCGCACCACGACCGGCACCGACTTCGACCTCGACGCGAGCGCGCTGCTGCTGAACAGCTCCGGCAAGGTCATCAGCGACCAGCACTTCGTCTTCTTCAACAACCTCAAGAGCCCCGACGGCTCCGTGGAGCACACCGGCGACAACATCACCGGTGAGGGCGAGGGCGACGACGAGCAGATCAAGATCAACCTCGCCGGTGTGCCCGCCGACGTCGACAAGATCGTGTTCCCGGTGTCGATCTACGACGCCGAGAACCGCCAGCAGTCCTTCGGCCAGGTGCGCAACGCGTTCATCCGCGTCGTCAACCAGGCCGGCGAGGCCGAGATCGCCCGCTACGACCTCAGCGAGGACGCCTCCACCGAGACCGCCATGGTCTTCGGCGAGCTGTACCGCAACGGCGCGGAGTGGAAGTTCCGCGCCATCGGCCAGGGCTACGCGTCCGGGCTGCGCGGCATCGCCCAGGACTTCGGCGTCAACGTCTGACGTCCGCCAGCTGGGACACCGTCCGGCGCCGCGCCGTTTACGGCCGGCGCCGGACGCGCAGGAAACAGGAAGCACTGTCAGGGGAGGACCAGCAATCATGGGCGTGACGCTCGCCAAGGGGGGCAATGTCTCCCTCTCCAAGGCCGCACCGAACCTCACCAACGTCATGATCGGGCTCGGCTGGGACGCGCGCTCCACCACCGGCGCCCCCTTCGACCTGGACGCCAGCGCCCTGCTGTGCGGCGCCAACAACCGGGTGATGGGCGACGAGTGGTTCGTCTTCTACAACCAGCTCAAGAGCCCGGACGGTTCGGTCGAGCACACCGGCGACAACCTCACGGGTGAGGGCGAGGGCGACGACGAGTCGATCCTGGTGGACCTCCCCAAGGTCCCGCCCCAGTGCGAGAAGATCATCTTCCCGGTCTCCATCCATATGGCCGACGAGCGCGGGCAGACCTTCGGACAGGTCTCGAACGCCTTCATCCGGGTCGTCAACCAGTCGGACGGTCAAGAACTCGCCCGGTACGACCTCAGCGAGGACGCCTCCACCGAGACCGCCATGATTTTCGGCGAGCTGTACCGCTACCAGGGCGAATGGAAATTCCGGGCGGTCGGCCAGGGGTACGCGTCGGGACTGCGCGGCATCGCTCTAGACTTTGGGGTCAACGTTTCGTAAAGCCGTGCTCGGCGCGGGGGAGACCCTCTTGGGAGGCGCCCCCACAACACGATGGGGTAACCAGTGCTGCTGAAAACCTTCGGCTGGTCGTTCGCGGTCACCGCGATCGGCCTCGTCGCCGCCGTCCTCTACGGGGGGTGGGAGGCCTTCGGGGTGGTGGCGATCCTCGCCGTCCTGGAGATCTCGCTGTCCTTCGACAACGCGGTGGTCAACGCCGGAATCCTGAAGAAGATGAACGCCTTCTGGCAGAAGATCTTCCTCACGGTCGGTGTCCTCATCGCCGTCTTCGGTATGCGGCTGGTCTTCCCCGTCGTCATCGTGGCCATCACCGCCAAGCTCAACCCGATCGACGCCGTGCACCTCGCGTTCGCGGACAAGGACCGCTACCAGCAGCTGGTCACCGACGCCCACCCGGCGATCGCGGCCTTCGGCGGCATGTTCCTGCTGATGATCTTCCTGGACTTCATCTTCGAGGACCGGGACATAAAGTGGCTGCAGTGGATCGAGCGGCCGCTGGCCAAGCTCGGCAAGGTCGACATGCTGTCGGTCTGCATCGCCCTGATCGTCCTGCTGATCACCTCCTTCACCTTCGCCACCCACGCCCACCAGCACGGCGGCGCGCACATCGACAAGGCGCAGACGGTCCTGATCTCCGGCATCGCCGGCCTGATCACGTACATGATCGTCGGCGGTCTCTCCGGCTTCTTCGAGGACCGGCTCGAAGAGGAGGAGGAGCGCGAGCACGAGGCGGAGGAAGAGGCCGCCCGCACCGGCAAGAAGAAGTCGGCCGTCCTGCTGGCCGGCCAGGCCGCGTTCTTCATGTTCCTCTACCTGGAGGTCCTGGACGCGTCCTTCTCCTTCGACGGTGTGATCGGCGCCTTCGCCATCACCAACGACATCGTGATGATGGCCCTCGGCCTCGGCATCGGCGCGATGTACGTCCGTTCGCTCACCGTCTACCTGGTCCGCCAGGGCACCCTCGACGACTACGTCTACCTGGAGCACGGCGCCCACTACGCGATCGGCGCCCTGGCCATCATCCTGATGGTCACCATCCAGTACGAGATCAACGAGGTGATCACCGGCCTCGTCGGCGTCGTCCTGATCGCGCTGTCCTTCTGGTCCTCCGTACGGCGCAACCGGGCCCTCGCGGCGGCCGAGGGCGGCAGCGGGGAGAAGACCGAGGTCCCCTCCGGGGTGTGACACCCTGGTCCATGAGGAACGCTCTGTTCGGGGCGGTTGGCACGGCCGGCCGCCCCGCACGCATGAGGACGATGACCTGGGGGCGGGAAATGGGCTTCTTCGACGGGCTGCTGGGCGCACGCGCGGTCGACTTCGACTCCGGCAACGCCACCAACGCCATCGAGCTCACCAAGCGGCGCCAGTCGGCGTCCCTCACCAAGCAGGGCGCGGCCACCGGGCATCTGCGCGTCAACCTCACCTGGCGGATGCGCACCTCCGACTTCGGCGCCCAGCGCCCCAGCCTGCTGCGGCACCCCCTCAAGGCCCTCAAGCCGCCGGAGATCCAGGGCCACGGGCAGAGCATGGTCGACGTCGACCTCGACCTGGGCTGCCTGTACGAGCTGGCGGACGGCACCAAGGGCGTCGTACAGCCGCTGGGCGACTACCTGGGCGACATCAACGCGGCGCCGTACATCAAGATCAGCGGTGACGACCGGTTCGGCTCGGGCTCCGGCGAGACGATGTACATCAACCTCGACCACCGCGAGTCCATCAAGCGGATCCTGGTCTTCGTCTACATCTACGACCAGACCCCGGCGTTCGACCGCACCCACGCCATCGTGACCCTGTACCCCAGCAGCGGGCCCCGCCTGGAGATCAGCCTGGACGAACGGCACCCCCAGGCCCGCTCCTGCGCCGTCCTGCTCCTGGAGAACGTCAAGGGCGAACTCATGGTCCGCCGCGAGGTCAAGTTCGTCTACGGCTTCCAGGCCGAACTGGACCGGCTGTACGGGTGGGGGCTCCAGTGGGGCCGGGGCTACAAGGCGAAAGTCTGATCCTCATCGGCGGTCCGGTCGCTACCGCCCGATGAATTGCGGTCCCTGCGGCGGCAGCCGGAAGTTCGGGTCCGGGGTGAAGGGCGCGGGCACCGGCTGCGGACAGCCGTACGCCGGGGCCGAGGTCGGCGGGGGGAAGCCGTAGCCCGGCTGGGGCGGCACCGCCGTGGTCGGCTGCTCCGGGGGCAGCGGCCGGGAGACCGTGACGCCCTCGTCGACCGCGGGCTCCGAGGACGCCTGCTCCTCCGACTCGTCCACCGAGATGCCGAAGTCCGTGGCCAGGCCCTTGAGGCCGTTGGAATAGCCCTCGCCCAGCGCCCGGAACTTCCAGCCCTCCCCGCGGCGGTACAGCTCGCCGCAGATCATCGCCGTCTCCGCGCCGGTCTCCGGCTTGATCTCGAACACCGCCCACGGCTCACCGTCGGCGACGGCGGCGTCGTACACCGCGATGCTCAGGTTCGGCACCCGGTCGAAGGTGACCCCGTCCGCGGACGCGACCAGCAGGATCCGCCCGATCTCCGGCTCGACCCCCGTCAGCTCCGACTGGATCGTGTCGGTCAGCCCGTCGGCGACCCGCTTCTTGCCCAGCCGCCACACCTTCCCCGAGGGATGCCGGGGCTGGTTGTAGAAGACGAAGTCCTCGTCCGAGCGCACACGGCCGCCGGGGCCCAGCAGCAGCGCCGAGGCGTCCACGTCCGGGACCGACGTCCCCGGCGTCCAGCGCAGCACGGCGCGCACCGTGGTGGCCTCCAGCGGGACGTTCGACCCCTTCAGCATCGCGTGCGTCATGCCGTCATCCTGCCCTCTCGGTCCTGGCCACGACAATGCGGGGGGTGCCGGTGACCGACACAGTGGAGTTACCGGAAATTCACGCCAGGAGGGAACCTCGGACAGGTCACCCTACGTACTATTACCGGCCACCCTTTACCGAATCCTCAATCCCGGGTTGCATCTCTTGGGGGAGTCCTATGCGTCATTTCGGGCATATCGCCCCTGAGGTCCGGCAGCGCCTCTTCCACCGGGAGCCGTGCGCGTTCACCGCCGACTCCCCGGCCCGGCTGCTCGCCGCCGCCCTCGGCGCCACCCTGTACAGCCCGGCCACCCGGCCCCGGCTCGCCGACGACGTCCTGCGGCAGGCGGGCAACGGCGTGGTCTCCATGGTGCTCTGCCTGGAGGACTCCATCGGCGACGCGGACGTGGTGGCCGGTGAGGAGAACCTGGTCCGGCAGTTCGCCGACCTCGACTCCCGGGCGGGCGCCGAGCCCCCGCTGCTGTTCATCCGGGTGCGCACCCCCGAGCAGATCCCCGACCTCGTACGCCGCCTCGGCCCGTCCGTGCGGCTGCTGTCCGGATTCGTACTGCCCAAGTTCACCGGGGAGCGCGGCCTGCCCTTCCTGGAGGCCCTGGCCGCCGCCGAGGCGGACGCCGGACGCCGGCTCTTCGCCATGCCGGTCCTGGAATCCCCGGAGCTGCTCTACCGCGAGTCGCGCGTGGAGACCCTGGAGGGCATCTTCCGCGCCGTCGACAAATACCGCGACCGCGTCCTCGCGCTGCGCCTCGGCGTCACCGACTTCTGCTCCTCCTACGGCCTGCGCCGCGCCCCCGACATGACCGCGTACGACGTCCAGGTCGTCGCCTCCGTCATCGCCGACGTGGTGAACATGCTGGGCCGCGCCGACGGCACCGGGTTCACGGTCACCGGGCCCGTGTGGGAGTACTTCCGCCTCTCCGAGCGCATGTTCAAGCCCCAGCTGCGGCAGAGCCCCTTCCTGGAGGTGCGGGCCGCCGAGCTGCGCGCGAAGCTGCTGGAGCACGCCATGGACGGGCTGCTGCGCGAGATCTCCCTCGACCAGGCCAACGGCCTGCTGGGCAAGACCTGCATCCACCCCTCCCACGTGCTGCCCGTGCACACGCTGTCCGTGGTCAGCCACGAGGAGTACAGCGACGCCCAGGACATCCTGCGGCCGGAACGCGGCGGCGGGGGCGTCCTCAGGTCCGCCTACACGAACAAGATGAACGAGGTGAAGCCCCACCGCGCCTGGGCCGAGCGGACCCTGCTGCGCGCGGAGGTGTTCGGCGTCGCGCACGAGGACGTCAACTTCGTGGAACTGCTCGCCGCCGGAATACCCGACTGACTCTCCCGCACCGGGAGACGCACCCAAGGAACGCATGAACAACGCAGTGAACGACGGGGTCTGGTCCGGCAGCTGGGTCGCCGAGCGACTCGGGGTCGAACTCGTGGGCGACGACGGCCGGGGCGGCGAGGAGCTGCGCGCCATGCTGGGCCTCGCCCTGCGCCGCAACCCCAAGCGGGCCCATCTGCTGGTCTCCCACGTGCTCGGCAAGCACGTACCGCAGACGCCTTCGGTGGTGTACGGCCACGGGGTGCGGCTCGGCCGGCGGGTGCACGCGCTGCTCGGCCCGCGGGAGGCGGCCCGCGCGGTCGTCCTCGGGTACGCGGAGACCGCGACGGGACTCGGGCACGCGGTGGCCGACGGCCTCGGCGCGGCGCCGTATCTGCACTCCACGCGGCGGCCGGTCGCCGGGGTGACCCCCGCGGGCGGGTTCGAGGAGTCGCACTCCCACGCCACGTCGCACCTGCTGCTGCCCTCGGACCCCGGGCTGCTGGGCGGCGACGGGCCGCTGGTGCTGGTGGACGACGAGTTCTCCACCGGGAACACGGTCCTGAACACGATCCGCGATCTCCATGCCCGGTATCCACGGACGCGGTATGTGGTGGTCGCGCTCGTGGACATGCGGTCGGCGCGGGACGTCCGGCGGCTGGAGGGGTTCGCGGCGGAGATCGGGGCGCGGGTGGATCTCGTCGCCGCGGCCTCGGGGACGGTACTGCTTCCGGAAGGTGTGCTGGAGAAGGGGCAGGAGCTGGTGGGCCGCCATGAGGCGGCCGGGCGCGGCTCCGGGGCGGCCGGCCGCGCGGTTCCCCGCGTCCCTGAGGGGGCGACGCGTGTGGACCTCGGCTGGCCCGCCGGCCTTCCCGACGGAGGACGGCACGGATTCACCCCCGACCACCGCGCCCGCCTCGAAGCCGCCCTCCCCGCGATGGCCGGCCGAATATCCGGCGCCCTCCCCGCCGACGCCGGGAACGTGCTGGTCCTCGGCTTCGAGGAGCTGATGTACGCCCCCCTGCGGCTCGCCGGTGAGCTGGAGCGGACGCGGGACGGCGCGGTGCGGTTCTCCACCACCACGCGCTCGCCCGTGCTCGCGGTGGACGACCCGGGGTACGCGATCCGCAGCCGCATCGTCTTCCCGGCGCACGACGACCCGGCCGACGGGCCCGGCGAGCGGTACGCCTACAACGTGGCGGGCGGCGGGTTCGACGCCGTCGTCGCCGTGGTCGACTCGGCCGGCGACACCCCCGCGCTGCACGCGCCGGACGGACTGCTCGCGCGGCTCGCCGAACAGGTGCCGCACGTCCTGCTCGCGGTCGTCCCCTCCTTCGTCCCCGCACCCCCGCACGCTCCCGAAAGGCCGGCCATGCTGCCCGAGCCCCTCCGCGGCCCCGCGTTCTCCTCGTACCCGCCCGACGAGGTCGGCTGGCTGCTCCGGGACCTCTCCGACGTCACCCTGGAGGCGCCGACCGAGGAGCGGGAGGAGGCCGTCCAGAGCGGCGGGGCGCACTACGCCGAGTCGCTGCCGGTGGAGTACCAGCCCAGCGCCCAGTACCAGGAGCTGTTCCACGCGGCCCTCGACACCTCGGCCGCGCGGATCGCCCGCGCCGTCGGCGTGGTGACCGAGACGGCCCTCGGCGAGAGGTCGCCGCGCCCGGTGCTGGTGTCGCTGGCCCGTGCCGGAACCCCGGTCGGTGTGCTGATGCGCCGCTGGGCGCACTTCCGGCACGGCCTCGAACTGCCGCACTACGCCGTGTCGATCGTGCGCGGCCGGGGCATCGACGCCAACGCGCTGCGCTGGCTCGCCGCCCATCACGACCCGAGAGACGTCGTGTTCGTGGACGGCTGGACCGGCAAGGGCGCCATCACCCGTGAACTCGCCCAGGCGATCGAGGAGTTCGAGAAGTCGGAGGGCATCAGCGGCTTCGACCCGGAGATCGCCGTCCTCGCCGACCCGGGCTCCTGCGTGCGCACCTACGGCACCCGCGAGGACTTCCTCGTCCCCTCCGCCTGCCTCAACTCCACCGTCTCCGGGCTGATTTCGCGTACCGTCCTGCGCGCCGACCTGGTCGGCCCGGACGACTTCCACGGCGCGAAGTTCTACCGCGAACTCGCCGGCGCCGATGTCTCCGTGGCCTTCCTCGACACCGTCGAGGCACGCTTTTCCGAGGTCGCCGAGGGCGTGGCGGAGGCGGTCAAGGAACTGCTGGCCGCGGACCGCACCCCGACCTGGGCGGGCTGGCGGGCCGTCGAGCGGATCAGCGAGGAGTACGGCATCCACGACGTGAACCTCGTCAAGCCGGGCGTCGGCGAGACCACCCGGGTGCTGCTGCGCCGGGTGCCCTGGAAGATCCTCGCGCGCAAGGGCGCGGGCGCCGACCTGGACCATGTCCGGCTGCTCGCCCGGCAGCGCGGGGTACCGGTCGAGGAGGTGGACGAACTGCCGTACACCTGCGTCGGGTTGATCCACCCCCGGTACACGCGCGGGGCGACCGGTGCCGACGGCCGGGCGGTGAACGTCTGATGCCGGTGCTGGTGGCGAGCGACCTCGACCGGACGCTGATCTACTCCTCGGCGGCCCTCGCGCTGACCATGCCGGACGCCCGCGCGCCCCGGCTGCTGTGCGTGGAGGTGCACGAGAGCCGACCGCTGTCGTACATGACCGAGACGGCGGCGCGGCTGCTGACCGACCTCGGGGACGCGGCCGTGTTCGTGCCGACCACGACCCGGACCCGCAAGCAGTACCAGCGCATCAACCTGCCCGGCCCGCAGCCCGCGTTCGCGATCTGCGCCAACGGCGGCCACCTGCTCGTCGACGGTGTCACCGACCGCGACTGGCACGCCCGGGTGCTGGCCCGCCTCGCCGACGAGTGCGCGCCGCTCGCAAAGGTCCAGGAGCATCTGACGCGGACCGCCGACCCCGTGTGGCTGCGCAAGCAGCGGGTCGCCGAGGACCTGTTCGCCTACCTCGTGGTCGAGCGCGAGCTGCTGCCCGAGGACTGGGTGAAGGAGCTGAGCGCCTGGGCCGAGAGCCGTGGCTGGACCGTCTCGCTCCAGGGCCGCAAGCTCTACGCCGTGCCCAAGCCGCTCACCAAGAGCGCCGCCGTCCACGAGGTGGCCCGCCGCACCGGCGCCGAGCTGACCCTGGCCGCCGGCGACTCCCTGCTGGACGCCGACCTCCTGCTGGCCGCGGACCGGGGCTGGCGACCGGGCCACGGGGAACTGGCGGACACGGGGTGGCTGGCGCCGGGGATCAGCGCGCTGCCGGAGAGGGGGGTGCTGGCGGGGGAGCGCATCCTGAGAGAGTTCCTGAAGGCGACGCGCACGGCCGCCCCGTAGGTGACCCCCGGTGGGGGCCCGGTGGGGCCCCGGCCGGGGTCAGCCGCAGCAGCCCCCGCCGCAGCAGCCGCCGCCACCCCCCTGGGGCGCTGGGGCCGAGGACGGGGCCGAACCGCCCACCGCGACCGTGGACAGCAGCTTCACCGTGTCCGCGTGCCCGGCGGGGCACTGCGCCGGTGCCGCCGACTCCGACATCGGCCGGCTCAGTTCGAACGTGTCGCCGCAGCTCCGGCAGCGGTACTCATAGCGAGGCATGAGCACAGCGTAGCCGCGAGGGGCAAACGCGTCGTCTCAATGTTTGATGAGTGTTGGCAGGCACCCGGTACTCGTGCGGAGGAATCGAAAACTTCGCTGATAACTTGTGAACGCCGTTGCGAGGACGCTCAGCTCACCGCGCGAGCAAGAGCGAGTGCGGAGGGGAGACGCATAGTGACCGATGCGTCGCAGGGGGAGGGCCGGACCGGCCGGGACGAGCAGCCGCTCGACGCCGACCGGACCCTGCATCTGAGAGTGGACGCTCTCCGGGCCGACGAGACCGTGCAACTGCGCGTGCCCCCGCCGCCCGAGCCCCCGTCCGGCGGCGGACGGGCCGAGCGCAGACGCAGCGCGCGCCCCTCCCCGCGGGAGCGCGCGGGGAGCGTGACGGCCCGAATACTCACCCTGCCGACGCCACTGACACGCCGGCTCGCGCCGTACCTGCGCCCCCTCGCACCCTACGCGCGGCGCCTCAGGCCCGCCTACCCCCGCCCCGGCCGCAACGGCTGGCGGCGCTGGCTGCCCTCCTGGCGGCAGTGGCTCGGCGGCACCCTGGCCTCCTTCGGCCTGCTCAGCGCCTTCCTGGTGACCGCGTACGCGGTCACCGGCATACCGAGCGACCTGAACTCGTACGCCACCCAGCAGGACAACGTCTACTTCTGGTCCGACGGCACCCCGATGGCCCGTACGGGCTGGGTGCAGCGGCAGGCGATGCCCCTGAAGGAGATCCCCCCGGACGTCCGCTGGGCGGTGCTCGCCGCGGAGAACGAGACCTTCTACTCCGACCCCGGGATTTCCGTGAAGGGCATCAGCCGGGCGCTGTTCCGCACCGTGGGAGAGGGGGACACCCAGGGCGGTTCCACCATTACCCAGCAGTACGTGAAGAACGTCTATCTGAACCAGAACCAGACCGTCAGCCGCAAGTTCACCGAGGCGATGATCTCGCTCAAGCTCGACAACAAGATGAGCAAGGACAAGATCCTCGAGGGTTATCTCAACACCAGCTGGTTCGGCCGCGGCACCTACGGCATCCAGCGCGCCTCCCAGGCCTACTACGGCAAGGACGTCAGCAAGCTCGACGTGTCCGAGGCCGCCATGCTCGCCGGACTCCTCAAGGGCGCGGGCCTGTACGACCCCACCCTGAGCAAGGCCAACCACCAGCGGGCCGTCGCGCGCTGGTCCTGGATCCTCGACCGCATGGTCAAGATCCACAAGCTGACGCCGGCCCAGCGCGCCCAGTACAAGACGTTTCCCGAGCCGCTGAAGTCCAACCCGCTGTACAACACCGGCGAGCAGAGCGACTACCTGGTGGAACTGGCCTCCCAGTACGCCAAGAAGTCCGCCCACCTGACCGACCAGCAGTTCGACCTCGGCGGCTACCAGATCTACACCACCTTCGACCGCGAGCGGGAGAACGCGCTCACCGGCGCCGTCACCAAGGCCCGCAAGAAGGCCAAGCAGGACGACCCCGACGCCGCGAAGAACGGCCACTACGGGGCCGCCTCCGTGGGCACCGACGGCCGGATCCTCGCCGTCTACGGCGGCCCCGACCACCGCACCCAGGGCTACAACGAGTCCAACGCGACCACCGTCCCGGCCGGCACCGCCTTCCTGCCCTTCGTCTACGCCGCCGGGCTCGAACACGGCGTCCACAAGACCCGCGGCGGACCCGCCACCCCGGTCACCCCCGACAGTGTCTACGACGGCGACGACGCCGTACCCGTCACCACCCCCGAGGGCCCCTACTGGGACCGCAGCGGCAAGAAGGTCGCGGCGCACAACGACGGCAACAAGTCGTACGGCAGGATCACCCTGCGCGAGGCCCTCGCCAAATCGGTCAACACACCGTTCATGCAGCTCGGCATGGACACCGGCCTCGGCCAGGTACGCCAGACCGCCCAGGCCGCCGGGCTGCTCCCCGCCAGCATCGGTCCCCAGGTGCCCACCCTCTCGCTCGGCAGCTCCACCCCCAGCGCCATCCGGATGGCCAGCGGATACGCCACCTTCGCCGCCGGCGGCACCCACACGGAGCCGTACTCGGTGCGCCGTATCACCCGCAACGGCGCCCCCGTCGACCTGGCCACCCCGAGCCCCGCCCGCGCGATCGGCGCCGACGTCGCGCAGGACGTCGACCAGGCGCTCACCGACTCCTTCCGCGCCGCCCACCCGGACGTCACCACCCCGGGCGTGGCGGGCAAGGCAGGGACGGCGGACCAGGGCACCACCGACGAGGGCGGCACCGGCCGGAACACCGCCGCCTGGTACGCGGGCACGGCCGACTCGGTGTCCACGGCGGTCGTCGTCTACCGCATGGACCTGGCCAAGTCCCTCGAACCGCTCCCGCTGAAGGGACTCGCGGGCACCTCGCCGGACACCGTCCCCTACGCCCTCTGGTCGGCCGCCATGGGCCTGGACTGATCACCCGGGCCCCGAACCCTCGACCACACGGAGATTGAGCCGCGCATGTCTCGCAAGAAGCCACAGACGGGCCGGGGCCGGCGTCGCGCCCCCGGCCGCCGCCGCGTCCCCGCCGCCACCCGCCCGCAGCTCTTCACGCTCGCCGCCTTCCTCGTCGTGGCCTCCCTGGTGGCCGGCTACCTCGCCCTGAGCCGCCCCGACGACACCACGCCCACCGCCGCCTCCGGCAAGGACGGCAAGGCGGGCGGCCCCGCGCCCTCCGCGACCGCGAAATGGGACGGCAGGACCCACGTCCTCGGCGACGGCTCCACCTCCGACACCGGCCCGCAGAAGGGCACGCTCAAGCCCGTACCGCTCAAGCCCGGCGAGAAGCCGCCCCAGTTCGTCGTCTTCTCCTGGGACGGCGCCCTGGAGGGCGACGACCATCTCTTCTCGCACTACCGGGAGATGGCCCAGGAGTACAACGCCCACATGACCTTCTTCCTCACCGGCATCTACCTGCTGCCCAAGAGCAAGAAGGACCTCTACCACGGGCCGATGCACGAGCCCGGCGACGCCGCCATCGACTACCCCACCGACGAGCACATCCGCACCACCCTGGAACAGCTCCGCCTCGCCTACGAGCAGGGCAACGACATCGGCACCCACTTCAACGGCCACTTCTGCGGCGCCAAGGGCGGCGGCGACTGGAGCGTCCAGGAGTGGAAGAGCGAGATCGACCAGTTCTACTCCTTCGTGGAGAACTGGAAGACGAACACCGGATACACCGACATCCCGCCGCTGCCCTTCGACTTCAAGCAGGAGGTCACCGGCGGTCGGGCACCCTGCCTGGAGGGCCAGCCCAACCTGCTGAAGGCCATCAAGAGCTACGGCTGGCGCTACGACGCCAGCTCCCCGGGCGACTTCCAGATATGGCCCGCCAAGAAGAACGGCATCTGGGACTTCCCGCTCCAGATGCTCCCGTACGAGAACGGCAAGTTCCAGGGCCTGTCCATGGACTTCAACTTCCTCTACAACCAGTCCAATGGCGAGACCGACGGCGACCCCGCCAAGTACGCGCAGTGGGAACAGCAGACGGTCGACTCCTACATGGCCGGCTTCAACCGCGTCTACTACGGCAGCCGCGCACCGCTGTTCATCGGAAACCACTTCGAGCACTGGAACGGCAGCATCTACATGAAGTCCATCGACCGGATCATCCCGGAGATCTGCACCAAGAAGGGCGTCAAGTGCGTGTCGTTCAAGGAACTCGCCGACTGGATGGACGTCCAGAAGCCCTCGACACTGGCCGCGCTGCGCAGCCTCGACCCCGCCCAGTCCCCGGACTGGTCCACCGTCGTCAAATGACGTAAACGCAGGCCAGGTTCCGCTTGTGCAACCCCCTTCACACGCGCCCAGGGGATCATGCGAAGATGCCCCCTCCCGGTAGGTGTACCGGCGTAGAGGGGAACATCATTGAAGTCAAGAAGACTCAGCCGTAAGGGGCGTCGCACCACCATCGTCGGCGCCTCCGCCGCCGCCGTGGTCGCCGGCGTGGCGCTCATACCCAACTGGAGCGCGGGCGCGGCGGTCACCAACGACCCGACCGTGGACGCGGCCACCAAGGCGACCTTCCAGAAGCTCGCCGACGCGGTCTTCACCGACCGCACCCAGGCCCTGGTGGACGGCTCCACCAGCGCCCGCACCCAGCACACCAAGGGCTTCCACGGCTCCGTCCGCCTCTCCGGCGGCCAGAGCCACGAGCAGTCCTCCGCCCTCGGCCAGCTGCGCGCCCGCAAGGACCGCCTCGCCAAGCTGGGCGAGAAGTACAGCGCCGGCAACACCACGGTGACGCTCGACGCCACCGAGGTGCACGGCCGCAGCGCCAAGGTCGCCGTCACCGAGACGACGTCGCTGACCTACAAGCCGGGCACCACCTCGGCCAAGGGCCCGAGGACGACGGGCTTCCAGGCCCACCACGAGCTGACCTTCCAGGCCGGCCGGCACGGTGACTGGCAGCTCACGGGCATCAAGGACACCGACGACGGCTACCTCGCCGTCAACCAGGTCGCCACGCCCTCCGCGCCCAAGGACGACAAGCCCGCCGCCGCCTCCGACGACGGGCCGCCCACCGCGCCCCGCGCGGCCATCAGCTACCCGGCACCGGCGAACCCCAAGAAGCTCACCGGGGGTACGTACGACTACAAGGCGATGGTCACGTACGCGCAGAAGTACTGGAACCACTACAACACCGCGTACCCGGACTACAACGGTGAAGGCGCCGGCGGCGACTGCACCAACTTCGTCAGCCAGGTGCTGAAGGCGGGCGGCTGGAAGCACGTCCCCGGCTACACCGACGACTACACCAAGTGGTTCGGCACCGCCGACATCCAGTCCGACTCCTTCGTCGGCGTCAACGAGTTCTCCTGGTTCGCGCTGTCCTCCAAGCGCGTCACCCCGCTCGCCAACGTGTACCAGGCGGACCTCGGTGACGTGATCCAGATGGACTTCAACCGGGACGGGTCCAAGGACCACTCCATGGTCGTCACCTACCGGGACGCCTCCGGCGTGCCCTACGTGACGTACCACTCCACCAACACCTACAACAGGTCGGTGGCCAGCCTGGTCGCGTCCTACCCGACGGCGTACTACTACGCCTACAGGACCTGACCGCGCCGGTCCGGCCGCCCCGGTCCTTCCTGCGGGGAGGACTCGGGGTGGCGGGCCCGCCAGTACGGATTGTCGTGCGGCAGCGCGTGACCGACCCGGCCGTACATCCCGAAGGTCATCAGCAGCAGCCCCACCACGAAGCTGAACAGCACGTTCTGGATCCTGAACGCCAGGAAGTTGTTCGGCGTGTCCAGCAGGGCCAGGAACAGGAACCCGTTCAGCAGGAACAGGATGCCCAGCACCATGTTCAGCGTGGACGCGACGTTCCCCCCGATCACCATGCCGACCAGCAGCAGCGCGCCGATGCAGATCGACAGCACACTGAGCGTGCCGTTCGTGTTCAGACCGGCGACGGTCGCACCGCCGATGTCGAAGAACCCGATGTGGTTGATCAGGCCCAGGATGCCGAAGACGACGAGGAACGCGCCGATCAGCCCCGCACCGACCCGGTACACCAGGTTCAGCCGGTGATCGGTCGGCAGATGCTGATCGAACCGGATCCGCTGCTTGTCCTGCGTACGCGCTGCGTGCGTGGCCATCTCGGCCTCCCTCGGGCGCTGGCGGCGGCCACCCGTCCCGGAACGTCCCGGAACGCGGCTTACCTCAATATCCGCCCGAACCGGGGCACCCGGCAACATGAGCACCAGCCGGCGGTGCCGCATCGGTTCGGCGCGGGTGGGCGGGGACCGGGCGGGTGCCGGCCCCCTGCGACTGCCGCACGATCCGCCGGGCAGTCCCTAGTGCGCGACGCCCCCGCGGTCCTCCCGGATCCGCGTCACCACCTGCGCCACCGCCTGCCGTACCGCGTCCGTCTCGGTCAGGAAGTGCCAGTAGTCCGGATGCCGGCCGCCCTCAAGGCCCGCGACCGCCCGCTCCAGCCGCGCCACCGCGTCGTCCAGCGGCCGGGCGTGACCCGGATCCGGGGTCGCCCGGCCCGTCATCGCCAGCCGCTGCGCGTCCCGGATCGCGAACCGCGTCCGCTCGATCTCCGCCTGCGGATCCTTCTGCACCGCGTTCAGCCGCGCCAGCCGGTCACCGGCCGCCGAGACCGCGTCGTCCGTCGTGTTCAGCAGCGCCCGCACCGTCGACAGCAGCGAGGCCGCGTCCGCCCAGCGCTGCGCGTCCCGCGCGGCCTGCGCCTCGCCCAGCTTCCGCTCCGCCTGCGTCACATTCTCCGCGGCCTGTGCCGGCACCTGCTGGAGGTCCTGCCAGCACGCCGCCGCGAACCGCCGCCGCAACTCGCTGAGCACCGGGTCCACCTGCCCGGCGCGCGTGGTCAGCGCCTGCGCGCGGGTCCGCAGCGAGACCAGCCGGTGGTCGATCTCGGCCGCCTTCTGCGGCAGCCCCTCGGCCTCCGCCCGGATCGCCCCGGCCTCCCGCTGCACCCGCTCGGCCCGCTCCAGCGTCTGCTGCACCCCGTGCTGACCGGCGCCCTGGTTCAGCTTCGTCAGCTCCGGCGCCAGCGCGGCCAGCCGGCCCGCGAGGTCATCGGCGCGCAGCCCCTGCTCCCGTACGCCGTCCAGCGCGTTGCTCGCCGCCAGCAGCGCCTGGCGGGCCCGCTCCACCGCGGGCGCCACCCGGGCGAGCAGCGTCTCGGCCGAACCCAGCAGCGGGCCGAGGGAGCCGCCGAACCGCTCCAGCTCCTGCCTGACCCGCACCAGCTCGTCCCGCGCCGCCGTCAGCTCGGTGCGCGCCCGCGCCGCCGCCCCGGCCTCCAGATCGGCCCGGTCCAGGTCATGGGCGTCGACCGCCTGGATGTACCGCTGGCTGACCTCGTCGATCCGCCGTCCGAAGCCCTCGAAGTCCGCGGCGGCACGCCGGGCGGCGGGGGAGTCGTCCACCGCCGTGATGGTCTCGATCGAGATCCGCAGGTCCCGCTGCGCGGTGTCCAGTTCGTAGAACGCGGCCGCCGCCGCGTCCTTCGCCTCCTGCGCCTGCGCCCGCTGGCTCTCCGCCCGGCCGCCGAACCAGCGCCGGGTGCCGCCCCCCGCGAAGGCCACGGGCAGCGCGAGCACGGCGAGCGCCGGCAGGCTCATCAGGGTGAGGGTGTCCCGGAGAGCGGCGGCGGCCCCGTGCCGGGTCCTCGCGGCGGACGACGGTGGGTACGGCTGTGTCACTGACGTGCCCGGTCTCGCCGTCACATCCCTCTCCCGTGCTGTGGTCCGCCCTGGGTGGTGCCATTCTCCCACCCCGTACGGACGAACACACGGGCCGGTCGGTTCGCTTTCGGCGACCGGAGCGGGGACGACCCTCGACCACCCTTGCCGTCCCGCCGTTCGGGTTTGCCCCGCACCGGCTCGGGCAAGGTAGGCTGTCGACTCGACCTGGGCGCCTGCCCGGGACACGGGTGCGTAGCTCAGGGGTAGAGCGCCTGCCTTACAAGCAGGATGTCGGCGGTTCGAAACCGTCCGCGCCCACCGATGGGGAGAGCCTCCGGCCGAATGCGGCCGGGGGCTCTTCGCGTTGAGAGGGGGCGGGCGGGGAGGCCGAGGCCCGTGGCGCCGAGGCCGATCGGGGTGGACCGGATCGGCCGGTCAGGCGTCTTCCGGGTCCCCGGCCGGCTGCTCCTCGTGGGCGTGCTTCAGGCGGCTGCGGGCCTGCACGCGCTGTTCGGCCGCGACCTCGGCCCAGAAGCGGTGGGTGCTGATGAACACCGCGAGTTCGTGTTCGCGGCGGCGCAGCTTCTCCACCTCCGCCTGTTCGTCGGCCGTCCAGCCCGGGGAGGCGGGGCGCTCCCGCTTGCGCCAGCCGTTGTCGTCACTGAAGCCGTCGACCGGCTCGACCGACCAGGGCAGCCGCCTGAGCAGGGCCGACAGCTCGGCCCTGACCTGGTGCAGCTCCTCCTGGCCGGCGAGGAGGTCACTGGGGAATTGATAGGTCGTAGCCACGCCGCAATGCTACGCCTGTTCGATTTACGGTTGCGAGGTCGATCGAGAGGTTCATCCGAACGGGTGTTCATCGATGGGGGCGGGCTCCGCGGTGGGGCTCGTGAGGATGATCAGCTGCCGGGTGGCCCTGGTCATCGCCACATAGCGGTCCACGGCGCCCGCCACGCCCTCCCCGAAGCGCTCGGGATCGACCAGGACGACCAGGTCGAACTCCAGGCCCTTCGACAGGGCGGGGGACAGCGAGCGGACGCGGGGGCTCGACGGGCGGAAGTCCGGGGCGCCGATGACGCAGGCGGTGCCCTCGGGGTGGGCGGCGAGCCAGTCGTCGAGGACCGCGGTCAGGTCGGCCGCCGAGCCGCGGCCCACCGGCAGGCCGTTGCCGCGGATCGAGGTCGGCACATTGGCGTCCGGCAGCGCGGCCCGTACGACCGGCTCCGCCTCCGCCATGATCTCCTTCGGCGTACGGTAGTTGACGGTCAGACCGGCCAACTCGACCCGGCCGAAGCCGATACGGGCGAGCCGCTCCTGCCAGGACTCGGTGAATCCGTGCCGGGCCTGGGCGCGGTCGCCGACGATGGTGAAGCTGCGCGACGGGCACCGCGACAGCAGCATCTGCCATTCCGCGTCGGTGAGTTCCTGCGCCTCGTCCACCACGATGTGCGCGAACGGCCCCGCGAGCGCGTCCGGTTCGGCGGTGGGCAGCACCGTCTCGTCGATCAGGGCGTCCCGCAGATCCTGTCCGTGCAGCATCGTCACCGCGCCCTCGCCGTCGTGGTCGGCCGCGAGCATGTTGTCGATGACCCCGGCCATCCGCGCGTGTTCGGCGGCGACGGCCGCCTTGCGCCGGCGTTCGCGCACCGCCGCCTTCGGGTCGCCGAGGCGCTGCCGTGCCGCGTCCAGGAACGGCAGGTCGGACACCGTCCACGCCTGCGCGTCCGCGCGCCGCAGCAGTCGTACCTCCTCGGGGGTGAGCCAGGGGGCGCACAGCCGCAGATACGCCGGGACCGACCAGAGGTCGCCGACCAGGTCGGCCGCCTCCAGCAGCGGCCAGGAGCGGTCGAAGGCCGTGCGCAGCTCCCGGTCGCCCGCCAGCGACCTGCGCAGGAGTTCGGTGGGGGCGCCGTCGTGCCGGTCGGCCAGGAGGGTGAGGAGTTCGTCCCAGACCTGGGCGCGTGCCTCGTTGTGCGGGGTGCCGGGCTCGGCCGCGTCGAACGCCGACTCCCAGTCGGAGACGGTCAGTTCGAGCTCGCCCCAGGGGGTGGTGACCGTCAGCGGCTCGGTGGGCGGCTCCTCGTAGAACCGTACGGCCCGCTCGATCGCCCCCACCAGCCGCGCGGACGACTTCAGCCGCGCCACCTCGGGATCGGGCTCGGTGCGCGCGGCGGCGCCCTCGGCGACGAGGTCCCGCAGGACGCAGGTCTGCACGCCCTCCTCGCCGAGGCTCGGCAGCACATCGGAGACGTACGCCAGATACGGCCGGTGCGGGCCGACGAAGAGCACCCCGCCGCGCCGGTGGCCGAGGCGCGGGTCGGAGTAGAGGAGGTAGGCGGAGCGGTGCAGGGCGACGACCGTCTTGCCGGTGCCGGGGCCGCCGTCCACGACGAGGGCGCCGCGCGAGCCCGCCCGGATGATGGCGTCCTGGTCGGCCTGGATGGTGCCGAGCACATCGCGCATCCGCGGCGAGCGCTCGCCGCCCAGGCTCGCGATGAACGCCGACTGGTCGTCCAGCGCGGCGTGCCCGTCCAGCGCGTCCGGGGCGAACACCTCGTCCCAGTAGTCGCGGATACGGCCGTCCGCCCAGCGGTATCTGCGACGGCTCGCCAGGCCCGTCGGATTGCCGTGGGTGGCGCCGAAGAAGGGCTCCGCGGCCGGGGAGCGCCAGTCCAGCAGCAGCCGGCGGCCGGTGTGGTCGGTGAGGCCGAGCCGGCCGACGTAGACCGGCTCGTCGGGGTTCTCGGCGCTCACCATGCGGCCGAGGCACAGGTCGAGGCCGAAGCGGCGCAGGGCGCGCAGGCGGGTGGTCAGCCGGTGCACCTCGGCGTCCCGGTCCAGTGCCTGCCGGCCCAGTCCGCCGGGGGCCCGGCGCTCCTGGTCGAGCTGGTCGGAGACCTCGGCGATCGTCCGCTCCAGGCACCGCGCGATCGCCGCGAAGTGCGCGTCGTCGGTGGCGATCAGCTCCGGGGCGGCCTTGGCGACGAGGCGGTCGGGGAGGTCGAAGGCGCTGGTGGCGGTGGGCACGGGGAGGCTCCGGTTCGAGAGGGAGGACGAGAGGGGGACGAGGGGGAGAGGGAGGAGGGGAGGGGGACGAGGGGAAGAGGGGGAGGGGAGGCGGTGCTCTCGGTTCCCCGTTTCGGTGGCTTTCGGGCCAGACGGGCGATTGTGCGGCATCAGGGGGGCCTTGCCGCAAGGCCCCCCATGCGCTATAGGTTGTAAGTGGCAAGGAGTCCGGTGACGTCCTTGCCATTCGCTTTTTCCGGCGCCCCCCGCCACCCCCGGCGCCCCTCGCGCCTTCTCCTCTCCTCCCCTCGTCCCCGCCGCGCCCCTCTCGCCGCTCCGGTCGCGGCGGGAGACTGAAGGCATGTGCCGGAGTATCAAGACGCTGCGTCCGCCCGTGCTGCCCACCGAGGCCACGGAGGAGGACATTCACGCCGCCGCGCTGCAATACGTGCGCAAGGTCTCGGGCTTCCGTGCCCCCGCCGCCCACAACCGCGAGGTCTTCGACGCCGCCGTGGCCGCCGTCGCCCGTGCCACGGCCGAACTGCTCGGCGGCCTGGAGGTGCGCGGGCACGCGCCACGCGCTGTTACGGAAGCGGAAGAACGCCCGTAACACCGCGCCCATAGCGTTCCTCGTGGCGCCTTTCATGCGATCGATCCGGTCGGCCAGAGGCGGTTTCGGCCATATTTTCGGGCCTTGACGCGGAGACGCATACGACCCTACGTGCTGTCAGTTCGGGAGCGGGGGTCTCATCTGAAGCGGAGCACTGGCCAGAACTTGAACTTGCAAGCATTGGTTAGGTACGCCTAACCTATACCCCTCATTCGGTACCGCCACCCCCACCGGTCCGCCTGTCCCCGGCGGACTCGTCCGACACCGAGAGGGTCAACCTCCCATGCCTTCCGCTCGCCTCAACTCCGCGCAGCCCTACGCCCTCGGGCTGTTCCGCATCGTCGTCGGCCTGCTCTTCACCGCGCACGGCGCCGCCTCGCTCTTCGGCGTCTTCGGCGGGGCCGTGGGCACCCATGGCGGCACCGTCGCCACCGGCACCTGGCCCGGCTGGTACGCGGCCGTGATCCAGCTGGTGGCCGGCGCCCTGGTGCTCATCGGCCTGGGCACCCGCGGTGCCGCGCTGATCGCCTCCGGCTCGATGGCGTTCGCGTACTTCGACATCCACCAGCAGCAGGCGCTGCTGCCCATCCAGAACGGCGGCGAGCCCGCGGCCATGTTCTGCTGGGCCTTCCTCCTGCTGGTCTTCACCGGGTCCGGCGCCTTCGGCCTCGACCGGCTCCTCGTCCGGCGCTCGGCGGACGCGGACGAGCGCGTTCCGGAGCAGGCCCCGATAGCCGCGTGACGGGTCCCTCCCGCGTCTTCACGGCGCCCCGTCCCGGCCCGGCCGGGACGGGGCGCCGTACCGTTCGACCGGTTCCGTAGCCCCCCGCGCACCTCCTGTCACACCCGCGGCGTACGCTGTACGGCTGTCATCGGGGGAAGTAACAGGAGAAGACGTGTTCGAGAGTGTGGGGTCGCTCGCGGCCGGTCCGTGGATCTATGCCGTGGTGTCCCTGTCCGTGCTGCTCGACGTGTTCCTGCCGGTGCTGCCGAGCGGTGTGCTCGTCATCACGGCGGGCACGGCGGCGGCCGCGGGCTCGGGCGCGGCGACCGCCGCCACCGGCCGGGTCCCGCACGGGGTGCCGGACCTGCTGGCCCTGGTCCTGCTGGCCGCGGCGGCCTCGGTCCTCGGCGATCTGGTGGCCTACCGGCTGGCCTGGCGGGGCGGGGAGCGGCTGGACCGCGCGATAGCCCGCTCCCGTCGGCTGACCACCGCGCAGGAGCGTCTCGGCGGTGCCCTGGCCCGGGGCGGCGGCGCGCTCGTCGTCCTCGCCCGCTTCGCCCCCGCCGGGCGCTCGGTCGTCTCCTTCTGCGCCGGCGCCGCCCACCGCAGGGCCCGCGACTTCCTCCCCTGGTCGGCCCTCGCCGGTCTGTCCTGGGCCGCCTACAGCGTCGCCCTCGGCTACTTCGGCGCGCGCTGGCTCGGCGCCACCTGGCTGGCGACCGGGGTGTCCCTGGCCGCGCTGTTCGGGGCGGGCGCGGCGGCGGGATTCCTGATGCGCAGGCAGCCCGCTTCCTGAGGCCGCGCGCGGCATCGTCGTAACAGCCACGACAGCCACGACAGCCGCCATAGCCGTCACAGTTGTCACAGTCGTCACGTCGAAGAGCCCGGCCGGAGTCGATCCGGCCGGGCTCTCGCGCGCGGGGCCCGGGTCAGCAGCCCGACAGGTCGTTCTGGAGCGCGGTCTTCTCCGCCGGGTCGACGGACAGGTTGTAGTAGTACTTCACCTGCACCCAGGCGCGGACGTACGTGCAGTCGTACGCGGTGCGGGACGGGATCCAGGTGGCCGGGTCCTGGTCGCCCTTGGACTGGTTGACGTTGTCGGTGACGGCGAGGAGCTGGGGGCGGGTGACGTCGTTGGCGAACGCCTGGCGCTGGGCGGTGGTCCACTTGCTCGCGCCGGAGTCCCAGGCCTCGGCCAGCGGCACGAGGTGGTCGATGTCCACGTCGGAGGCGGACGTCCAGGTCGCGCCGTCGTACGGCGAGTACCAGCTGCCGCTGGTCGCGGTGCAGGCGGAGTTGGTGACGACGTTCGTGCCGTCCCGCTTGATGATCCACTCACGGGTGTTGCAGTTGCCCTCGATGGTGATCCACGTCGGGAACTTGTCGCGGCTGTAGCCGGTGCGGTCCTCGGCGGCGACGGTGAGCTGGGAGAGGTAGCCACGGGCGGTGGACGCGGCGACCGGCGTCGGCAGGGCCGCGGAGGCGGTGGGGGAGTTGAACAGCGCGGCGGTGGCGACCAGGCCGGTGAGACCGGCGAGCACGCTGAGACGTCGACGCGCGTAGAACTTGGGCATTGCTGAACTCCCTTGTGGGGGTGGGGTTTTGGGCCACGAGTCAGGGAATGCTCGCGACGTGGAGTTACCGGAGGGTGAGCGCCCGGTAAGAAGTTAGTGACGTGATCATGTCAATGCAAGGTTGAGGACCGGACTTTGCCGTCCCGTATCATGGGGAGCGCAGAAGGGGAGTAGCTCTTCGCCGGACCGTCGACATACTGCTCAGCGAGCCTGAGCCGGCGCCCGGAGGCGGACCCTCGGTACCGCCAGCGAGACCTTCGGCAAAGCAGTGCACGTCCGCGCGACCAGGTGCGGGCGCCGAGTGTGCTGCCGTGCCGAGGTGTCGTCGCAAGATGTACCGCACTCTCGGTGGGGTGGCCCCGACCGATTGAGGACCCTTGATCAGCATCACCGTGACGGCGCTCGTCTTCGGCGTCATCTTCCTCGCCGAACTGCCGGACAAGACCGCGCTCGCCGGTCTCGTGCTCGGCACCCGGTATCGCGCCAGTTACGTCTTCGCGGGCGTCGCCGCGGCCTTCCTGGTGCATGTCGTGCTCGCGGTGGCCGCGGGCAGCGTGCTCACCCTGCTGCCCCAGCGGCTCGTGCACGCCATCACCGGTCTGCTCTTCCTCGGTGGCGCCGCGATGCTGCTGTTCAGCAAGGGGGAGGAAGAGGAGGAGATCAAGAAGCCCGCCGACCAGTCCTTCTGGAAGGTCGCGGGGACGGGCTTCATGCTCATCCTGGTCGCCGAGTTCGGTGACCTCACCCAGATCATGACCGCCAACCTCGCCGCCCGCTACGACGACCCGATCTCCGTCGGCCTCGGCGCGGTGCTCGGTCTGTGGGCCGTCGCCGGGCTCGGCATCGTGGGCGGAAAGGCCCTGATGAAGAAGGTTCCGCTGCGGCTGATCACGCAGATCGCGGCGCTGCTGATGCTGGGCCTCGGCGCCTGGAGCCTGTACGAGGCGGTCGCGGGCTGAGCTGAACGCCAGGTGAATCATCGCGGGGGGCGGTGGCGAGAATGCCGCCGGGTTTTGTACCGTAGAAAAACAAAGTGGCTCCCGCCCGTTTTCCCTGACCGGCGGGCGGGGCCGCCTTGTCCCTCCCCGTCGCGAACGTGCGGGGCCTCTCGTTCCTGGAGCACTGCCGATGACGGCCACCCCCACGCCCGCCCCCACCGTCCTCGACGCCGGCGCCCTGCTGCTCGACATGGACGGCACCCTCGTCAACTCGGATGCCGTGGTCGAACGCGTCTGGCGGCGCTGGGCGGGGCGGCACGGGCTGGACGGCGACGCCGTGATGAAGGTCGTGCACGGCCGCCAGGGACACGCCACGATGGCCGCGCTGCTGCCCCAGCGGCCCGTGGAGCAGAACCTCGCGGAGAACGCGCGCATGCTCGCCGAGGAGACCGCCGACATGGACGGCGTGGTCGAGGTCGCCGGGGCCTCGGTCTTCCTCGCCGCGCTGCGTGAGCTGCCGCACGCCCTGGTGACCTCGGCGGACGTCGGCCTGTCCACCGCCCGGATGAACGCGGCGGGGCTGCCGCTGCCCGAGGTCCGGGTCACCGCCGAATCGGTCGGCGCGAGCAAGCCGGACCCCGAGGGCTTCCTCAAGGGCGCCGCCGAGCTGGGTGTCGCCCCGGCCGAGTGCGTCGTCTTCGAGGACTCCGGCGCGGGGATCGCGGCGGGCCGGGCCGCGGGGATGGTCGTGGTGGGGGTGGGCCCCCGGGCAGCCGCCCATGGCCCCGACGTCGTGGTGCCCGACCTGACCCGGGTACGGGTGGAGGCCCTGCCGGGCACCGGTATCCGGCTGCACATCGGCTGACGGCCACCGGACCCGGGCCGCGTATCGGCCGACGGCAACGCCTGTCGGCCGGCCCCTGCGGCCCCTGCGGCCCCTGCGGCCCCTGCGGCCCCTGCGGCCCCTGCGGCCCCTGCGGCCCCTACGGTTCCGACGTCTCCGATTCCAGGCTCGCCCGGGTCTGTGGGCCGTACACCCCCAGGGGGTCGCCCTGGATGCCCCGGGTCAGCTGGTACGTGCTGACGGCGTTCTCCACGGGGTGCGTGTAGACGCCGTTCACGTCACCGTCGTACAGGTTCAACTCCCACAGCCGGTACTCCAGTTCGACGACCTGTGGGCCGGAGTCCCCGCGCTCCAGGACCGCCGCGTTCGCCGGGGCGGCCGGCGCGGAGGCGGTGGGGGAGGGGGGCCGGGAAGGCGTCCGGCTCGGGGTCGGCGACGGCGACGGTGAGCGTGTCGGGGTGGGTGAGGGGCTCGGCGGGGGCGGCGCGGGTATGGAGCGTGCCGTCGAGCGGGACGGGGCGGAGGTGTCGTGCGCCGAGGGGGTCGCGGTGGCCGGCGGCGGCACGTCCGGGACGCTCTCCCTGACCTCCGGGGCCGCGTCGTCGCGGGACGGCGTGTGGTACGAGAACAGCGCGACACCGGCCGCCGCGACGACCGCCACGCCCGCGCCCGCCGCGGCGATCAACGCGGTACGGCGGAACCGCCGGCGCCGGACCGGCTCCCCGGGTGTCCCGGCGGGCGCGGACGCGGGGCCGGGCTCGCCGGGGGCCGCCGTGAGGAGCCGTACATCGGCGGATCCGGCCACCGGGCGCAGCGGCAGCGTGGCCTCGACGGGCGGGAGAACGGGCGGGAGAACGGGTGGGGGAGCGGGCGGGGGATCCGCGCCGTCCCCGGGCCCCACGTCCACGTAGGGCCTGATCCGCAGCGGGTCGAAGTCCTCCGCCGCTGCCGCCTGTGCCGTACGCGTCCGGCGCACCGCCTCGGCCGTGCGCTCGGCGCAGTCGCAGGACGGGGCGCCCGCCGCGTCCCTCGGTGTGCCGCACTCCGGGCAGGCCGTGCCCTTCTCCCCGGTCACGTTCGTCCCCTCCCCTGGAACCCCCGACCCCCGAAGCCACACAGGCTATGCCCATTCCCTCCACATCCGCAGGACTCGACAGGCCATAAACGGCGACACCGCCCAGGATGGAAAGGGCGCATCCCAGCCCCGAGCCCCGGGAGGTCTCCATGGCCCTGGACACGCACGGTGCGGCGAAGGACGTGAGCGGGGAGGAACACGTGGCGCGCGGCGTGTTCGTCTCGATCGGGGCGCTGCTCCTCGGCCTGCTGCTCGCCGCGCTCGACCAGACCATCGTGTCGACCGCGCTGCCCACCATCGTCAGCGATCTCGGCGGCCTCGAACACCTGTCCTGGGTGGTCACCGCCTATCTGCTGGCCTCGACCGCCGCGACCCCGCTGTGGGGCAAGCTCGGCGACCAGTACGGGCGCAAGAAGCTGTTCCAGACCGCCATCGTGATCTTCCTGATCGGCTCGGCGCTGTGCGGCATGGCGCAGAACATGCCCCAGCTGATCGGCTTCCGGGCGCTCCAGGGCCTGGGCGGCGGCGGGCTGATGGTGCTGTCGATGGCGATCGTCGGCGACATCGTGCCGCCTCGCGACCGGGGCCGCTACCAGGGCCTGTTCGGAGCCGTGTTCGGCGCGACCAGCGTGCTCGGACCGCTGCTCGGCGGACTGTTCACCGAGCATCTGAGCTGGCGCTGGGTGTTCTACGTCAACCTGCCCATCGGTATCGTGGCGCTCGCCGTGATCGCCGCCGCCCTGCGCATACCGGTGCGCAGCGCCCGCCACGTCATCGACTACCTCGGCACCTTCCTGATCGCCTGCGTCGCCACCTGCCTGGTCCTGGTGGCCTCCCTCGGCGGCACCACCTGGGCCTGGGGCTCCCCGCAGATCATCGCCCTCGCGGTGGCCGGCGTGCTGCTCGCGGTCGCGTTCGTGGCCGTGGAGCGCCGGGCCGCCGAGCCGGTGCTCCCGCTGGGCCTGTTCCGCATCCGCACCTTCACTCTCTCCGCCGTCATCAGCTTCATCGTGGGTTTCGCCATGTTCGGCGCGATGACCTATCTGCCGACGTTCCTCCAGGTCGTGCACGGTGTCTCCCCGACCATGTCCGGCGTGTACATGCTGCCGATGGTCTTCGGGCTGCTGCTGTCCTCCACCGTCTCCGGGCAGATCGTCAGCCGCACCGGCCGCTGGAAGGTCTTCCCGGTCACCGGTACCGCCGTCACCGCCATCGGCCTGCTCCTGCTGCACCGCCTGGACGAGACCAGCTCCACCGCCGAGATGAGCACCTACTTCTTCGTCTTCGGCCTCGGCCTCGGCCTGGTCATGCAGGTCCTGGTGCTGATCGTGCAGAACGCCGTCTCGTACGAGGATCTGGGCGTCGCCACCTCCGGGGCCACCTTCTTCCGCTCCATCGGGGCCTCCTTCGGCGTCGCCATCTTCGGCACCGTCTTCGCGAGCCGCCTCGCCGACAAGCTCACCGCCGCCTTCGCGGGCGTCCGTCTGCCGCCCGGGGTGAACGCGGACACCCTCAAGGCCGACCCGCGCGGCATCGCGGCCCTGCCGCCCGCCCTGCGCCCCGCCGCCCTGCACGCCTACGCGTCCTCCATCACCGATGTCTTCGTCTACGCCGCCCCCGTCGCCCTCCTCGGCTTCCTGCTGGCCTGGCTGCTCAAGGAGGACCCGCTGCGCGGCTCGGTCACCGCGCCGGACGTCTCCGAGACCCTCCCGCCCAACCCGGTCGAGCGCTCCTCGTACGACGAGGTGTGCCGCGCCCTGTCGGTGCTCGGCACCCGGGAGGGGCGGCGCGAGATCTACCGGGACATCACCGAGCGGGCCGGGTACGACCTGCTGCCCGCGGCCAGTTGGCTGCTGCTGCGCATCCGCCGCGGCGGCTCCGTGGAACCCGGCGTGCTCGCCGAGCGCAGCCCCGTCCCGCTGGAGGCCGTCATGGCCGCCGCCCGCCAGGTCGAGGAGCGTCGGCTGGCCGAACGCCGGGGCCTGGACCTGTACTTGACCGCGACCGGCCGGGAGGCCGCCGAACGGCTCGCCGTGGCCCGCGAGGAGTCGCTCGCCGAACTGCTCGGCGACTGGTGGCAGCCCGGCCGCTCCACCGACCTGGTGAGACTGGTCAGGGAACTGTCCACGGAACTGTGCGGCGCCGAACGCGAACGCCCGCACACCGTGCCCGAGCCGCATCCGCACAACACGCCTGATACCAGGCTCAGTTGACCGGTTCCCGCTCCTTGCGGAACCAGTGCTCGGCGTACCGGTCGGCGTTGTGGGGTCCGGTCTCGGTGTAGCCGAGGCGGGCGTACAGGGCGCGGGGCTCGACCAGGTCGCCGCGGGTGTCGAGGACGAGCCGGCGGGCGCCGAGCGCGCGGGCGGCGTCCTCGGCGGCGGCCACCAGCAGTGCCGCCCCGCCCTTGCCGCGCCTGCCCTCCGCCACGAACACCCGGGTCAGCTCGGCGGTTTCGGGATCGAGCAGCCGTACGCCCGCGCTGCCGGCCGGTGTCCCGTCGTACCGTCCCACCAGCAACCGCCCGCTCGGCGGGGCGAGTTCGGCGCCCGTGGCGGCCGCGATCTCCCGTTCCAGCTCCGCCGGATCGGTGCGGTGGCCTTCGTACCGCAGGTACCAGCGGTCGCTGACCTCGGTGTAGTACGCCCGCCACAGCGCGGCGGCGACCGGGGAGCCGGGCGCCTCCGGGGTGATGGTCCACATCGTCATGCGGGCCATTGTGGGACGCGGGCCCGGACCGGTCCGAGCGGTTTTCCGGGCCCGGCGGCCCCGGTGTGTGCCCGCGCGCCGTTTGTGAGCGGGGTTCCGGGTGACCCGCAAGGAAGGACCGGTCCGCCGGACCGGTCCGCGATCCGAGCGGAAGGCAGCCATGTCCACTGGTTTGATCATCTTGCTGGCCGTGATCGTGGCGCTCGTGGTCGTCGCCGCGCTGGTGACGGTGCTGATCGGTCGCCGCAGCGGCGCCGGACCCGGTCTGAAGCGGCGGTTCGGCCCCGAGTACGAGCGGACCGTGGCCGCGCACGACGGGGACACCCGGGCCGCCGAACGCGAGCTGAACGAGCGCGTCGAACGCCACGGCGAGCTGCGCGAGCGGCCCCTCGCCCCCGAGGAGCGGGACCGGTACGCGGCCCGCTGGACGAGCGTCCAGGAACATTTCGTGGAGTCCCCGCGGCAGGCGGTGGCCGAGGCCGACCAGCTGCTCGGGGAGGTCGCCACCGTGCGCGGCTACCCCGACGGCGGCCGCTACGACGAGCAGCTGGCCGCGCTGTCCGTGCACCACGCCGACCACGTCGACGGCTACCGCCGGGTGCACCGGATGGCCCGAGCCGCCGGGACGAGTGCCGCGCCCGGTGCCGAGACCGAGGAGATGCGGTCGGCCCTGGTCGGGGCGCATGAGCTGTTCGACGACCTGACCGGCACCGGCAGCGGCACGTCGGTCTCCGGACGGCACCGCGCGGCCTGACCCGGGCGACCCCGGCAGAGCCGCGGCGAAGCCTCAGCGATGCCCAAGCGATGCCCCAGTGATGCCTCAGCGAAGCTTCAGCGAAGAAGGGACGAACACCATGCCGGACAGGAGAAACGGCCCCGGTGACGAGCGGTACCCCAGCAGCAGCCGCTACGCCCGCCCGCCGGACGCGGAGTGGACGCCGGAGACCGAGCAACGGGAAGAACACGGTACGGAGGGGCTGCGGCCCGGTACCGAGGGGATGGGCGCGACAGGACGCGATCCGGGCACGCTCGGGCGGGAGCCCGGTATGGCCGGACCGGGACGGGAGCCGGGAGCGGCCGGACGCGATCCCGGTTCGAGCGGACGCGATCCGGCGTCGACCGGGCGCGCGCCGGGCATGGCCGGAGCCGGACGGGAGCCGGGAATGGCCGGACGCGATCCGGAGACGGGCCGACGCGAGCCGGGGATGGCCGGACCGGGACGTGACCCGGATGCGGCCGGGCGGGACCGGTCCATGACCGCGCGCGGCGAGTCCGGCCTCGGGACGTCCGCGCCCGCCCCGGACATGGCGCGGATGCCGGACGACGGGCTCGGCGCGCCCTCGCCCGGGGACCTCAGCGGACGTGAGGCGCGCACCACCGAGGGCACCGCGTCGGACGCCTGGCCCGCGACGACGGGCGACGGGGCCGCGGGCGCGTCCTCGTCCTCGGCAGCCACCGCCCCGCTGCTGCCGCACGAGGAGGCCGAGCGGTGGGAGGAGCGGATGCGGCAGGTGGCGGCCGGATTCGTGGACCGGCCCAGGGCGGCCGTGGAGGAGGCCGACCGGGCGCTGGAGGAGATCGCCGCCCGGTTCGGGGACGCCGTGACGAGGCGCCGGCGCAGCCTGCGGATGTCCTGGGAGGACGGCGAGGAGCGGAGCCCGGCGAACGAGACCGACACCGAGCAGCTGCGGCTGGCGATGCGGGACTACCGCGACCTGGCGGAACGCCTGCTGCACAGCTAGGGACACAGCCCCGCGCCGCCCGTATGTCCCCCGGGCGGCGCGGGGCACCCCGGCGGCGGCAGGCGGCCGTCAGAAGGCGATGCGGACCTTCAGCGCCGACCGGTCGTCCATGGCGCGGTAGCCGTCCGGGACACCGTCGAGGCCGACGGTCCGGTCGAACACCGGGGCGGGGTCGACGACGCCCGCCAGGACGTCGTCGAGCAGTTCGGGTATGTAGGCGCGGGCCGGGGCGACGCCGCCCGCCAGCGTGATGTTGCGGTCGAACATCTGGCTGATGTCGACGCCCGCGCTGCCGCCGTGGGGCACGCCCACGTAGCCCACGGCGCCGCCGTCGCGGGCGATGGACAGGGCGGTGCGCATCGACTCCTCGGTGCCGACGGCCTCCAGCACGGCGTGGGCGCCCCGACCGCCGGTCAGTTCACGGATCGCCTCGATCGCGGCCTCGCCCCGCTCCGCGACGACGTCGGTGGCACCGAACGAGCGGGCGATGTCCGTGCGGGCCCGGTGGCGGCCGAGCGTGATGATCCGGTCGGCGCCGAGCCGTCGGGCGGCGAGCACACCGCACAGGCCGACGGCGCCGTCACCGACGACCGCGACGGTGGCGCCGGGCCGCACCCGCGCCGAGACGGCGGCGTGGTGCCCGGTGCTCAGCACGTCGGACAGGGCCAGCAGGCCGGGGACGAGCTTGTCGTCGGTGGCGGCCTCCCGGGGCAGCCGGACCAGGGTGCCGTCGGCGTACGGCACCCGGACGGCCTCGCCCTGGCCGCCGTCGGAGCCGACCTCGCCCCAGAAGCCGCCGTGCGGGCAGGAGGTCTGCAGACCGGCCCGGCAGTGGTCGCAGGTGCCGTCGGACCAGACGAAGGGCGCGACCACGAAATCGCCCGGCGCGAAACCGTTGACCTCGGAGCCGGTCTCCTCGATCACACCGAGGAACTCGTGCCCGATGCGCTGCCCCGGCACGCGCGAGGCCACTCCCCGGTAGGCCCACAGGTCGCTGCCGCAGATACAGGCGCTCACCACCCGCACCACCGCGTCCGAGGGCTGCTGGATCAGGGGGTCCGGCACCTCTTCGATCCGGATGTCGTTCGGGCCGTGGATCACGGTGGCGCGCATTGCGGGAACTCCTGATGCTGCGGAACGGGGGAGACGCCCAGCGTCGCCGCCCGGCGTTCCCCCTGTCCAGCTACATCCTCTACAGCAGTCGCTTAAGCTGAGCTGATGCTCGATGTACGACGGCTCGTCCTCCTGCGCGATCTGGCCGCCCACGGCACCGTGACCGCCGTGGCCGAACTGCACCGCGTCACCCCCTCCGCCGTCTCGCAGCAGCTCCGGCTCCTGGAGGAGGAGACCCGCACCAGCCTGCTGGAACGCACCGGGCGCTCCATCCACCTCACGGCGGCCGGACGCCGGCTGGCCGAGGACACCGAGCACGTGCTCGACGCCCTGGAACAGGCGCGGAGCCACCTCCACAGCGAGGCCGCGGAACCGGCCGGCCCGCTCCACCTCGCCTGCTTCCCCAGCGCCCTCGTCCCGCTGGCCGCCCCGCTCGGCCGAGCGCTGCGGAACACCCACCCGGGCCTGCGTCTGCACATCACCGAGGCGGAGCCCGAACCGGCGGCGCGCCTGCTGCTCCAGCGGCGGGCCGACCTTGCGCTGACCTACCGCTACACGAACCTGGCCGACCCCACACCCTCCGGTGTCGAGTCCCACGTCCTGGGCGTCGACCCGCTGGTCGCCGTACTGCCGCGCGAGCACCCGGCGGCCCGGCCGGAGGGTGCCCCCGTCGAGCTGCGGGAGCTCGCGGACAGCGACTGGATCGGCGCCCCCGCGCACACCGCGTGCGGGACCGCCGTCCTGCACGCCTGCCGGTCCGCCGGATTCACCCCGCGGGTACGGCACACCTGCACCGACTTCACCGCCATGATCGCCCTGGCCGCGAGCTGCGGCCTCCCCGTCGTCCTGCCCCGCATGGCGGCGGCCCAGCTCCCGCCGGGGCTCCTCGCCCGGCCGCTGGACGACCCCTCGCTCGCCCGCACCATCGAGGCCGCGGCACGGCGCGGAGCGATGCGGGAACCCCCGGTCGCGGCCTGCCTGGAGGCGGTACGGGCCCTCGTCCCGGACGCCACGGGCGACGGCGCGATCAGGCCCGCGTCCCCCTGAGCCGCCGCCACCGCGCCACGACGTCCTCCACGTCGTACGGCTTCTTCCCCAGCGGGGGACCCGGCGGCGGCTTGAACATCATGTCGCGGATCTTGACGTTGACGTCCTCGATGATCTTCCGGGCCATCCGCTCCGAGGGCGCCGCGCAGGCCGCCGTCAGCGCGTCCTCGGCCTCCTTGCGCAGGGCCAGGGCGGGCGGCAGCACCGCGAGGCCCTCGCGCGCCATCTTCCGCTTGACCCACCACAGCTCGTCGTAGGCGGACTCGACCTCGGTGGGCAGCGGCTCGCCGACCCCCGGCAGCCGCTCGAACTCGCCGCGGGCCTGGGCGTCCTGGATCTGTTTGTCGACCCAGCTCTCGAACGGGACGCCGGGTGGCTTTCGCTCGGTCATGACCCCAGTGTGCCGGACGGCGCCCGGCCGCGCGTTCTATCATGCGGCGGCGGCGCGCGGGGCAACGGCCCGTCGCGCAACGAGTTCTCAGGGGGAACGCAGGTGCTCGAACTCACCATGGCCACCGTCTCCGCGGCCGACGCGGGGGCCACGGCCGGCATGACGATGGCACAGGCGCCGAGCGAGCCGGGCGCGGTGCTGCGGGTCGGCCGGGACGCCGCCGGATGCCGGCTGGTCACCCCCGAGGACTGGCTGTTCGTCTCCCGCGTCCACCTGGAGTTCCGCTGCGGCCCCGACGGCGTCTGGCACCTGACCTGGCTGTGCGGATCCCAGCCCGACCCGGCGTCCGAGGTGCGGCTGACGGCCCGGGGGAGCACGCAACTCCTGGACTACGGCGCCACCGTGCCGCTGCCGCGCGGGGGCTCGGGCGAGATAGTCGTCCAGGACCGCAGCGGCCCGCGCAGCGTCAACGTCGGCTTCTACCAGGAGGTTTGAGAGCCGGGCGTCAGCCCAGCACCCGGGCGAGCGCGAAGCCGTCGTACCCCTTGGAGCCGACCGTCTGGATCGCCGTGCCGCTGAGCCTCGGGTGGGAGGCGATCAGCTCGATGGCCGTACGGGTGCCGACCACGTCCGGCTCGGTGGCGTCCGGGTCGGCGACGCGGCCGCCGCGCACCACGTTGTCCAGCACGATCAGGCTGCCCGCGCGGGTCAGACGCAGCGCCCACTCCACGTAGTGGGCGTTGTTGGCCTTGTCCGCGTCGATGAAGACCAGGTCGAAGGGGGCCGGGTTCTCGTCGGCCAGCTTGGGCAGCGACTCCAGGGCCGGGCCCACCCGCACCTGGGCGATCCGGTCCAGGCCCGCGCGCGCGATGTTGCGGGTGGCCACCTCGGCGTGCCGGGCGCTGTACTCCAGGGTGACCAGCCTGCCGTCCTCGGGCAGGGCGCGGGCCAGCCAGATGGTGCTGTAGCCGCCGAGCGTGCCGATCTCCAGGATGGTCCGCGCGCCCTGCACCTGGGCGAGCAGCTGGAGCAGCTTGCCCTGGGCCGCGGTCACCCCGATGGGCGGCAGCTCGGCGGCGTCGTTCTCCCGCAGGGCCGCCCGCAGTGCCTCGTCGTCGGGCGAGAGGTTGCTGATGAAGTAGTCGTCGACGTCGTCCCAGAGCTGCTGCCCGCTCATGCGCCTGCTGCCTTTCCCGAGTGCCTGCCGAGGCCCGTTGCCGCCGCCGTTCGATCATCTCAGCTGGGCGGTGGGGAGGGGCAGAGAATCGGCCGGGCTCGCGGGATCACCGCGTTCGGGCCAGGGGCGGGGGCGGGGCGACGGGCGGCGGGGGCGGCACGGGCCGCCGTGCGCGTCGTACGGCGAGGACGGCGAGCGCGGCCACGAGGAGCAGGGCGAGGCCGCCGACCGTGAGCAGCCAGGCGGGGACGCCGGCCACCCGGTCCAGCTCGTCGTCGTAGATCACCTGCTGGACCGGGGTGTCGGTGGCGGCCCGGCGCAACTCGTGGTCGCCGTCGATGCGGGCGGGCTGCGGGAACTGCTGGGTGAGCGCGGTCAGGTACGGCGTGCCGTGGGCGAGGGCGCCGAGGGCGCCGCCGGGGGCGGCGAGGCGGCCGGCGTAGACCGTGCGCGGCGGCAGTCCGCCGATCGCGGTGGCCGGCTCCATGCGGTGCGCGGCGAGGACGTACAGGCCGAGCGACTGGGGGGTGGTGGCCAGCCGGGACAGCCGCATCGGGTAGACGGCGCGGTCGGCGGCGAAGGTGAGGTGCAGCGGGTCGAGGGCGCCGCGCAGGGCCGTGCCCGCGGTGTCGGGGGCGAGGCGGACGGCGACGTACTCCCAGTGCTCGGCCACGTACGGCGCGAGGGCCGTCTTCAGCCGGTCGGGGAGCGTGAAGCCGTTGGCCCGCAGCCAGGTGGCCAGGGCGGCCGGGTCGGTGGCGGTCAGCCGCGCCACGTCGAACGGGCCGAGGCGCTGGCGTCCGACGACCCCCACGGCGGCGCCGGGCGCCGGGGCGGCGGCGGTGCCGTCCGCGTGGCCGTCGAAGGGCCAGTCGCCGTCCTGCGGCCAGAAATGGTGCCGGGTGCGGTGCGCGGGGGCGACGGCCCGGGCCAGCTGGTCGAAGACGGCGGGGTCCCCGAGGCGGACGGTGGCGCGGTGCGGGACGGGCATGATCCAGGCGGCGTCGCGGGCGTCGCCGGTGACGGTCAGGCGCATGACGATCTGCTCCTGGCGGCCGTCCCAGCGCAGGACGGACTGCTCGTCCGACACGGCGATCCGCTGGGCCGGGTCCACGACCATGGCACCGCAGCCGCAGGCCCAGGCGGGAGAGATCAGCCAGGTGAGCTGGATGCCGAGGAGTGTGAGTACGACCGAGAGTATGCGTGCGGTCCTTGGCGTGCGCAATGTCCGTCCCCCGTCTTGCGGTTACGACCGGTACGGACGAAGGAGGCGGGACCGCGGTTCCGGGACGTGGGGCGCCCGTGAGGGGCGCGGGGAACCGCGCGACGAGCCACGACGGCCCGCACCCGGCGATTCACCCGTGCCCCTACGGCGCCTACCGGCCCTCCACCGCCGGGGCGGAACCCGGCAGGGGCCGGCCCGCCGTCTCCGACATCCGCCACACCGCGAACCCACCGACCACCGCCGCGGCCATCATGTAGTACGCGGGCATCATCATGTTCCCCGTCGCCCCGATCAGCGCCGTCACCACCAGCGGCGTCGTCCCGCCGAACAGCGACACCGACACGTTGAACCCGATGGACAGCGACCCGTACCGCACCCGCGTCGGGAACAGCGCGGGCAGCGCGGCCGGCATGGCCGCCGTGAAGCAGACGAGCAGCAGACCCAGCGCGCCCATGCCGAGCGCCACCGCGAGCAGGCTGCCCTGGCGGATCAGCAGCAGCGCCGGGACGGAGAGGAACAGGAAGCCCGCACACCCCGCCGCGATCACCGGACGGCGGCCGATCCGGTCGGTCAGCGCACCGGCGAACGGCTGGACGATCATCATCAGCGCCATCACGCCGAGCACCACGAGCAGGCCGTGCGTCTCGTCGTACTTCAGCTCACTGGTGAGGTAGCTCGGCATGTACGACAGCAGCATGTAGTCGGTGACGTTGAAGACCAGCACCAGGCCCACGCACAGCAGCAGCGCCTTCCACTGGCCCGCCACCATCTCCCGCAGCGGCACCTTCGGGCGCGAGGCCTCCGCCTTCTCGACCTCCGCCGCGAACGCCGGGGTCTCCTCCAGGCGCATCCGCAGATACAGGCCGATGATGCCCATCGGACCGGCGATCAGGAAGGGGACGCGCCAGCCCCAGGAGAGCAGGTCCGCGGAGGACAGCAGCGCCGTCATCAGCGTCACCAGACCCGCGCCGCCGATGTACCCCGCGAGCGTGCCGAACTCCAGCCAGCTGCCGAAGAAGCCGCGCTTCTTGTCGGGGGCGTACTCGGCGATGAAGGTGGACGCGCCGGCGTACTCGCCACCGGTGGAGAAGCCCTGCACCAGCCGCGCCGCGAGCAGCAGCAGCGGCGCGCCCACGCCGATCGAGGCGTAGGAGGGGATCAGACCGATCGCGAACGTGCCCGCCGCCATCATGATCATGGTGAGCGCGAGGACCTTCTGCCGCCCCACCCGGTCGCCGAGCGGGCCGAAGACCATGCCGCCGAGCGGACGCACCAGGAACGCCGCCGCGAAGGCGCCGAACGTCGACAGCAGCTGGGCCGTCGGGTTGCCGGACGGGAAGAAGACCTTGCCGAGGGTGACCGCGATGTAGCTGTAGACACCGAAGTCGAACCATTCCATGGCGTTGCCGAGCGCGGCCGCCTTCACGGCGCGTTTGACGAGCGCGGGATCGGTGACGGTGACGTCGCGGGCGGCCGCCGGAGCGGCCCCGCGGGCCTTCAGCTGGGAGGTGACGGCTGTGACGGTCGCCAAAACGGGGCTCGCCTGCCTTTCGTCGGGGACAAGGACGCGGCCCCGACGGCGAGCGCGGAAACGCCTGACGTACGAAGGGCCGAAAATCGACCATAGGCGCGGGTTGCGCCCTTACGTGACGTGCACAGATGCCTGCATACCGCAGCTAAAGGGCGCGTCAACTGGTAACTCTGCCCGCTCTCGGCCGACTGATCCGCGCTCCCGCTGTGATGCTTCTCGCGCCCCCGCACCGCAACCGGAACCCCCGCGCACTATCGTCATCGGGACAAAAGGGTTGCGGGCGCCAGGTGAACCGGGGGTTGCCTGCGTCCCCTTCCGGGGGGTCTGCGAGCCTCGTAGGGTTGCGCAGAGGTGACCCGACGTGAACGACGCACGGCCGGGACGAAAACGGGGCGGGAGGCCGACGAGGCGTGGCGAACGTGGAACACGGCGGGGGACCGAGGGACGGCTTCGGGACACCGGACGCCGAAGGACGGCTGCGGGCGGCGCGGCTCGCGCTGTGGGCGGTGGCCGCCGTCCTCGCGGTCCGGCAGCTGACCGCCGTCCTGACCACCCCGAGCGGCAAACGCCTGACCGACCTGGAGACATGGGTCGGCCCGAACGGCGTGCTGCACGTCAAGGGCTCCCTGTACGACTCCACGCAGTTCACCGGCACACCGTTCGCGGGGCTCGTGCTCAAGCCGCTCACCCGGGCCGCTGAGGCCGCCCTCGGCTGGAGCTGGACCTTCGCCAGCCTGCTGCTGGTGGTCGCGCTCGGCCTGATCGCCGCCCGCGCGCTGCCCCAGCCGGTGAGCCGGCGCACCTCCCTGCTGGCCGCGCCGGTCGCCATCAGCCTGCTCATGCTGTCGCTGCCGGTGCGCAACGCGCTCCGGCTCGGGCAGACCAGCATCATCCCGGTGCTGCTGGTGCTGCTCGCCTGCTTCGCCGTACGGGGGGAGCGGGCGAGCGGGCTGTGCCTGGGCCTCGCCGCGGCCCTCCAGCCCACCGTGCTCCTCTTCGCGCCGCTGCTGTGGTTCACCGGCCGCCGCCGGGCCGCCCTCAGCGGCGCCGGCACCTTCGCCGCGCTGACCGCGCTCGCCTGGGCCGCGCTGCCGCACGACTCGGTCACCTACTGGCTCCAGCACACGGCCGGTGTGGGCCTCGGCGGCAAGGCCGACGCCCTCGGCAACCAGTCCCTGCACGGCGCGCTGCTGCGCCTCGGCCTCACCGGCCCGCTGGAGATCGCGCTGTTCCTGCTGCTCGGCGCGGCCGTCTCCGTCCTCGCCCTGCGCCGCGCGGTCCGCTACGCGCACGACGGGCAGCTGCTGCTCGCCGTGGCGATCACCGGCTGCGCCGCGGTCGCCGTCTCGCCCACCACCTGGCAGCACCAGCTGCTGTGGCTGCTGCTCGCGGTGGTCGGCCGGGTCGGCCGCCGGGCCTCGGACCGCAGCGTGTGGCCGGTCGCGGTGGTGCTGGTGATGACCCTGCCGGCGAAGATGATGCTGCCGAACACCCCGGCGCTGTACGCCCTGCGCGACGACCTGGTGCTGGTCGCGGCGCTGGCCGCCGCCGTCGCCGTACCGTTCCTGTCCCGCACCTCGCCGTACTACCAGGAACCCGTCCCCACCGAGTACGCCCCCGCGGTCCCCGCCCGCTTCCGGCACATCCCGCTGCTGCCCTTCCTGCGCCGGGTCCTCACCCGCCCGAACCTGCTGCTGGAGCTGCTGCTGATCCGGGTCGTGTACGCCGCGTACGCGCAGGTCCGGCTGGCCGCGGGCGCCGGCGGGGACGACCGGGGTCGGGCCACCGCGGAGCACCACGGGCGGATCGTGGTCGACATCGAGCGGTTCCTGCACATAGACATCGAGCACTGGCTCAACCACACGGTGGCGGGGATCGGCTGGCTGCGGGACTTCTTCGACTTCTACTACGAGTCCTTCCACTTCGTGCTGCCGCTCACGGTCCTCGCGGTCCTGTACTGGCGCCGTCCCGTCGACTACCGCTGGGCCCGCACCTCCCTCGGCTTCGCCACCTTCCTCGCCCTGATCGGCTTCTGGCTCTTCCCGCTGGCCCCGCCGCGGCTGATGCCGGGCCTCGGCTTCATCGACACCGTGCACGGCGCGCAGGACCTCGCCCACCCGGACTACGGCGCGATGACGGCCCTCACCAACCAGTACGCGGCGATGCCCTCGCTGCACTTCGGCTGGTCCCTGTGGTGCGGCATCGTCATCATGGTCCTCGCCCCGAAGTGGTGGATGAAGGCCCTCGGCCTGCTGCACCCCCTGTGCACCATCTCCGCCATCCTCGCCACCGCCAACCACTGGGTCCTCGACGCGGTGGGCGGCGCCGTGGTGGTCACCGCGGGCTTCGCCCTGTCGTACGTGGTCCAGGGGCCGCGGGCGGCGCGGGCCCCGGCGCTCACCGAGTCGGGGCTGATGGAACCGGTGCCGGTGACATAGCCGAGCGGGGGCGGTCGCGGCCGCCGGTGGGCACCGGACCGCCGGGGCGCCCGGCGTTCGCTACAGGCGCTGGATGATCGTGCCGGTCGCCAGGCCGCCCCCCGCGCACATCGTGATCAGCGCGAACTCCTTGTCGGTGCGCTCCAGTTCGTGCAGGGCCGTGGTGATCAGGCGGGCGCCCGTCGAACCGACCGGGTGGCCGAGCGCGATCGCGCCGCCGTTGACGTTGACCTTCGACAGGTCCTGCCCGAAGACCCGCGCCCAGCTCAACACCACCGAGGCGAACGCCTCGTTGATCTCCACCAGGTCGATGTCCTTCAGCGACATCCCCGCCTTGCCCAGCACCGCCCGGGTCGCGTCGATCGGCCCGTCGAGATGGAAGTGCGGATCGGCGCCCACCAGCGCCTGCGCCACGATCCGCGCCCGGGGCCGCAGCTTCAGCGCGCGGGCCATCCGCTTGGACGCCCACAGGATCGCGGCCGAACCGTCCGAGATCTGCGAGGAGTTGCCCGCCGTGTGCACCGCCGTCGGCATCACCGGCTTGAGCCGGGCCAGCGCCTCCAGGGAGGTGTCCCGCAGCCCCTCGTCCCGGTCGACCAGACGCCACATGCCCTGACCGGCGTACTGCTCCTCCTCCGTGGTGGGCACCTGCACCGCGAACGTCTCCCGCTTGAACCGTTCCTCCGCCCAGGCGAGCGCCGCCCGCTCCTGGGACCGCAGTCCGAACGCGTCCACGTCCGCGCGCGTCAGCCCCCGATGACGCGCGATCCGCTCCGCCGCCTCGAACTGGTTGGGCAGATCGACGTTCCACTCGTCGGGGAAGGGCTTGCCCGGCCCGTGCTTGGAGCCGGAGCCCAGCGGCACCCGGGACATCGCCTCGACACCGCAGCTGATGCCGATGTCGATGACGCCCGCCGCCACCATGTTGGCCACCATGTGCGACGCCTGCTGCGAGGACCCGCACTGGCAGTCCACGGTCGTCGCGGCGGTCTCGTACGGCAGCCCCACGGTCAGCCAGGCGGTGCGCGCGGGGTTCATGGACTGCTCGCCGGCATGGGTCACGGTGCCGCCGACGATCTGCTCGACCGCGTCGGCGGGAATGCCGGTACGGCCGAGGAGTTCACGGTAGGTCTCGCCCAGCAGATAGGCGGGGTGCAGATTGGCGAGCGCGCCGCCGCGCTTGCCGATCGGGGTCCGGACGGCTTCGACGATCACGGGTTCCGCGGCCATGCGTGCGGGTCCTCTCCGAGAGGGGCGCTCCTCCAGAACTAGAACGCGTACTAGTTCTGTGGTGCAGTCTGGGGACGTGCCGTCCGTCACCGCAAGGGGCGTGCAACCGCCGAAGTCGTAATCTGCACGAATTCCGCACGGATTGGCCGGACGTCGCCCCTTGCCACTTCTGGAACCCGTTATTACGTTCGGGGGACATCAGCTGATGGATCGTCAGATGCCTGTAGACGGATGGCTGGAGCCGCCGATGCACTGCCCCGCGCTGCCCGACGGGTTCGACTTCACCGACCCCGACCTGCTGCACCATCGAGTGCCCCTGCCGGAGTTCGCCGAACTGCGCCGCACCGAGCCGGTCCGCTGGGTACCGCAACCGCACGGCATCGCCGGATTCGCCGACACCGGCTACTGGGCCGTGACCCGGCACGCGGACGTCAAGTACGTCTCCACGCACCCGGAGCTGTTCTCCTCCTTCCTCAACACCGCCGTCATCCGCTTCAACGAGCACATCTCGCGCGACGCCATCGACGTACAGCGGCTGATCCTGCTCAACATGGATCCCCCGGAACATACGCGGGTGCGGCAGATCGTGCAGCGCGGCTTCACGCCACGCTCGATCCGCGCCCTGGAGGACCGGCTGCGCGCCCGCGCCGAGGCGATCGTCGGCGCCGCCCGCACCCGTACGGGGCCCTTCGACTTCGTCACCGAGGTCGCCTGCGAACTGCCGCTCCAGGCCATCGCCGAGCTGATCGGGGTCCCCCAGGAGGACCGCGTGAAGATCTTCGACTGGTCGAACAAGATGATCGCCTACGACGACCCCGAGTACGCCATCACCGAGGAGATCGGTGCCCGGTCCGCGGCCGAGATCATCTCCTACGCGATGAACATGGCCGCCGAACGCAAGCGCTGCCCGGCCCGGGACATCGTCAGCACGCTGGTCGCGGCGGAGGACGAGGGCAACCTGAGCTCCGACGAGTTCGGCTTCTTCGTGCTGATGCTGGCGGTCGCCGGGAACGAGACGACGCGCAACGCCATCACCCACGGCATGCACGCCTTCCTCACCCACCCCGGGCAGTGGGACCTCTTCAAACGGGAGCGCCCGGCGACCGCGGCCGAGGAGATCGTGCGCTGGGCGACCCCGGTCAACGCCTTCCAGCGCACGGCCACCCAGGACACCGAACTGGGCGGGACACCCGTCAGGAAGGGCGACCGGGTGGGCCTCTTCTACGCCTCCGCCAACCACGACCCGGCCGTCTTCACCGACCCCGGCTCCTTCGACATCACCCGGGACCCCAACCCCCACCTCGGCTTCGGCGGCGGCGGACCCCACTACTGCCTGGGCAAGTCCCTCGCCGTGCTGGAGATCGACCTGATCTTCCACGCCATCGCCGACGCCATGCCGGACCTCAGGCTGGCCGACGCCCCGCGCCGGCTGCGCTCGGCCTGGATCAACGGCGTCAAACAGCTCCAGGTGACCACCGGCTGAGACCGTCGCCCGTCCCCTCGGCCGGTCCTCACTCCTTGCCGGAGGCGGACACCGCGAGCACCGCCGAGGCGACGGCCGCGATCAGCAGCGGGATGCCCAGGCCGTGGTGCAGCACCAGCCACGCCCCGGCGAAGGCGCCGCCGAGCATGGCGATCACGGAGGCGGTACGGCGCGGGGAGCGGTGCCCCGTGCCGTTGCCGAGGCGGGAGTCGGCGGCCAGGCCGGTCAGGGTCATGGTCAGCACCGTGGTCGTCAGATCGGGGACCCCGAGCTTGCGGACCGTCGCGTTGCGCACGCCCATCGCGAAGGCCGTGAGGGCGATGAGGGCGTAGACCGTGCCGGTGCGGCCCGGCCAGGCGAAGGCCGCCGCCGCCGACAGCCCCACCAGCACCGCCTCCGCCGCCAGCGTCAGCCGCGCCCAGCGGCGCCGGGACCCGCCGTTCCCGAACCGGGTGGCCACCCGGCCGCCCGCCACCGCGCCGACGAGGAAGCAGCACAGCGAGGTCGCGGTGCGCGGCACCGAGAACCCGGGCGCCCCGGCCGCAGCGAAGCCCAGCACCACCACATTGCCGGTCATGTTCGCGGTGAAGACCCGGCCCAGGCCCAGATAGCTGACGGCGTCGATCAGACCGCTCACCACGGTCAGCGTGATCAGTACGAGCACCAGCCGCAGCCCGCGCGCCTCCGGGTCCGGCGCGGGCGGCGTGGTCGGGGGTGTCGGCGGTGTCGGCGGTGTCGTCACGGTTCCTCCGGTGCGCCGGACGGACAGGGGCGGGGACCACTTCACCACGCGCCGCCCGGCAATGCCCGGACATGCGGAAAGCACCCTCGCCGAGCGGGGCGAGGGTGCTTTCCGAAGTTCTGGCTGCCGAGGGGACGGCTTAGTACCAGTGGTTGGCCTGCCAGAAGGCCCAGGCCTTGGCGGGGCTGCCGTAGCGGGAGTTCATGTAGTCCAGGCCCCACTTGATCTGGGTGGCCGGGTTGGTCTTCCAGTCGGCGCCGGCGGACGCCATCTTCGAACCCGGCAGCGCCTGGACCAGGCCGTAGGCGCCGGAGGAGGCGTTGGTGGCGCTCGGGTTCCAGCCGCTCTCGCGCTGGACGATCTGGCTGAACGCGTTGAACTGCGCGGCGTCCGGGATCATCTTGTGCGCAATCGTCTGCGCCGAGGAGGCCGAGGCCGGGGCGGCGGCCTGGGCGGGGGCGGCGGACAGCGCCATGCCGGCGGTGGCGGCGGCCACGGCGGCGACGGTGAGGGCCTTCTTCGGGGAGGCGATGCGGCGGATGACGGACACGGAGCACCTCTTGCGTCGGGGACGGGAGCGGCCGGCGTGAACCCTGGGGGCTCGTGGTGCCTGGCGACGCCGACCAGATAAGCAGCCCGGAAATCCGTCCGCAATCACCCCTTTTACTAGTTGTGGCCGGATGGAGCGGTAATGGGCGTTCTGTGGCGCAGCTCTCAAACCGCAGGTCGGCGGGGGTGCGGCGCGGGATGTATCGGACATACCGCGCTACGACCGCGCTTCGTAGGTGAGCTGCGTCATGTGGGGTGCCTCACCGGCCCGCTCACCGCGTGGGTACGACCGCTCACGCCCCGGGGCCGTCGAAGGTGACCGGCGTCTCGAACGCGGCCCGCCGGGTGGCCCGGCGCAGCGCGCGCAGCACGGCCGGGCCGAGCGCGAAGGTCAGCACCACCGTGCACAGGGCCCGGCCCAGGTCCCAGCCGAGGGAGGTGGCCAGGCAGTAGGCGGCGAAGCGGGCCAGATTGGCGGCGACCGAGGCGCCCGGGTGGAAGGAGATGCCCGAGGCGGTGGCGCCCATGAAGGGCCAGCCGGCCAGGTTCATGACCGTGCCGTAGGCGAGCGAGGCGAGGAAGCCGTACCCCGCCAGGAGCAGCAGCTCGGCCCGGCCGCGCAGCCGCACCGGACCCGGCAGCAGGCCCGCGCCCATCGCGAACCAGCCCATCGACAGCATCTGGAACGGCAGCCAGGGGCCGACGCCGCCGGTCAGCAGCGCGGACGCGAACATCGTCACCGAGCCCAGCGCGAAGCCGAAGCCGGGGCCCAGGACGCGGCCGCTGAGCACCAGCAGGAAGAACATCGGCTCGATCCCGGCGGTGCCCGCGCCGATCGGGCGCAGCGCGGCGCCGGTGGCGGCGAGCACGCCCAGCATCGCGACCGCCTTCGGGCCGAGGTCCGACTCCGAGATCGTCGCCGCGACCACCGCGACCAGCAGGATCAGCAGACCGGCGAAGAGCCAGGGGGCGTCCTGGGCGTGCGCGCTGAGCTGGGAGGCGGGCGGGGCGAGGAAGGGCCAGCCGAAGGCGATCACGCCGACGGCGGTGACGAGGGCGAGGGCGGCGACGGAACGGGGGCCGAGGCGGACGGCGCGGATGCGCCGGGGCGCGGCGGTGAGGGTGGCGGGCGCGGTGGAAGGGGCGGGCGCGGGCGGGGTCATCCCAGGGCCTCCTGGACCTGGGAGACGGTCAGCCACTGCTGGGGGGCGAGGATCTTGGTCACCTGCGGGGCGAAGGAGGGGGACGACACCACGATCTCCGCCGTCGGGCCGTCCGCGATCACCTCGCCCTCGGCCAGCAGCACCACCCGGTGGGCGATCTCGGCCGCCAGCTCCACGTCGTGCGTGGCCAGGACGATCGCGTGCCCCGCGGCGGCGAGTTCGCGCAGCGCGGTGACCAGGCGGGCCTTCGCGGCGTAGTCCAGGCCGCGGGTCGGCTCGTCCAGGAGGAGCAGGGGCGGGCGGGCGGTCAGTACGACGGCCAGCGCGAGGGCGAGGCACTGGCCCTCGGAGAGGTCGCGGGGGTGGGTGCCGTCGGCGATGCCGGGGAGGAGCCGGTCCAGGAGGGTGCGGCAGGTGCCGGGGGGTGCGTCGGCGTCCTGGTCGGCGGCGGCGCACTCCGTTGCCACGGTGTCGGCGTAGAGGAGGTCCCGGGGTTCCTGGGGGACCAGGCCGACGTGGCGGATCAGGTCGCGGGGCGGGGTGCGGTGGGGGACGCGGCCGCCGACGGTCACCGTGCCGGTGGTGGGTTCGAGGAGGCCGACGAAGGTGTTGAGGAGGGTGGATTTGCCGGCGCCGTTGCGGCCCATGAGGGCGATGGTCTCGCCGGGAGTGACGGTGAGGTCGATGTGGTGGAGGGCGGTGAGGTGGTCGCGGCGGACGGTGAGGTGGTGGGCGTCGGCGGGGTGGGGCTGGGGTTCGGGAGCGGTCTTGGCGCGGCGTTTGAACAGGCGCCCGGTGTTGCTGCCGGCCGGGGGTTGGGTCGCTTGCCGGCGCTGGCCGGGTGCCGCTGCGCCCGCCCTCCCCCGCTCTCGGCTCCGCTCGGGCGGGGGGACCCCCATCGCCCCAGCGGCACGACTGCCCGCAGCTACGGCGGCAGGCATGCCCGTGGTGGCGGCGAGGCGGTCCCGCAGGTCACCGGCTTTGCGGCGGGCGTCGCGGACGGTCAAGGGCAAGGGGGACCAGTTGGCCAGGCGGCCCAGGGCCACCACCGGGGGGTGGACCGGGGAGATGGACATGATGTCGGACGGGGTGCCGGTGACGGGGGGTGCGCCGGGGGTGGGGAGCAGGACGACGCGGTCGGCGTAGTGGATGACGCGTTCGAGGCGGTGCTCGGCCAGGAGGACGGTCGTACCGAGGTCGTGCACGAGGCGCTGGAGCACCGCGAGGACCTCCTCCGCCGCGGCGGGGTCCAGCGCGGAGGTCGGCTCGTCGAGGACGAGGACCCGGGGGTGCGGGGTGAGCACGGAGCCGATCGCGACGCGCTGGCGCTGGCCGCCGGAGAGGGTGGCGATGGGACGGTCGCGCAGCCCCGCGAGGCCCAGCAGATCGAGGGTCTCCTCGACCCGGCGGCGCATCACCTCGGGCGCCAGGCCCAACGACTCCATGCCGTAGGCGAGTTCGTCCTCGACGGTGTCGGTGACGAAATGGGCCAGCGGATCCTGGCCCACCGTGCCGACGACATCGGCGAGTTCACGGGGCTTGTGGGTGCGGGTGTCGCGGCCGGCCACGGTCACCCGGCCGCCCAGGGTGCCGCCGGTGAAGTGCGGGACGAGCCCGCTGACCGCGCCGAGCACGGTGGACTTGCCGACCCCGGACGGGCCGACGAGCAGCACCAGTTCGCCCTCCGGCACCTCGAAGTCGACGTCGCGGACGGTGGGTTCGGGGGCACCGTCGTACGTGACGCTGACCTTCTCGAAGCGGATCACGGGTGCTCCCTCGGGACGACGAAGGCGGGCAGCAGGGCGAGGAGGACCGACGCGGCGGGCCAGAGGGGGAGGGTGGGGGCGGTCAGCGGGACCACGCCGGGATGCAGGGCCTCGGGGTCGCGGGACGCGGCGAGCGTCAGCAGCGCGGCCACGGCGACGCCGGAGCCGGTGACCAGCCAGGCGCGGGGGCCCCAGGGGTCGGGCCGGTACCGGGTACGCAGCGAGCGGCGCCCGCCGAGCCGCAGCCCGGCGAGGGCGGCGACCACCCCGGCGAGCAGCAGCGGGACGCCGTAGCCGCCGCCCTCGGCGGTGAGCAGCCCGTACGTGCCCGCGCAGACGCCGAGCAGACCGCCGAGGGTGAGCGCGGCGGTCGTACGGCGGATCCGGGCGGGGACGTCGGCGGTGCGGCCGTAGCCGCGGGCCTCCATGGCGGCGGCGAGGGCGACGGAGCGTTCCAGCGCGCCCTCCAGGACCGGGAGTCCGACCTGGAGCAGCCCCCGGACGCCCCGGTCCGGGCGGCCGCGCAGCCGGCGGGCGGCGCGCAACCGCTGGACGTCGGCGATGAGATGCGGCGCGAAGGTGAGGGCGACGACGACGGCCACCCCGGTCTCGTACAGGGCGCCGGGCAGGGACTTCAGCAGCCGGGAGGGGCTGGCGAGGGCGTTCGCGGCGCCGACGCAGATCAGCAGGGTGGCCAGCTTCAGCCCGTCGTACGCCGCGAAGACCAGCGCCTCCGCGGTGACCTCGCCGCCGAGCCGGATGCCCTGCGCCCAGTGCGGCAGCGGGATCTCCGGGAGGGTGAGCAGGACATGGGTGCCGGGGATGGGGGAGCCGAGGGCCACCGCGAACACCAGGCGGATGAGCAGCACGGCGAACGCGAGCTTGGCGAACGCGGAGTAGGAACGGGCCCAGGGGGCGGGGGAGCGGTGCGTCGCCACGACGTACGCCGACACGGCGATGAGCAGGCCGAGGAGCAGCGGATCGGTGGTGCGGGTCGCCGCCGTGCCGAGGGATATCGCCCAGATCCACCAGGCTCCGGGGTGCACGCTGCTCCGGTGCCGCTCGCGCCCCGGAAGGGCGCGGGGAACCGCGCGATCGGCCACGGACGGCTCGCGGCCGGATACGGCGGCCGGGGCAGGACGGTCGCCGCCCCCGACGCCCGCCCGCCCACGAGGAACCGCACGCCCCGCCGGCCGATCCGACGGGGTCATCCGCGTCGCCGGCGGAACTGCCACACCGCCGCGCCCGCCAGGACGACGACGACACCGGCGCCGATCGGCAACCCCAGGGACGGGCCACCGGACGAGGAGGCGGGCTTCTCAGGAGCGGTCGAACCGGTGGCGCCGACCTGCTCCCCGCACCCCTGGCGCGGATACCCGGAGATCGCGCACAGCAGCGCGTTCGTGTCGTACCGCAGCGGCTTCGCCACCGCGGCCAGCGCCTCCGCCGCGGAGGCCGACGGCGTCACCCGCGCGCACGCCGTGCGGCGCCCCGGCGGGGTCTCGCCGGAAGGCGCGTCCGCCGGGACGCCGAAGTCGACGACCAGCGCCACCCGCTTCGTGCCCGGCTTCGCGGCCGTCCCCGAACAGATCGTGGCGAAGTCCGCCGTACCGCGCGGTTTGCTCGCGTCCCCCGAGTCCGCGCTCACGGAGAAGCGGAAGCCCTCCACGGCGCCGTCCTCGGGGCGGGCGAGCGAGGGCCCCTGGGTCGCGTACGTCCAGTGGTCGCCGGAGCGCTCCCAGAACGACCAGTAGCGGTACCCCGTGGCCGCCGCCTGCCCCGCCGCCGCGGCGAGCAGCAGGGCGAGCGCGGCCAGCAGCACCGGCACGGCACGGCGGACGGCGGTCACGGCTGCCGCTTCTTGCGGGTGCTGAGCAGGAAGCCGATGCCGATGCCCGCGACGAGGCAGATGCCGACGCTCCACCAGACCCCGGCGTGTGAGCCGCCGTCGGACGCCTTGGCCTGCTTCTCGGCGGCGGCCCCCATGTGCGGCTCGGGGCCGAGGGCGTTGAGGGAGGTCACAAGGCTGGTGCCGCCGAAGTCGCCGGGCTGGGCGCCGACGGAGTGCGCGGCGAGGATCAGCTGCGCGTACGCCGCCGGGCCGGTCCGGGCGGCCCAGGGTCCGGCGTGCTTCTCCAGGAAGGCGTACGCCTTCTTCGCCGCCGCGGTGCGCCCGTCGGCGGCGAGGGCGACGACGGTGTCGGCGGTGTTGCCGTAGTCGGGCTGGTCCGTGGCGCCGGGCAGCACGGACATGAGGTGGCCGGTCCTGGCGACCGCGGCCGCCAGGTACGCGCCGCCGTTGTCGGCGATCCGCGCCGGGGTGGGCCGGTCCGCCTTCGCGCAGGTGTCCGAGGCGGGGGCCTTGCCGGTCCGTGCCACGAAGCCCTTGCCGAGCGCGGCGGTCACCCCGGCCGCGGTGGCGTCGGCGTTGGCGGCCAGCTTGCCCTTCTTGTCCGGCTGGTAGGCGAGCGCGCCACCGCCGTCCTGGTCGCAGGGGATGGACCAGGTGGCCAGCGCGTCGTACGGGGACCTGCCGTCCTTCTCGACGCCCGCCGGGTCGGCGCCGGTCGCGGCGAGCGCGCCGACGACGACGGAGGTGGAGTTGGTGTCGCTGGGGCTGCCCGGGTTGTAGCCCCAGCCGCCGTCCTTGTTCTGCACGGACTTCAGCCAGTCCACGGCCTTGGTGACGGCGGCGTCGTGGCCGCCGGTCGCGTGCAGGGCCTGGATCGCGGCGGCCGTGCTGTTGGTGTCCACCATGGTCTTGGCGTCGCAGGCCTTGGCGGGGGTGGCGCGGAACGCGGCGAAGGAGCCGTTCGCGCACTGCTGGCCGGTGAGCCAGTCGACGGCGGCGGTGGCCGGGCGGTAGCCGAGGGTGTGCTGGGCGACGAGGGTGAGCGACTGGCGCCACACACCGTCGTACGTGGGGTCCGACTTGCCGTAGAGACCGGCCGGGACCGATGCCTTGGGGGAAGGGGACGGGCCGGCGGCCACGGCGGGTGCGGCGGCTGCCAGCACGCCTATGGCGGCGAGAGCCGCGGCGTTGCGGCGGACGTTCATGGTCGGCGACTGCCTCTCCCTGCGGGGAGCCGGGCAGCGCACGGGAAGGACCCGGGCGGCTCGACTCCGTATACCTCGACGGTGCCGTGCGCGGCGAGGGCCGACACACGCGAGCCGGTCACGTCCGCGCCGGGGCGTTCCGGCTCGCCGCTTCCTGTGGGAGTGGCTCACGGATCGGGGCCTCCCCGCTTCGAGCGAAGCCGAGAAGCGGGGAGGGGGCAGCGCCGGAATTGCACCGGCTTCCCCCCGTACGGGTGTGATGACGACCCCGCCACTTTACCGGCAGCCCCACGGGGCCCCGCGCGTGCCCGTGAGCACACCGTGACGGTGACGAGGGTCACGGCCGGCGCGGGCTTTCGTGTTGGCTGAAAGTGAGGGTGCCCCGGCGGGGTGCGGAGTGGTCGTTTCGGCCAGGGGGCGGGGCGGGCGGTGTCCCCTTGGTGAGGTACATCGCATTTGTGCCGACCGGGCCCCGCGGGTGAAGGTGGCCCGAGCGGCGCGGAGTTGGCATATTGCGGTCAGACGTGACCGCTCGCAGCCTCCGGGGGAATGGTGCGTACAACCAGGAAGATGCGCCGGTTCGCCAACGAGCTGATCGACCCCCTGCGCGTGTCGATCCCCGCCGACCCCGGCGATCTGCTGGACGCCCTGGTCGAGTCCGCGACCCGCTGGCGCGGTCGCCCCATCGTCGTCCACCAGGCGAACTTTCCGCCGGGGACCTCCGCGACCGGACTGTGGATCGAGCGCGTCGGCCGCGACGACATCGTCATCGAGGCGGACGCCCCGCCCTGGATGAAGCTCGTGATCCTGGGCCACGAGCTGTGGCACATGGCCGACGACGACCCCGTCCACCGCGCCGCGCACACCGACGCCGCCCTCGCGCCCGACGGCGCCGACGACACCGTGGCGACCGCCGCCCGCACCCGCTTCCTGGAGGCCGCCGAGCAGCGCGCCGACCTGTTCGGCATGCTGATCGGCGACCGGCTGCGGCCCTGGCTGAAAGCGTCCCCCGACTCCGTGTACGCGGCGCACACCTCCGGCCACGACGACCTCGCCGGGCGCATCGGCGCGGCCCTCAACTACCGCGGGGCCAGATGAGCGACCTGATCAACTACGCCAGCTGCGGGCTGCTCTGGCTCGGCCTGCTGACCAAGGCGCCCGATCTGGCGCGCCGCTGGCGGGACCCCTTCCTGCTCACCCTCAGCGCCGTGCTCGCCCTCTCCTCGCTGTGCTTCCTGATCGGCGCCCCCGGCACGGTCGGCTTCGTCAACGACACCAGCGGCATACCCAACCTCGCCGCCCCGCTGACGTACGGGACCGTCACCGCGTACGGCGCCGCCTCCCTCGCCCTCGTCATGCGCTGGCGCGGCGGCCCCGGCACCGGCCGCGCGATCCGCCGCTGGACCCTCGGCTACACCGCCGTACTCGCGGGCATCGCCGCCCTGTTCCTGCTCGGCGACGCCGCCGTGGAGCGCCGTACGGACTTCGACACGTACTACGCCACCACGCCGTACATCGCCGAGATGATCGTCCTCTACCTGGGCGCGCATCTGACCGCCGTCGTCGTCACCGCGTGCCGGTCCCTGTCCTGGGCCCGGCAGTTGCGCGGCCCGCTGCGCGCGGGCCTGGTGACGATGGGCGCCGGCAATCTCGTCGGCTGCGGCTACAGCGTCGCCAAACTCCTCGCCGTGGGCGCCCGCTGGTCCGGCCGCGACTGGACCGTGCTCGGTACGACGTTCCCGGCGGCCTGCGCCGGACTCGGGGCCGCGATCACCGTCGTCGGCATCGTGATCCCGCTGTTCGCCCCCTTCGTGGCCGTGCGGGCCCGCTGCTGGCGGGCGTACGCGCGGCTCGGCCCGCTGGAGCGGACGCTGACCGGGCTGCTCACCCGGGAGGGCCTGCGCGCGCCGCGCCCGCTGTGGCCCTCCGCCACCCGCTGGCTGACCTGGCGGCAGAGCTCCATCTACAACGGACTGCACTACCTGGGGCGCCACTTGGACGAGGGGCTGTTCCGGCAGACGTACGCCGACCGGGCGCGGGCGGGCGCCGATCCGCAGCGGGCGGAGGCCGCCGCGTGGGCCGCCGTCATCGCCGCCGCCGTCCGGGCGCCGCACGAGGAACGGGCGGACGCGGTCGTGCCGCTCGCCGGCCGGCCCGACCTCCCGGTGCTGCTGCGCATCTCCGACGCCCTCGCCGACGGCACCGGCGACCGCGCCCTGGCCGTGTGCTGAGGGGGCCCGCCGCACCATGAGCCTGATCGTGTACACGGTGGCGAGCCTGTTCACCGTGACCGCCCTGCTGATCTTCCGCCGGCCGCGCCTCGCCCTGCGGGACCCGCTGACCGCCTCCACCTGTGTGTCGATCTTCCTCGGCGGGCTCTGCTTCTTCTGCTCGGCCCCCGTCACCCTGGGCGCGGTCAACGACCTCACCCATGTCCCCAACTTCGGCGCCCCGATGACCTACAGCGTCATCTCCGCCTACAGCGCCTCCCTGCTGATCCTGCTGATCAACTGGCGCGGGGGGCCCGCCGAGCGGGTGCGGAGCCAGGTGGTGCGGGTCGCCACCGTGTACAGCCTGATGATCATCGCCGTCATCGCGCTGTTCGCGCTCGCCCACGCCCCCGTGGAACGGCTGCGGGACCTCGACACCTACTACGCGAACACGCCGTACATGCGCGAGATGATCGTGCTGTACCTCCTCGGGCACGGCGCCTGCGCGGTGATCACCATCTATGTGTGCCTGCGCTGGTCCCGGGAGGTGACCGGGATCCTGCGGACCGGGCTGCGGCTCATCATGGCGGGCCTGGCCGTGGACGTGCTCGGCTTCGAGTGCGCCAAGTCGACGGCGGTCGCGGCCCGTTGGGCGGGGTACGACCTGGACCGGCTGTCCACCGGGCTGGCCCCGCGCGCCGCCGCGCTGGGCGCCCTGCTGTGCGCGGCGGGCTTCGTGCTGCCCCGGCTGCTGCCCGCGACCCTCGCCCAGTGGCGCAGCATCTGGGACTACCGGGCGCTCGGCCCCCTGTGGGCGGAGCTGCGGAACGTACCGACCGCGCCCAAACCCGCCCCGCCGCGCTGGCAGTTGCCGCGCGGCCGGCTGTACTACCGCGAGCTGCGCATCCTCGACGCGCTGCTCGCCCTCCAGTCCCGCTGCGACGGCCGGGTGCGCGAGACGGCGTACCGGCAGGCCCGCGGCCAGGGCAGCCCGCCGGGCGAGGCGCACTTCATCGCGGCGGCCGCGATGGTCGTGCACGCCGCGCACCAGGCGGGCCGGCCGCGGCCCCCGGAGAGCCCCGAACCGGAGGGCGGCTCCCGGCTGCACACCGCGCTCTTCTCCGACACGGGTGAACTGGTGCGGCTGGCCAGGGCGTTGGCCGGGTCGCCGGTCGTCAGGGCGGCCCGGGAGGGCGCGGCACGTACCGCCCGCGGCTGAAGGGGGCCGGACCAGGGCGCCCGCCGCCCGGCGCGGGCGCCGGGAGCGATGTCCATGCGCACGTGTCACCGGACGTCCCACCGGACGTCTCACCAGAAGAATCGGGGAACCGTGAACGCACGAAGAGCCGTTGTCATCGGGGCCGGACCGGCCGGTCTGCTCGCCGCCGCCGCGCTGGCGCCCGCCGTGGCCGAGGTCGTCGTACTCGACCACGACGAACTGCCCGGGGCGCCCGAGCACCGCAAGGGGGTGCCCCAGTCCCGGCACGCCCATCTGCTGATGCCCGGCGGCATGACGGTGATGGAGGAACTGCTTCCCGGGGCCGACCTGCGGGGGCGGCTGGTGGCGGCCGGGGCGAGGGAGACGGCGCTCAGCTCGGACCTGCTGGCGCTCTCCCCGACGGGCTGGTTCCGGCGCTGGCGGCACCGCGCCTTCGTCACCATGACCGCGAGCCGGCCGCTGCTGGAGTGGGGCGTGCGCCGGGCGGTGCTGGACACGAACCCCAATGTCACGGTGCGCCGCGCCCGGGTGAGCGGGCTGTGCGGCAGCGCCCGCCGGGTGACCGGCGTACGGCTGGCCGGCGCCGACGGCACGGCGCCCGAGGACCTGGACGCCGACTGGGTGGTGGACGCAAGCGGCCGGGGCACCCGGCTGCTGCCCTGGCTCGACGCCCTCGGTGTGGACGGCATCCGCGAGCGCCATGTCGACAGCGGCCTGGCCAACGCCACCCGCGTCTACCGCACCCCGCCCGGCGCCCCGGACTGGCCGATGACCCTGGTGCAGTCCGACCCCTGGAGCGGGCGGCCCGGCCGCAGCGGCATGATCGTGCCGATCGAGGACGGCAGGTGGATGGTCAGCCTCGGCGGGATGCGGGGCAGCGAGCCCCCGAAGGACCCGGACGCCTTCGTCGCCTACGCGCTGAACCTGCCGAGTCCCCTGGTGGGGCGGCTGATCGAGGCCGCCGAGCCGCTCGGCCCGGTGCACGTCAGCCGCAGCACCAGCAACTCCCGCCGGTACCTGGAGGACGCGCGGCTGTGGCCGGAGCGGCTGGTGGCGATCGGGGACGCGGCGGCCACCTTCAACCCGATCTACGGGCAGGGCATGTCCTCGGCCGCGCTCGGCGCCCGCGCGCTGGCGCGGGCGGTGCGCGAGCACGGCGTCGAGGCGCCGGGGCTGGCGCGGCGGGTGCAGCGGGCGGTGGCCCGGGCGGCGCGGGGGGCGTGGACGGCGGCCGTCAGTACCGATGTCCTCTACCCGGGGGTGGAGGGCGCCCGCGCGACGCTCGGCGACCGGCTGGCCGCCGCCTACTCCCGGCGCCTGAACCACGCGGCCACCGGCTCCTACGCCGCGGCCACCGCCCTGTGGGACGTCACCACCCTGCGCACCCCACCCACCCGCCTCTTCCGCCCCGACGCTCTCCTCCACGCCCTCGCCGGCCCCCCGCTGCCCGCCTTGTCCGGCCCCCCGCTGACAGCCGCCGAACGTGACTTCCTGTCCGGCCTCGAACCCTGGGCGTAGCCCCACCGAAGGACGGCCGGCGCACCCGGGAGCCGAGGGCGCAGGGAGTTCACACCGCCGCGTACGTCACCGGATCGCTCCCCGGCACCGGCTCCACCAAGCCCCGCTTGAACAGGTGGCGCAGATGGGCCTCGGCCTCCGAGACGGCGATGGTGCGGGAGGAGGGCGGGATGTCGGCCCAGGGGCGGTTCCAGCGCATGCGCTCGGCCAGCTGCCAGGGGGTGAGCGGGGTGGCCAGCAGGGCGAGGAGGCCCCGCAGGCGTTCCTCGTGGTGGTCCAGCAACTCCCGTACCCGGGCGGGTGCGCCGGTGAAGGCGTGCCGGTGCGCGGGCAGCACCTCGGCGGGGTCGAGACGGCCCACCCGCTCCAGGGAGTCGAGGTAGTCGCCGAGCGGGTCGGTCACGGTCGCGTCGCCGGGATCCTCGTACAGACCGATGTGCGGGGTGATCCCGGGGAGCATGTGGTCGCCGCTGAACAGGCGGCCCCGGCCCGGGAGTTCGCCCGGGTGCTCCTCCTCCAGGTGCAGGCAGACATGGCCGGGGGTGTGCCCCGGGGTCCAGATCGCGCGCAGCCGGCGGCCCGGCAGGTCGAGGAGTTCACCGGGGACGATCTCCCGGTCCGGCGGCGCGGGGGAGAGACGGGGCAGCTCACGGCCGCCCGCCGCGGCCGCCCGCAGCGGCGCCACCTGCTCCCGCGGTGCCCCCGCCGCCGTCAGCTTGGCGGCCATGTACGCGTACCACCGCTCGGGCCGCGCCGCCCGGGTCCTGCGCACGATCGCCGCGTCCGCCGCGTGCATCGCCACCCACGCCCCGGACGCCTCGCGCACCCGCCCGCACAGCCCGTGGTGGTCCGGGTGGTGGTGGGTGACGACCACCCCGGTCACCTCCGCCACCCCGGTGCCGCACGCGTCCAGGCCCGCCACCAGCACGTCCCAGGAGTCCGGGTCGTCCCAGCCGGTGTCCACGAGCACCGGCCCCCGGTCGGTGTCCACCACGTACACCAGCGTGTAGCCGAGCGGGTTGTCCGGGATGGGCACCCGGATCGACCGCACGCCCCCGCCGTGATCGAACGTCCGCGCCATGGTCCGCCCCTTCGCCCGCCGTCTCCGACCCGGCCATTGCCCACTGTCACCGGAACTGATATCAGTTCTGATGCGGCGTCAGAAAGTAGTGTGCGGCAGGCGGCACGGCGGGAGGCGGCCATGACCGGGCTCGTGGAACACGGACAGCTGTACATCGGCGGTGAGTTGACCGAGCCGCTGGGCGAGGACGTCATCGAGGTGATCTCCCCGCACACCGAGGAGGTCATCGGCCGGGTGCCGCACGCCTCGCGCGCGGACGTGGACCGGGCCGTGGCCGCCGCGCGCCGCGCCTTCGACGAGGGGCCCTGGCCGCGCATGACCCCCGAGGAGCGGATCGGCGTCGTCACCCGGATCAAGGACGGCATCGCCGCCCGGCACGAGGAGATTGCCCGGGTGATCTCCGCCGAGAACGGCTCCCCGTACTCCTGGAGCGTCCTCGCCCAGGCGCTCGGCGCGATGATGGTGTGGGACTCGGCGATCCGCGTCGCCCGGGAGTATGTGTACGAGGAGCGGCGCGACGGCGCCCTCGGGCCGCTGCTGGTGCGCCGGGAGCCGGTCGGGGTGGTGGCGGCCGTGGTGCCGTGGAACGTGCCCCAGTTCGTCGCCGCCGCCAAGCTCGCGCCCGCGCTGCTGACCGGCTGCACCGCCGTACTCAAACCCTCCCCGGAATCCCCGCTGGACGCCTACCTGCTCGGCGAGATCGCCCGCGAGGCCGGGCTGCCCGAGGGGGTTCTGTCCATCCTGCCCGCCGACCGGGAGGTCAGTGAGTACCTGGTCGGGCATCCCGGCCTGGACAAGGTGTCCTTTACCGGGTCGGTCGCGGCCGGCAAGCGGGTGATGGCGGTCGCGGCCCGTCATCTCACCCGGGTCACCCTGGAGCTGGGCGGCAAGTCGGCGGCGGTCGTACTGCCGGACGCGGACCTCCGGGCGGCGGTCGCGGGGATCGTACCGGCCGCCTGGATGAACAACGGGCAGGCGTGTGTCGCCCAGAGCCGCGTCCTGGTGCCGCGCGAGCGCTACGACGAGTTCGCCGACGCCTTCGCCCGGGCGGCCGACGCCCTCGTGGTCGGCGACCCGCTGGACCCCGCCACCCAGGTCGGCCCGCTGGTCGCCCGCCGCCAGCGGGCGCGCAGCCTCGAATACATCCGTCTCGGCCAGGAGGAGGGCGCCAAAGTCCTGGCCGGCGGCGGCCGTCCGGCCGCCCTGGAGCGCGGCTGGTACATCGAGCCGACCCTCTTCGGGGACGTCGACAACTCCATGCGGATCGCCCGCGAGGAGATCTTCGGCCCCATCGTCTGCCTGCTGCCGTACGGCGACGAGCGGGAGGCCGTACGGATCGCCGACGACTCCGAGTACGGCCTCTCCGGCAGCGTATGGACCTCCGACGTCGAGCGCGGCATCGAGGTCGCCCGCCGGGTGCGCACCGGCACCTACAGCGTCAACACCTTCAGCCTGGACATGCTGGGCCCCTTCGGCGGCTACAAGAACTCCGGGATCGGGCGGGAGTTCGGGCCCGAGGGGTACGGCGCCTACCTGGAGCACAAGATGATCCACCTCCCGGCGGGGGCGTGAGCCATGGCCGACCGCTGGCACATCGAGGTCGACCGCTCCCTGTGCGTCGGCTCAGGCCAGTGCCTGCACCACGCGCCGGGCCGCTTCCGCCTCGACTCCGCCCGCCGGTCCCACCCGACGGACGCCGACACCGACGCGGCCGAACCCGTCCTCACGGCGGCCGAGACCTGCCCCGCGGAGGCCATCTCCATCACCCTGCGGGGCAGCGGGGAGCCGGTGTTCCCGCCCGAGGACTGAGCCGGTCCGGTGCTATTCGCCCGGGTCGGTCAGATCGATCAGCCGGCAGACCGTCTCGATGTCGATCTTCACCTGGGCGATGGAGGCACGGCCGGACAGCCAGGTGATGAGGGCCGAGTGCCAGGTGTGCTCGATGACCCGGACGGCGGAGAGCTGCTCGGGCGTCGGGTCGTCCAGGCCCATCGCGTCCAGGATGATCGCCGTGGTCTGCCGGGACACCTGGTCTACCTCGGGGCTGACGCTGCGGTCCGCGAAGGTCAGCGCGCGGACCATCGCGTCGGCCAGGTGCGGCTCGCGCTGGAGCGCCCTGAAGGCCCGCATCAGGGTCTCGGTGACCCGCTCGGCGGCGGTGTCCCCGGCGGGCGGCTTGCGGCGCAGGGTGCCGTGCATCCGCTCCAGCTGGTCCTGCATGGTGGCCACCAGCAGATGCACCTTGGACGGGAAGTACCGGTACAGCGTGCCCAGGGCCACCTGGGAGGACTCGGCCACCTCGCGCATCTGCACCGCGTCGAACCCACCCCGGCCCGCCAGCCGCGCGCTCGCGTGCAGGATCCGGCGACGGCGGGCTTCCTGACGCTCCGTGAGGGGCGGCGAGGGAGTGCGCGACGTACTGGCTTCCGCAGGCATGGGTCCCGTTCCGTGACAATCGGTGAGGGTGTCGGTAGGGCACGTGGTCAGACAGGATGGCAGGGCCGCGCGCCGTGGCGCGAATCACCTGATCCACTGCTCACAGCACCCCTACCTGCCGGTAGATTCAGAGGCTCCCGAACGATCAAGTCTGAAACTTGTTCTAGATTAGCGTCCCGTCGTAGTCTCGCGGGACAGTGCAGGCAGAAGGGGGCACAGAGTGACCGCCGAGGCCCGGGAAGCGGGTGCCCGTGAGGACTTCGCCGCCGACGGGGAGCGACCGCTCGACATCGCGCTCCTCACCTATAAAGGGAACCCGTTCTGCGGCGGGCAGGGCGTCTACGTACGGCACCTCTCGCGCGAGCTGGCCCGCCTCGGACACCGCGTCGAGGTCATCGGCTCCCAGCCCTACCCCGTGCTCGACGAGGGCTACCCCTCGCTCACGCTGACCGAGCTGCCGAGCCTCGACCTCTACCGCCAGCCCGACCCCTTCCGCACCCCCGGCCGCGGCGAGTACCGGGACTGGATCGACGCCCTCGAAGTGGGCACGATGTGGACCGGCGGCTTCCCCGAGCCGCTCACCTTCTCGCTGCGCGCCCGCCGGCTGCTGCGGGCCCGGCGCGGCGACTTCGACGTCGTCCACGACAACCAGACCCTCGGCTACGGCCTCCTCGGCGACGTCGGCGCCCCGCTGGTCACCACCATCCACCACCCCATCACCGTGGACCGGCAGCTGGAGCTGGACGCGGCCGAGGGCCGGCAGCGGCGGTACTCCGTGCGCCGCTGGTACGCCTTCACCCGGATGCAGAAGCGGGTCGCGCGCCGGCTGCCCTCGGTGCTCACCGTCTCCGGCAGCTCCCGGCAGGAGATCGTCGACCACCTCGGGGTGCGGCAGGACCGCGTCCACGTGGTGCACATCGGCGCCGACACCGACCTGTTCGCGCCGAATCCGGCGGTGCCCGAGGTGCCGGGGCGGATCGTCACCACCTCCAGCGCCGATGTGCCGCTCAAGGGGCTGGTGTTCCTCGTGGAGGCGCTGGCCAAGGTGCGCACCGAGCACCCGGACGCGCATCTCGTCGTCGTCGGCAAGCGCCCCGAGGAGGGGCCGGTCGCCCAGGCGGTCGAGCGGTACGGCCTGGACGGCGCCGTCGAGTTCGTCAAGGGCATCTCGGACGCCGAACTGGTCGACCTGATCCGCTCCGCCGAGGTCGCCTGCGTGCCCTCGCTGTACGAGGGCTTCTCGCTGCCCGCCGCCGAGGCCATGGCCACGGGGACCCCGCTGCTCGCCACGACCGGCGGCGCGATCCCCGAGGTCGCGGGCCGCGACGGCGAGACCTGCCTCGCGGTGCCGCCCGGCGACGCGGGGGCGCTGGCCGCGGGGCTCGGCCGGCTGCTGGGCGACGCCGGGCTGCGCGCCCGGCTCGGCGCGGCGGGCCGCGACCGCGTCCTGGCCAACTTCACCTGGGCCCGCGCGGCACAGGGCACGGTGGCGCGGTACCGCGAGGCCATCGCCGCCCGCGGCCCCGCCACCGGCACCCGCCGCCCCGCGCCCGAGACCCCCGGCCGCCCCGCGGCCCCGTCGGTTGCCGCCGTTTCCACGGCCTCCCCGAGTGACACCAGCGTCTATCCCGAAAGCAGGGCCACGTGCTGACCGTCGACTTCTCCCGGTTCCCCATCGCCCCGGGAGACCGCGTCCTGGACCTCGGCTGCGGAGCCGGCCGGCACGCGTTCGAGTGCTACCGGCGCGGCGCCCGGGTCGTGGCCCTCGACCAGAACGCCGAGGAGATCCGCGAAGTCACCAAGTGGTTCGCGGCGATGAAGGAGGCCGGCGAGGCCCCCGAGGGCGCCACCGCGACCGCGCTGGAGGGCGACGCGCTGGCGCTGCCGTTCCCGGACGACTCGTTCGACGTCGTGATCATCTCCGAGGTGATGGAGCACATCCCCGACGACAAGGGCGTGCTCGCCGAGATGGTGCGCGTGCTGCGCCCCGGCGGCCGGATCGCCATCACGGTGCCCCGCTACGGCCCGGAGAAGATCTGCTGGACGCTGTCCGACGCCTACCACGAGGTCGAGGGCGGCCACATCCGCATCTACAAGGCGGACGAACTGGTCGCGAAGGTCCGCGAGACCGGTCTGAAGCCGTACGGCAGCCACCACGCGCACGCCCTGCACGCCCCCTACTGGTGGCTGAAGTGCGCCTTCGGCGTCGACAACGACAAGGCGCTGCCGGTACGCGCGTACCACAAGCTCCTGGTCTGGGACATCATGAAGAAGCCGCTGGCCACCCGGCTCGCCGAGCGCACCCTCAACCCGGTGATGGGCAAGAGCTTCGTGGTCTACGCGACCAAGCCCCACCTGCCCCGGCTCGCCGAGGAGGCGGCCGCCCAGTGACCACCCCCCGGACAGAACACCTCGTCCTGCCCGGGGTCCTCACCGCCGAGCAGGCCGCCGCGACCGTACGCGGCATCCTCGCCGTGCAGCGGGAGGACGGCGCGATCCCGTGGTTCAGGGGTCACCACCTGGACCCGTGGGACCACACCGAGGCCGCGATGGCCCTGGACGCGGCCGGTGAGCACGAGGCCGCCGAGCGCGCCTACCTGTGGCTCGCCCGGCACCAGAACGAGGACGGCTCCTGGTACGCGGCCTACGCGGACGGCGCCCACGACGAGGTCACCGACCGCGCCCGCGAGTCCAATTTCGTGGCGTACATAGCCGTCGGCGTCTGGCACCACTACCTGTCCACGGGCGACGACACGTTCCTGGACCGCATGTGGCCCTGCGTCTACGCGGCCGTGGAGTGGGTGCTCGGCCTCCAGCAGCCCGGCGGGCAGATCGGCTGGCGGCGCGACGAGGACGGGACGCCCACCGCGGACGCCCTGCTCACCGGCAGCTCCTCCGTCCACCACGCGCTGCGCTGCGCGCTCGCCATCGCCGAGCAGCGCGAAGAGGCGCAGCCGGACTGGGAGTTGGCGGCCGGGGCGCTGCGGCACGCGATCCGCAGGCACCCGGAGCGGTTCCTGGACAAGAACCGCTACTCGATGGACTGGTACTACCCGGTCCTCGGCGGCGCCCTGACCGGCGCGGAGGCCGAGGCGCGGATAGCCGGGTCCTGGGACCGGTTCGTGGTGCCGGGCCTCGGGGTGCGCTGTGTCGTACCCAATCCCTGGGTGACCGGCGGCGAGTCCTGCGAACTGGCGCTCGCGCTGTGGGCGGTGGGGGAGTCGGACCGGGCGCTGGAGATCCTGAAGTCCGTGCAGCATCTGCGGGACGCCGACTCCGGTCTGTACTGGACGGGTTACGTCTTCGACGACGAGGCGATCTGGCCGCGCGAACTGACCACCTGGACCGCGGGTTCGCTGCTGCTCGCGGTCGCCGCGCTCGGCGGGCACGAGGCGACCTGCGCGGTGTTCGGCGGTACGCACCTCCCGGCGGGCCTCGACCCGGACTGCTGCTGAGCAGGCCCGACGCGGCCCGGCGCACCTCCCGGCGTTTCCCCCGAGTGGCGTAACCGCGGGCGCGGAGTGACGGTGGAGAAGGAAGCTCCCCATTCGGAAAGACACGTCGGGAGGACCTCGTGCCTGTACCGATTCGGCGTCTCTGCGTGGCGCTGGCCGTGTGCTGCGCCCTGGTGGCCGGTGGCACGGCCTGCGGAAACAGCAACGCCGGTTCCCACACCAACACCAAGACGGCGGTCACCACCGCGGCCCTGAACCAGCCGGCGGCCGAGCCCAGCCCCTCCACCTCCGCCGAGAAGCAGAAGTTCGCCAAGACCAGGTTCGTGGCGAACGCGGGCCTCGCGGCCGGAGCCACCTACCAGTGGATCTACAAGCCGTGGAAGGCGGGCAAGTTCAAGAAGGGCGCCCATGGCCGCAAGCTGGCCCTGGTGAAGGCCGGTGTCGCCGGTCTGTTCACCTACAACCGGCTGAAGGCCGCCGAGCGCAACGCCAAGGGCGACCCGCTGCTCTCCAAGGCCATCGCGCCGCTGAGCAAGAGCATCGAGAGCCTGAAGGACCTGTCGACCAAGCTGCGGCACGGTGACACCGGCGCGGCGGGCGGCTTCAACGACGTCATCAACAACGTGAAGGACGCCGGGAAGAGCGCGGGCGCCCCGGTCAAGAACAAGGTGCCGTCGGCGGGTCAGCTCCGCAGCGGCAGCCACTAAGTCCCCCGGAGAGTCTAGGAGTTCAGCTCCGCCAGCACGCGGAGTGTGCAGGGGTCCGGTGACAGGACCAGCAGGTCGGTCACCGGGCCCCTTCGCCACGACTCCAGCCGCTCCGCGATCCGTTCGCGCGGGCCGACCAGCGAGATCTCGTCGGCGAAGGCGTCCGGTACGGCGAGCACCGCCTCCTCCCGCCGCCCCGCCAGGAACAACTCCTGTACCCGGCGGGCCGCTTCGGGGTATCCCATACGGGCCATCAGGTCGGCGTGGAAGTTCCGGGAGGCGTGCCCCATGCCGCCGATGTAGAAGCCGAGCATCGCCTTCACCGGCAGCAGCCCCTCGGCCACGTCGTCGCACACCTTCACCCGGACCATGGGCGCCACCCGGAACCCGTCGGGCAGCTCGCGCACCGAGTCGCCGTACACCTCGGGCCGGTCCGGCGCCCAGTACAGCGGCAGCCAGCCGTCGGCGATCCGCACGGTCTGCGCCACGTTCCGGGGGCCCTCCGCGCCGAGCAGCACGGGGAGACCGGGCCGCAGCGGATGCGTGATCGGCTTGAGCGGCCTGCCGAGCCCGGTGCCGTCCGGCCCCCGGTACGGCAGCGGATGAAACCGCCCGTCCAGCGACACCGGCGCGGTACGGCGCAGCACCTGCCGTACGACGTCCACGTACTCCCGGGTCGCGGTCAGCGGCGAGGCCGGGAACGGGCGGCCGTACCAGCCCTCCACCACCTGCGGCCCGGACAGCCCGAGCCCCAGCGTCATGCGTCCGCCGGAGAGGTGGTCCAGGGTGAGCGCGTGCATCGCGGTGGTGACCGGGGAGCGCGCCGCCATCTGGGCAACGGCCGTACCCAGCTCGATCCTTGAGGTCCGCGCGGCGATCCAGGTGAGCGGGGTGAAGGCGTCCGAGCCCCAGGACTCGGCCGTCCACACGGAGCCGTAGCCGAGCCGTTCCGCCTCCTGGGCGAGCGGCACATGGGCGGCGTCGGGGCCGCGCCCCCAGTACCCGAGCGCGAGACCGAGCCGCATGCGCACCCCTCCTGACGTACCGTCAGTCCACCGGCCGGAGGCGACTGTACGACAACGGCCCCCCGCCCGGAAGGGCGAGGGGCCGTGGCCGTGAGCGCTGCTCAGCCGCGCTGGATGCCCGAGGTGTCCTGGAGCACGCCGCGACGGCCGTCCTGGGTCTGGGCGATCAGCGTGGCACCACGCTGCTCCACCGCCAAGTACCAGGTGCCCGGCGCCAGTTCGGCGATCGGGGCGGGCGAGCCGTCCTCCGCGAACAGCGGACGGGTCACCGGCACCGCGAACCAGAACGGCGAGAAGTCCGCCGGAGCGGCGGCCTGCTGCTGCGGCGCGGCACCCTGCGCGGGCGCCGGCTGCTGCGCGCCGTACGGCTGGCCCTGCTGCGGCTGGGCGCCGTACGGCTGCTGCGGGGCACCCTGGGCGCCCGGGTAGCCGTAACCGGCGGGCGACTGCGCGCCGTACGGGCTCGGAGCGACCGGCTTGGGCGCCGGAAGCAGCGCGCCCTGGAGCGCCGGGACCAGCGGGGCGGCGACGGCGGCACCGGCGAGGACCAGCGCCGCGATGAACCCGAGCACCAGCCCGGCGCCCGCGTCGACCCCGTTCGGCACGTCCACCAGCGTCCAGAACAGGGTCCAGGCGGAGAGGACCGTGAATGCCGTGCCCACCACACCGAGATCCAGGCCCAGCACCTTGCGCGGCTGCGGCAGGCAGCGGTTGAGCACGATCAGCGCGGCACCGATGACGGCCCCCATGTACGTGCCGAGGCCCGTCCCGAGGTTGTCCCACACACTCTGGCTGCTCGAGTATCCGGCGGCCGAGTAGGAGTAGAGATCGAGGAACGACGCGATGAACAGCAACACCGCTGCTCCGATCACCACGCCGTCGCCTCTAGTGAGGGAGCGGATGTTCACTTCAGGTCCTTCGTGAGTCGTCTCGTCGTCGCTAGACCCTACCGTCCGCAAGATCTGGCTGTCCGGCCGGTCGAGGCCCCGGTCAGGACTCGCGCAGGAAACTCACGATTCCCTCGGACATCCCCCGCGCGGCCTTCTGCCGCCAGGTTCCGCTGGTCAGTAGTGCCGCGTCCTTGGTATCGCGCATGTTGCCGCACTCGATGAACACCTTGGGAACCGTTGACAGATTGAGACCGCCGAGATCGGTGCGGGTGTCCAGCGCGGTGCCGTGGCCGATGTAGTTGGACGGCGGCTCACCGGTCGTGCGGCGGAAGTCCGACGCGACGCGCTCGCCCAGATCGCGCGAGGGCCCCACGATCGGCCGGGTGTCGGCGCCGCCCGCGTGCACGGCGCCCGGCAGGATCACATGGAACCCCCGGTCGCCCGCCGGCGCCCCGTCGGCGTGGATCGAGATCGCCGCGTCCGCGTGCGCCTTGTTGCCGATCGCCGCCCGCTCGTCCACGCACGGCCCCCAGTCCGGGCCGCCCTCGTCATGGGTCAGCCGCACGGTGGCACCCTGCCGCTCCAGCAACGCGCGCAGCCGGTGCGCCACATCGAGCGTGAACCGGGCCTCCGCGTACCCGTCGTCCGTGGACGTACCGGTGGTGTCGCACTCCTTGCGGCCGTTGCCGACATCCACCTGCCGGTTGATCTCGGCCGTGTGCCGGAAGTTGCCGGTGTTGTGCCCCGGGTCGATCACCACGATCTTCCCCTTGAGCGGCGCCGCGGCCTTGCCGTCGGCGCTCACGGAAGCGGACGGCGAACTCCGCCCCACCGGCTTCGCCGCACCCTCACCCCCGGCCGACCCCCCGACCGCCGCATACGCCCCCCACCCGACCAGCCCCCCGGCCACCAGGGCACCACCCGCCACGACGATCGGCACCCGCCAGGAACGACGCTGCTGCGGGGGTTCGGATTCCGGACCTGTGTATGACACGTCAGCGACTCTAACCGGGACCTCAGATCCCCGCCCCCGTTCGCCGCAGGATCCGCAGGGAGCCGGTGGCCGAGACCTCGGTGAAGGCGCCGGAGGCGAGGGCGCGCAGGTACACCCGGTAGGGGGCCTGGCCGGTGAACTCGTCCGTCGGGTCGGGGAACACGTCGTGGATGGCGAGCAGTGCGCCGTCGGCGAGGTGCGGGGCCCAGCCCTCGTAGTCGGCGCTCGCGTGCTCGTCGGTGTGGCCGCCGTCGATGAACACGAAGCCCAGCGGGCCGCCCCACACCGCCGCGACCTGCGGCGACCGGCCGACCAGCGCGACCACGTGTTCTTCGAGGCCCGCCCTGAACAGCGTGCGCCGGAAGGTGGGCAGCGTGTCCATCAGCCCCACCTCGGGGTCCACCGTCTCCGGGTCGTGGTAGTCCCAGCCCGGCTGCTGCTCCTCGCTGCCCCGGTGATGGTCCACGGTCAGCGCGGTCACCCCCGCCGCCCGTGCCGCGTCGGCCAGCAGCACGGTCGACCGCCCGCAGTACGTCCCCACCTCCAGCAGGGGCAGCCCCAGCGCCCCCGCCGCCACCGCCGCCGCGTACAGGGCCAGCCCCTCGTCCACGGGCATGAACCCCTTGGCCGCCTCGAACGCGGCGAGAATCTCGGGCTGGGGGGCGGTGGCCATAGGACGCCTTTCGGGGTGGCACGGCTGTTCGGCCCCATGCTGCCGCACACCTGTGAAAGGGCGTCACGCGGGGCGCCGCTTCAGGGGCGGGGGGCCGTGTTCATGTGCGGCTCCGCCGCGCGGGCGCGATCGGCCACAACGCGGCGCGAGCCGCGGCACAACCGATCGCACCACGGCGTTCCGCTACAAACTCACCGTCTCACCCGGCAGGGAGAGGTCCAGCTCGACCGCCCTCTCCGCACCGGAGTGCGAAGCGGAGGAAGCGAGCGGCCCATGCCCGTACGCCCTCGCGGCGAGTACATACGCCCCCTCCGCCGGCACCGCCAGCTCGTACCGGCCGCCCTCGTCGGAGACGGCCGCCCCGGCTTGCCGGCCGCGGTGGTCGATCAGCGTCACCTTGGCCCGCGCGACGGGCGCCCCCGCCGCGTCCAGCACCCGCCCCCGGAACCCCCGCAGCACTTCCTCCGCCAGCTCCAGCACCGCGTCGTCCTCCTCGCTGCTGGCCCGCAGTCGCACCTGTCGCACCGGGCGGCCCGTCCTCGGCAGGCACAGGGCCAGCACCAGACCCGCCGCCACCGCGCCCGTCGCGATGAGGAACGACACCCGGAACCCGTGCATCGTCGGGATCGCCATGCCCCCCACGGTGTGCGCCGTGTTGGCGAGCACCATGCCGACGACGGCGCTCGACACCGACGTACCGATCGAGCGCATCAGCGTGTTGAGCCCGTTCGCCGCGCCCGTCTCCGACGCCGGCACCGCGCCGACGATCAGCGCGGGCAGCGAGGAGTACGCGAGCCCGATGCCCGCGCCGAGGATCACGGACGTGAGGATCGTCTCCCAGGCCGCCTGCATCAGGCCGAGCCCGCCGCCGTAGCCGATCGCGATGATCAGCAGGCCGATGATCAGGGTGGTCCGGGGGCCGTAGCGTGCGGAGAGCCGGGCGTACACCGGCGCGGTGAACATCATCGTCAGGCCCAGCGGCGCCACGCACAGACCGGCGACGACCATCGACTGGCCGAGCCCGTACCCCGTGGCCTTCGGCAGCTGGAGCAGCTGGGGCAGGACGAGCGAGACGACGTAGAACGCGACGCCGACCATGATCGACGCCAGGTTGGTGAAGAGCACCGCGGGGCGCGCGGTGGTGCGCAGGTCGACCAGCGGCGCCTTGGCACGCAGCTCGAACAGGCCCCAGAGGAGAAGGACGACCACGGCCGCGGCGAACAGGCCGAGCGTCGTCGCCGAGGACCAGCCCCAGTCGCTGCCCTTGGTGATGGGCAGCAGGAGCAGCACCAGGCCGGCGGAGAGCCCGAGCGCGCCGGGCAGGTCGAAGGAGCCCGCCGCGCGCATCGGGGACTCGGGGACGGTGAGCAGGGTGAGGGCGATGGCGAGCACGCCGAGGCCGGCGGCGCCGTAGAACAGCGCGTGCCAGTCCATGTGCTGGGCGACCAGCGCGGCGGCGGGCAGGGCGAGGCCACCGCCCACGCCTATGGAGGAACTCATCAGGGCCATGGCCGAGCCGAGCCGTTCGCGGGGCAGCATGTCCCGCATCAGGCCGATGCCGAGGGGGATCGCGCCCATGGCGAAGCCCTGGAGGGTACGGCCCGCGATCATGACGAGCAGCTGGCTGGTGAGCGCGCTGACCAGCGCGCCGACCACCATCACGGCGAGGCTGGCGATCAGCATGCGCCGCTTGCCGTACAGATCGCCGAGCCGGCCCATGATCGGGGTGGCGACGGCGCCGGACAGCAGGGTCGAGGTGAGCACCCAGGTGGCGTTGCTGGGCGCGGTGTGCAGCAGCTGGGGCAGGTCTTTGATGACCGGCACGAGCAGGGTCTGCATCACCGCGACCACGATGCCCGCGAAGGCGAGCACCGGGACGACGGCCCCGCTCGCCTCGCGCCGCGGTGCGTCGGTCGTCGTGTGGGTCATTGAGGGCGGCCTCCCGTAGACATGAGTGCGGGGTAAACCTCGTATGCACAAGCAACTATTCCGTTGCTTCGGGCCCCTAATGATTATTTGACCATCCTATGGGTTTCTGAGGCACTGTCAGGGGCTGTGGGTAGTACCGACGGCGTGACCAGGGCGGGCGGGGTGACGTAGTCCGCGCGGAGTAGGACCCCTGGTCCGAAATGCCGATGCAAGGACCGCAACCGGCCTGAGACCATGACATCCATGCTGGAGACCGCCGACACCCCGCCCCTCATATCCCGTCGTACGACACCCCCGACCTGGCTGGTGGTGGCGCTGGCCTGCGCCGGACAGTTCCTGGTGGTGCTGGACGTCTCCGTGGTGAACGTCGCGCTGCCGTCCATGCGCACCGACCTCGGTCTCAGCGTGTCCGGCCTGCAATGGGTGGTGAACGCGTACGCGATCGCCTTCGCCGGGTTCATGCTCCTCGGCGGCCGGGCCGGTGATCTGTACGGCCGCAAGCGGATGTTCCTCGTCGGCCTCGGCCTGTTCACCCTGGCCTCGCTGGGCGGCGGCCTCGCCCAGGAGGGCTGGCAGCTGCTGCTCGCCCGCGCGGTGCAGGGACTCGGCGCGGCGGTCCTCGCGCCCTCCACGCTCACCCTGCTGACCGCCGCGGTGCCGGAGGGCGCCGCACGCGCGCGGGCCATCGCCACCTGGGCCGCGGTCGGCGCGGGCGGCGGCGCCGCGGGCGGACTCGTCGGCGGGGTCCTGGTGGACGTGCTGTCCTGGCGCTGGGTGCTGCTGATCAACGTGCCGGTCGGCGCGGTCGTCCTGGCCGGCTCGCTGCGCTGGCTGGTGGAGAGCCGCGCCGGTGACCGCCGCCGCCTCGACCTGCCCGGCGCCCTGCTGGTCACCGCCGGCCTGGCCACGCTGGCGTACGGCATCTCGCGCACCCAGGAGAAGGGCTGGACCGCCCCGGCGAGCCTGCTGCCGCTGGCCGCCGGGGTGCTGCTGATCGCCCTGTTCCTGCTGGTCGAGGCGCGGACCCTGGCCCCGCTGATGCCGCTCGGGCTGCTGCGGCGGCGCCCGGTGGCCTCGGCGAACGCGGCGATGCTGGTGTCCGGCTCGGCGATGTTCTGCATGTGGTACTTCATGACGCTGTACGCGCAGAACGTGCTCGGCTACTCCCCGCTGGAGGCCGGTGCCGCGCTCGTGCCCAGCTCGCTGGCCGTGATCATCGGCTCCAAGGTGGCGCCCCGGCTGATGCGGACGGCGGGCCCGCGCTTCGTGGCGGTGCTCGGCACGCTGATCGGCGCGAGCGGCTTCGCCTGGCAGTCCACGATGAGCGCGCACGAGGCGTACGTCACCGCGATCATGTTCCCGGGCATCCTGATGATGCTGGGCGGCGGTCTGGCGATGACCCCGCTGGCCGCGCTGGCGACCTCGGGGGCGGCGGTCGGCGAGGCCGGGGTGGTCTCGGGCCTCGTCAACACCTCGCGCACGATGGGCGGTTCGCTCGGTCTGGCCGTGATGTCGACCATCGCCGCCGCCGGCACGGGCGCCGGCACCGGCCCCCAGGCCCTGACCGACGGCTACGCCCTGGCCTTCCGCGCCTCCACGGCGGTGCTGCTGGGCGGGGCGCTGCTGATGGCGCTGTGGCTGCCGCGCCATCTGCCGCACAAGTGAGCGTGCCGAGCGGCCGGTTCCGCCGCCGGTCTCACAGCCACCCCTGCTGACGGGCCTCCCGCACCGCCTCCGCGCGGTTGCGGGTGCCGGTCTTGCCGATGGCCGCGGACAGGTAGTTGCGCACGGTGGACTCGGACAGATGCAGCCGGCCCGCGACATCGGCGACCGTCGCCCCGTCCACGGACGCCTTCAGCACCTCGCGCTCGCGCGGGGTGAGCGGGTTCGGCCCGGCGCTGAGCGCGGCCGTCGCCAGCGCCGGATCGACCACCGTCTCCCCGGCCAGCACCCGCCGGATCGCCGCCGCCAGCTCCTCCACCGGCCCGTCCTTGACCAGGAACCCGGCCGCCCCGGCCTCCAGGGCCCGCCGCAGATACCCCGGCCGCCCGAACGTCGTCAGGATCAGCACCCGGCAGCCCGGCGCCCGCGCCCGCAGCTCCTCCGCCGCGTCGAGCCCGCTCATCCCGGGCAGCTCGATGTCCAGCAGCGCCACATCCGGCTCGTGCCGGAGCACGGCGGCCACGATCGCGTCCCCCGCGGCCACCTGCGCCACGACCTCGATGTCCTCCTCCAGCCCGAGCAGCAGGGCGAGCGCGCCGCGCATCATGCCCTGGTCCTCGGCGAGCAGAACCCGGATCGCCCCCCGGGGTGTCTCGTTCATGGGGTCAGCGTACGGCCGACCGCCTCACGAGGGATCCGGCGCCGCCACCCCGGCCGCCGCCGGTTCCTCGGCCACCAGCGGGAGTTCCGCCGTCACCGTGAAGCCGCCGCGTGCCGCCTCTCCCGCCGTGAGGGAGCCACCCGCGGCGGCCAGGCGTTCGGTGAGGCCCGTGAGGCCGGTGCCCCCGATGCCCGGGGCGGGGCGGCCGGCCGGGGTGCCGGAGCCGTCGTCGGTGACCGTCAGCCGGACGCGTTCCGCGGCGCTGGTCACGGCGATCTCGCAGCGGCTCGCGTCGCTGTGCCGGATCACATTGGTGACCGCCTCGCGGACCACCCACCCCAGCAGGGCCTCCGTCTGGGGCGCGAGAGGGGTGCCGGACCGGCGGAAGACCGGCTCGACGCCCGCCGCCGTCAACGCCGAGCGGGCGCGGTCCAGTTCGGTCGCCAGGCTGCCCTCGCGATAGCCGGTGACCGCCTCCCGGATCTCGGTGAGCGCCTGCCGGCCCACCGACTCGATGTCCGTGATCTGGCCCAGCGCCGCGTCCATGTCGCGCGGGGCCAGCCGCCGGGCCGCCTCCGACTTCACCACGATCACCGACAGGGTGTGGCCCAGCAGATCGTGCAGATCGCGGGAGAAGCGCAGCCGCTCCTTCTCCACCGCGCGCCGGGCCAGTTCCTCACGGGCGGCGCGCAACTCCCGTACCGCCTCGGACAGTCCGAGGATCGCGGCGGTCACCATGGTGGACAGGAACGTGGCGTACCCGATGTTCGTCGCGTCCGACCAGTCGCCGTGCACCCCGGACAGCGCGGCCGCGTAGACCGCCAGCAGGATCCCCGAGCGGCCCAGCCACGGTCCGCGCAGCGCGGCCCCCGCGGCCAGGCCCAGCAGCGGGAAGAACATCAGCCAGTTGCCGCCGTAGCCGAGCGCCAGGCCCGTGGTCAGCAGGCCCATCAGCAGCAGCGCCACCCGGGTGCGCGGCTCCTCGCGCCTGGCCCGGTCGAAGGAGCGGAAGGTGACGTAGATGTACAGGGAGTTGAAGGCGAACAGGCCCAGCCCGCCGATCAGCGGGTTCGGGGTCCGCCCCTGGAGCAGATTGGCGAAGGCCCCCATCCCCATCAGCAGCCAGGGCAGCAGCGCGAAGCCGCTGGGCGGCGGCCCGGGATCGCTGACGGCCGGTGCCTCGCCCCGCTTCCGGGCGGCCCGCGCGTCGGCCTTGAACCGCTCGTTCTCCGCCTTCCAGCGCTCCAGATCCGCCTTCCACTCCAGCCGCGCCGCCTGCCAGGCCCGCGCCCGGCACCGCACCCTCCGCCATCCCGACATGTTTCCGTTCCCCCAGGTCAGACGGAGCCCGCCCCACGGCGGTACGACAGCACGGCGTACGATCCGAACACCAGCAGCCAGCCCGTCAGCACGATGATCGCACCGGCGCCGGGGGCGTGTCCCTCCGCGACCGCGCCGCCCAGCTGGGCGAACCGGTTGGTCGGCGTGTACACCGAGACCGACCGCAGCCACCCCGGGAACAGCGTGGTCGGGAACCACAGCCCGCCCAGCACGGCCAGGCCCAGATTGCACGTCATGTTGGCCACGCCCGTGGCGGGACCGGTCAGCCGGTAGCCGTTGCCGAGGCCCAGCAGCGTGAACGGCACCGAGCCCAGCCACAGCAGCAGCGCGACCGCCGCCCACTGCCACACCGCGAGCCGCACCCCGTCGACCAGGCCGCCCGCCGCCAGCACGGCGACGATCGAGGGCAGCACCGTCACCACACCGGTCAGCGTCCGCCCGGCCACCACCTCGCGCGGGGTCATCGGCGTCACCCGCAGCTGCCGCAGCCAGCCCACCGCGCGGTCCTCGGCGACCGCGCCGCCGGTGTTCAGGGCGGAGCCGACGGCGCCGTACGCCGCCATGCCGATCATCGCCGCGGTCCGCCAAGTACCGCTGTTCTCGCCGACGTTGGTGAACAGCAGGTACATCATGACGGGCATCGCGATCCCGCCGATCACGAATCCCAGGTCGCGCAGGGTGCGACGGATCTCCAGCCGGACATAGGTGAGCATCACAGGGCCTTCGCGGTGGACGAGGGGGTGGGAGGCGCGCTTTCGGGTGCGGGTGCGGGTGCGTCGTGGCCGTTCGCGCGGTTCCCCGTGCCCCTGGGGGGTTGCCCCGAGGCCGCCGATGAAGTGAGGGCCAGGAACGCGTCGTCCAGCGACGCCGGGGCCACCTCCAGGCGGCGGACCGCGCCCAGCTCCGCCAGCGCGATCACCGTCGCGTCGGAGTCGTCCGTGCGCAGCCGGACCCGGCCGCCGGCCACCTCCAGGGAGCGGACGCCGGGCAGCAGGGCCAGGCCGTCCGGAGTACGGTCCCCGAGGTCCACGCAGACCAGGCTGCCGCCCGCGGCCCGCCGCAGCTCCTCGCCCGTGCCGTCCGCGACGATCCGGCCCCGGTCCAGCACCACGATCCGGTCGGCGAAGGAGTCCGCCTCCTCCAGGTAGTGGGTGGAGAAGAGCACGGTGTGCCCGCGCCGGGCGTACCCCCGCATCGACTCCCAGAACGCGTGCCGCGCCTCCACGTCCAGCGCCGCCGTCGGCTCGTCGAGGACCAGCAGCGAGGGATCGCCGGCCAGCGCCACCGCGAACCGCACTCTCTGCACCTGCCCGCCGGACAGCCGGTCCACCCGGCGCCCGGCCAGCGCGGCGATCCCGGCCAGCTCCAGGGCCCGCGCCACCGGCATCGGCGCCGGATAGCGCGAGGCCACGAAGGCGACCAGTTCGCCCACGGTGACCCGGGGCACCGGCCGGGCGTCCTGGAGCATCGCGCCCACCCGGCCGGCCCGCACCGCGCGCTCCGGCTCGGTCCCGAACAGCTCCACCCGGCCGGCGTCCGGCGGGTACAGCCCCAGCAGCATCCCGATGGTGGTCGACTTGCCGGCGCCGTTGCGGCCCAGCAGGGCCACGGTCTCGCCGCGCCCGATCCTCAGGTCCACCCCGTCCACGGCGCGCACGGACCCGAAGGTCCGCATCGCCCCCGTGAAGGACACGGCGGTGGTGTCCTCGTCCCTCTGTGTCATGCCTACGACGGTAGGAGCGGGAGCCGGTGCCCCGGCAGACGCAGTTGTACGGACTCGGGCGGTACAAATGTCACGGGTCCCGGCGTCACGGTCCGAGCGAGCTGACGTACCGTCAGTAGCCTTCACAACTGCGGGGGGCTGGGCTATACAGGGGGCGCCGGACTGGAACGCGTTCTAGACCCGTGGACGACCTCGGCGCGGCCGACGGTGCGGACGACCGCGCCGAGGTCTCGATACCTCTTGGGAGCCCCATGCCCATCGACGCAGCCAAGGCCCTCGCCGCCGGACCCCGCTCGGGTGGGATCACCTGGACCGCGAAGGACGTCCAGCTCTACCACCTGGGCATCGGCGCGGGCCGCCCCGCCACCGACCCGGACGAGCTGCGCTACACGCTGGAGTCCCGGCTGCATGTGCTGCCGAGCTTCGCCACCGTCGCGGGCGCCGGCGAACCGGGGGTGACCGGCGGGCTGTCCATGCCGGGCGTCGACGTCGATCTCGCCAGGGTGCTGCACGGCGGGCAGACCCTGCGGGTGCACCGGCCGATCCCGGTCGAGGGCAGCGCCACGACCACCTCCCGCGTCGCGGCCGTGTACGACAAGGGCACGGCCGCCGTCCTGGTGCTGCGCACCGAAGCAGGCGACGCCGAGGGCCCGTTGTGGACCAACGACGCGCAGATCTTCGTCCGGGGCGAGGGCGGCTGGGGCGGCGACCGGGGCCCCTCGGCCCGTCTGCCGGAACCGGGCGGTGAGCCGGACCGGACCGTCGAGCGCCCGGTCCGCCCCGACCAGGCCCTGCTCTACCGGCTCTCCGGCGACCTCAACCCCCTGCACGCCGACCCCGAGTTCGCCAAGCTCGCCGGGTTCGACCGGCCCATCCTGCACGGGCTGTGCACCTACGGCATGACGCTCAAGGCCGTGGCCGACACCCTCCTCGACGGCGACGTGGGCCGGGTGCGGTCGTACACCACCCGGTTCGCGGGCGTCGTCTTCCCGGGCGAGACCCTGCGCATCCGCATGTGGCGCGAGGCGGCGGACCGGGTGCGGGTCGCCGTCGCCGCCGTCGAACGGGACGACGCGCCGGTGCTCGCGGACACCGTCGTCGAGCACTCCTGAATCCAGTACCGCCAGTACCGCCAGCATCGAGGGGAGTCACGGCATGCGCGCAGCCGTACTGCACGAGACCGGCCAGGACAAGCTCGACGTCCTCGACGACATCGAGGCGGCCGGATTTGGCCCGGGCAAGGTCCGTATCAGGGTGCGGGCCACCGGGCTGTGCCACTCGGACCTGTCCGCGATGAACGGCGTACTGCCCCAGCCCGCACCGTTCGTACCGGGCCACGAGGGCGCGGGCGAGGTACTCGAAGTCGGTGAAGACGTACGGCACTTGAAGCCCGGCGACCGGGTGGTCGTCTGCTGGCTGCCCGCCTGCGGCGCCTGCCCGGCCTGCCGGCGCGGCCAGACCGAGCTGTGCCTGGCCGGGTTCATGAACGCGGGCACCCCCAACTTCCGCCGCCCCGGCGGCGACGTCTTCGGCTTCGCGGGCACCGGCACCTTCGCCGAGGAGGTCGTGCTGGACGCCGGGTGCGCCGTCCCGCTGCCCGACGACGTGCCGTACGACATCGCCGCGCTGATCGGCTGCGGTGTCACCACCGGACTCGGCGCCGCCCTCAACACCGCCGATCTCGCGGCCGGTTCCTCGGTCGCCGTCATCGGCTGCGGGGGCGTCGGCATCTCCGCGATCCAGGGGGCGCGGCTGAAGGGCGCCGCCGAGATCGTCGCCGTCGACCCGGTCCCGGCCCGCCGCGAGGCCGCCCTCGGATTCGGCGCCACCAGGGCCGTCGCACCCGACGGCCTTGCCGAGGCCAGGCAGCAGCTCACCGGCGGCGAGGGCTTCGACTACGTCTTCGAGGTCGTCGGCAGGTCCGCGACCGCCCGCACCGCCTACGAGAACACCCGGCGCGGCGGCACCCTCGTGGTGGTCGGCGCCGGGGCCATGGACGACTTCCTCCAGCTCAACATGTTCGAGCTGTTCTTCGACGAGAAGCGCATCCTGCCCTCCCTCTACGGCGGCGGGGACGTGGTCCGCTCCTACGAGCGCGCCATCGCCCTGTGGCGGGCCGGCCGCATCGACCTGGCCGGGCTGATCACCCACCGGGTCCCGCTCGCCGCGATCAACGAGGCACTGGACCAGATGCGTACCGGGACCGCCCTGCGTACGTGCGTCGAGATCTGAGGAACGCCGCCCATGACACTGCCACTTCAGGGGCTGTCCGCCGTCGTCACCGGGGCCGGGCGCGGGCTCGGCCGGGTCGAGGCCCTCGAACTCGCCCGCCTCGGCGCCGCCGTCGTCGTCAACGATCACGGCCGCCCGGGCCGGGACGGGACCGGGGAGGCCTCGGCCGGACCCGCCGAACAGGTCGTCGCCGAGATCCGCGACACCCTCGGCGGTACCGCCCTCGCCCACACCGGGGACGTCGCCGACTCGCAACAGGCCCGGGAACTGGTCGAGCTGGCGATCGGCGAGTTCGGCAAGCTGGACATCCTCGTCAACAACGCGGGCATCCTGCGCGACCGCATGATCTTCTCCATGACCGAGGACGAGTGGGACTCGGTGCTCCGCGTCCATCTCAAGGGGCACTTCAACACCACCCGCTTCGCCGCGGCGCACTGGCGCAGACGCGCCAAGGCCGCCGGGGAACCGGTCTACGGGCGGATCATCAACACCTCCTCGGAAGCCTTCCTCGCCGGATCCGCCGGACAGCCCAACTACGCCGCCGCCAAGGGCGGGATCGTCGGTCTCACCACCTCCACGGCCCTCGCCCTCGCCAAGTACGGCGTCACCGCCAACGCCATCTGCCCGCGCGCCCGCACCCGGATGACCGAGGACGTCTTCGCGGGCCTGGCGGCACCGGCCGAGGGCCTCGACCCGCTCGCCCCCGAGCATGTCGCCCCGCTCGTCGGCTACTTGGCCGCGCCGGCCGCCGCCCGCGTCAACGGACAGCTGCTCGTGGTGCACGGCGGCATGGTGGCGATCGTCGAACGGCCCCGGGTCCGGGAGCGGTTCGACAGCAAGCAGGAGACGTTCACGTACGACGAACTCGACGCGCTGCTCACCCCGCACTACGCGCGGCGACCGCCGGGGGAGACGTTCGCGGCGGCGGAGGTGCTGGCCCTCAAGCGCGAGCGGTAGACCCGGCGACGCCCGACGGCACCCGGTGGCACGGGAAGCAAGAGGAGGGGGCACCCTGGCGGGTGCCCCCTCCTCCTCCCACTACCTTCAGGCAGCCGCCTCGGTGGTCTCCTCGGCGGCCCTGCGGTGCCGGCCGTGCGGAGACGTGTCCGTCTCCGTGGCCGAGACCGGGCCGCGGTGCCGGCCGTGGCCGGCGTCTTCCAGAGAGTCGGCAGACAGCTGCTCCGTCATGCTGGTGTCGCTCATTGGACGTATTCACCCCGTCAACATCATCTTTCGTACAGCCGGAGGAGTGTAACCGGCACACCACGGCCCGAATCCAGGCGCACACGCCAACCGGCACTAGTTCGTTACAAGACGTCCCAGAGGTGCCTGCGCCAAGGGCACCGGACGCGGCGCCGCCGGTTCCGCGGAGCCCTGACCGGCCGCCCCGGCGCTCTTCGCGGCGGGCGTCCCGGCGGCCGTGGCGGCAGCCGCCTCCGCACCGCCCGGATGCGGACGCGGCTCACCCGCGGGCGCCCGCAGCTCGGCCACCCCGCACGGCGTCTCCCGGGTGGCGTACGGCAGCCGCAGCACCCCCTCCGGGGTCCACAGCCCCGACCCGGTCAACCAGCCCTTGGGCGCCGCGAGATGCCGTACCCGCCGCTCGGCCGGCCGCCAGATGCCCACCCAGGTGCCCACCGGCCCCTCGATGCGCAGCGCCACCGCGCAGCTCTCCGGCTCCAGCATCCGACCCGGCTGGATCGCGAACGGCACCGCCGTGCACTCCGGCAGCCGCAGCGAGGTGGGGAAGCGCACCGGCAGGGTGGAACCGAGGACCCCCCAGCCCAATCGTTCCTGCCCCGGCGAGGGCGCGTCGGAGGAGATCAGCAGCAGCCCGCTGTCCGGATCGGCCATCAGCAGCCGGTCGTCGCTGCCCGGGGTGATCTGGAGCAGCGGCGTCACCCGGCCCAGCTCCAGGTCCACCACGACCGTCTTGACGCACCCCTCCAGCTCCCGGTCCAGCGCCAGCAGCCGCCCGGTGCGGTCCAGCCAGACCCCGCCCGAACAGCGCCCCGGCACCTCCACCAGCCGCTCGGGCCCGCCCGGCCCGCCCGCCACCTGCCACACCGCGCTGCCGCGCGCGCCGACCGTGACGGCGTAGGCCCGCGCACCGCCCGGCGCCGGGGGCAGCAGGTCGAGCCGGACCCCGGGCCCCGCGCACTCCATGGCGCCCAGCGGCAGCTCCCCGGTGCCGGGCCCGGTCGGATACAGCAGCGCGAAGAGGTGCCGTACCCCCGCCCGCCGGTGGATCAGGACCCGCCCGTCGCCCAGCGGCTGCAGCTCGGTGCCGGGCTCCTCCGGCTGGTTGCCGGGCAGCGGCACCGCGTACGGCTCCGGGCCGTCCAGCGTCCAGCGCTCCGGGAACCAGGAGTCACCGTCCCGCGTGAGCCGCGCGGCGTACGCGCCGTCCGCCGTGAGCACGCAACCGCGCTCCGGGGAGCGGTCGTCCGTACCGACGGACGGGGATTCGACTGCACAGGCTGTCATCGTTCGGTCACCTCCGGCGACGAAGCTAGGTCGGAACGCACGGCCGTGCGGGTGGCCGACCCTCGCTTCACACATACGGGTGGCGCAGAAGCGATTCTTCTGAGGAAAAGGACATGACTGTGCTGCGGGCGGCCGGGAGGGGCGGACGCGGTTCAGCCCCGCCGAACAGCCAGGTAGCCTTTTCCCGTGCCCCGTCTGTCTGAAGTCATCGCCGCGCTGGAGAACCTGTGGCCCGCCGAGCGGGCCGAGTCCTGGGACGCGGTCGGCACGGTCGTGGGCGATCCCGGCCAGGAGGTCACCCGGGTCCTGTTCGCCGTCGACCCCGTCCAGGAGATCGTCGACGAGGCCGTCGAACTCGGCGCCGACCTGCTGGTCACCCACCACCCGCTCTATCTGCGCGGCACGACCACGGTCGCGGCCTCGCACTTCAAGGGCCGGGTCGTGCACACGCTGATCAAGAACGACATCGCGCTGCACGTCGCCCACACCAACGCCGACACCGCCGACCCGGGTGTCTCCGACGCCCTCGCCGGCGCGCTCGACGTCCGTGTCGTACGCCCCCTCGTGCCGGACCCCACCGACCCGAACGGGCGCCGGGGCCTCGGCCGGGTGTGCGAACTCGACCATCCGCTCACCCTGCGCGAACTGGCCGCGCGCGCCGCCGGGCGGCTGCCCGCCACCGCGCAGGGCATCCGGGTGGCGGGCGACCCCGACACCGTCGTGCGCACCCTCGCGGTCAGCGGCGGTTCCGGCGACAGCCTCTTCGACCAGGTGCGCGCGGCCGGCGTGGACGCCTTCCTCACCGCCGACCTGCGCCACCACCCGGCCTCCGAGGCCGTCGCGCAGACCCCGCTCGCGCTGCTGGACGCGGCGCACTGGGCCACCGAGTGGCCCTGGTGCGAGCAGGCCGCCGGCCAGCTCGACGAGATCTCCGACCGCCACGGCTGGGACCTGCGGGTCCATGTCTCCACGACGGTCACCGACCCCTGGACCGCCCACGCGGCGTCCTCCGTCACCACTAGCTAATGGGAGCCCCCAACTGAACGCCGCGCCCGCCGACCAGATCCGACTCCTCGACGTCCAGGCCCTCGACGTCCGCCTCCAGCAGCTCGCGCACAAGCGCAGGTCGCTGCCCGAGCACGCCGAGATCGAGACGCTGAACAAGGACCTCACCCAGCTGCGCGACCTGCTCGTGGCCGCGCAGACCGAGGAGAGCGACACCGCCCGCGAGCAGACCAAGGCCGAGCAGGACGTCGACCAGGTCCGCCAGCGCGCCACCCGCGACCAGCAGCGTCTCGACTCGGGCGCGGTCAGCTCGCCGAAGGACCTGGCCAACCTCCAGCACGAGATCGTCTCGCTCGCCAAGCGGCAGGGCGACCTGGAGGACGTCGTCCTGGAGGTCATGGAGCGCCGCGAGTCCGCCCAGGAGCGGGTGAACGAGCTGACCGAGCGGGTCGCCTCCGTCCAGTCGAAGATCGACGACGCGACCGGCCGCCGGGACGCCGCGTTCGAGGAGATCGACCGCGAGGCCGCGTCCGTCACCAAGGAGCGCGAGGTCGTCGCGGGCTCCGTCCCGGCGGACCTGCTCAAGCTGTACGACAAGCTGCGCGAGCAGCAGGGCGGCATCGGCGCGGCCAAGCTGTACGCCCGCACCTGCCAGGGCTGCCGCCAGGAGCTGGCCATCACCGAGCTGAACGAGGTCCGCTCGGCCGCCCCCGACACCGTGGTGCGCTGCGAGAACTGCCGCCGGATCCTGGTGCGTACGGCCGAGTCCGGGCTGTAAGGGGCGTACGGCGTGCGGGAGTTCATCGTCGAGGCGGACGGCGGTTCCCGGGGCAACCCGGGGCCCGCGGGCTACGGCGCGGTGGTCTGCGACGCGGCGACGGGCCAGACGCTGCTGGAGGCGGCCGAGTACATCGGCGTCGCCACGAACAACGTCGCCGAGTACCGGGGTCTGCTGGCCGGCCTGCACGCCGCCCACACCCTGGACCCCGCCGCCACCGTCCACGTCCGCATGGACTCCAAGCTGGTCATCGAGCAGATGTCCGGCCGCTGGAAGATCAAACACCCCTCGATGAAGCCGCTGGCGACGGAGGCCCGAGGGGTGTTCCCGGCCGACCGGGTGACCTACGAGTGGATCCCCCGCGCCGAGAACAAGCACGCCGACCGCCTGGCGAACGAGGCGATGGACGCGGGGGCGCGGGGGGAGCGGTGGAGCCCGGGGGAGTCGACGGCGGAGCTGGAGGCGGGTGCCGCGGGTGCCGCGGGTGCCGCGGGCGCCGGGGATGCCGGTGCAGCCGCGTCTGCCACGCCCGCCGCGTCTGCCGCGCCCGCCGCGTCTGCCGTGGCTGCGGGCAGCAGTGTCGCTGGGGCGATGGGGGTCCCCCCGCTCGCGCGAAGCCGAGAGCGGGGGCGGGCGGGCGCAGCGGCACCTCACACCGAGCAGCGCCCTGAACCCCCGGGCCAACAGCACCCCGACGGCTCAGGCAGGCAGCAGCCCACCACCCGTGGATGGTCAGCCGCCCCCGACCTGGGCACCCCCACCACCCTCGTCCTCCTCCGCCACGGGGAAACCCCCCTGACCCCCCAGAAACGCTTCTCGGGCAGCGGCGGCACCAACCCGCCCCTCTCCGTCGCCGGCCGCGACCAGGCCCACCGCGTCGCCGACGCCCTGGCGAGACGCGGCACCGTCCAGACCATCCTCGCCTCCCCCCTCACCCGCACCCGCGAGACCGCCGAGATCGTCGCCGCCCGCCTGAACCTGGACGTCGTCCTCGAAGACGGCCTGCGCGAAACGGACTTCGGCGCCTGGGAGGGCCTGACCTTCGGCGAGGTCCGCGACCGCCACCCGGACGACCTGAACGCCTGGCTCGCCGACCCCGCCGCCCGCCCCACCGGCGGCGGCGAGAGCTTCGCCGAGGTCGCCGCCCGCATCGCCGTCACCAAGGACGAACTGGTCACCGCCCACGCGGGCCGCACCGTCCTGCTCGTCACCCATGTGACCCCGATCAAGACGCTCGTCCGCCTCGCCCTCGGCGCCCCGCCCGAGTCCCTGTTCCGCATGGAACTCTCGGCCGCCTCCCTCTCCGCGGTGGCGTACTACGCCGACGGCAACGCGAGCGTCCGCCTCTTCAACGACACCTCACACCTGCGCTGACGCCGGGCGCAGCCCCGCCGCCGCCCGCGCGAGCGCCTCGATCCGCGCCCAGTCCCCGGCCGCCACCGCGTCCGCCGGCACCATCCAACTCCCGCCCACGCAGGCGACGTTGGGCAGGGCCAGATACTCCGCCGCGTTCCCGGGCCCGATCCCGCCGGTCGGACAGAACCGCGCCTGCGGCAACGGCCCGGCCAGCGACCGCAGATACGCCGTACCTCCCGCCGCCTGCGCCGGGAAGAACTTCATCTCCCGCACCCCGCGCTCCAGCAGCGCCACGACCTCCGAAGCGGTCGACACCCCCGGCAAAAACGGCACCCCGCACCCCCGCATCGCCGCCAGCAGCCCCTCCGTCCACCCGGGACTGACCAGGAACCGCGCCCCGGCCCCGACGGCCGCCGCCACCTGCCCCGGCGTGATCACCGTCCCCGCCCCGACGACGGCCTCGGGCACCTGCTCGGCGATCGCCCGGATCGCCTCCAACGCGGCAGGCGTACGAAGCGTCACCTCGACCACCGGCAACCCCCCACCCACGAGCGCCCGCGCCAGCGGCACGGCGGCGCAGGCATCCGCGAGCACGACCACCGGCACGACAGCCGCAAGATCGAGCACAGACCCGACCGGCGACGACGGCGACGACGGCGACAGCGACGGCGGCAACGGCCTGGGCTCGGGCGAGATCATGCCCTCATCGTCCCGACCCGCCACACTCCCCGCAATCGTCGTTGCACACAGCGCAACGTCCCCTAGTGGACCTCCTCCACCAACACATCCAGCCCCCACGCCTTCCCCGCCCGTTCCGGGGCCTGCGCCTCCACCTCGTACCCCAATTCCCGCAGGGCGTCGACCAGTTCGGCGGGGTCGCGGGGTGCGGAGCCGTTCGAGAGCAGGGAGCGTACGATCCGGCCCTTCGTCGCCTTGTTGAAGTGGCTGACGACCTTGCGGGTCGGCGCGTGCAGCACCCGTACCGTCGCCGTCCGGCCCGCGACCTCGCCCTTCGGCTTCCACGCCGCCGCGTACGCCGCCGAGCGCAGATCCAGCACCAGCCCGTTCCCGGCCGCCTCCGGCAGCACCTCGGCCATCGGGGCCCGCCAGTGCCCGGCCAGCGCGCCGAGCCCCGGCAGCCTGATCCCCATCGAGCAGCGGTAGGAGGGGATGCGGTCGGTCACCCGCACCGCGCCCCACAGCCCGGAGAAGACCAGCAGTGAGCGCGTCGCCCGCCGCTTCGCCGCCGCGTCCAGGGAGGCCAGGTCCAGGGCGTCGTACAGGACACCGGTGTAGATCTCCCCGGCGGGGCGCGCGCCGGCCGTGCGCAGGGCCGCGTTCTTGGCGACCTCGCCGCGCAGCCCCTCGCTGAGCCCCAGCACCTCGCGCGCCTTCTCCTCGTCGCCCGCGCACAGCTCGACCAGTTCCCCGAGCACGGCCTCGCGCGCGCCGGTCAGTCCCGGCAGGGACAGCGACTCCAGCCGCAGCGGGTCACCCTTGCCCGAGTCGGCCTTACCTTCCGAGGGCGGCAGCAGGACCAGCAACACGTACTCCTTCTCTTGCGCTCAGCCGCCAGCGTACGGGGTGCTGCCCGGCCCCCCGCGTCCTACGCTCGACTCATGCTCAGCCGCAGGATCCAGCCGGCCTCCCCCGCCGTCCTCGGCCGCGTCGAGGGCCCCGATCTCCCCCTGGGCGACCCCCTACGGGTCCGCCTCGTCAGGGCGTCGCCGGGCACGGCCGGGCCCCTGTTCATTCCCGCGTGAGCGTCTTCACGGCGGCCTTCGGCGTTCCGACCCAGCGTTCCAGGGCCGCGGTGAGTTCGCCGCCCCGCTCGTCGTCCTCCGTGTCCGCCGCCCAGGCCACGAAGCCGTCCGGGCGGACCAGGAGGGCCCTGAGGGCGGGCCTGGCCGGGCAGGTGGTGGTGAGGACGGTCAGGGTCCCGCCGTAGGGGGCGGCCAGGGCGCGCAGGGCGGGGGAGCCGGCGAGGTCGAGGAGGAGGGGGCGGCCGGTGTGCAGGTGCTCGCCCAGGCGGGTGCCGTCGGACAGCGGGAGGTCGGGGGCGTTCGCGCCGGTCAGCGGGTGGCTGCCGGGCAGGTCGTAGCGCTGCCAGACACCGGAGACACGGTTCACCAGGTAGGTCGTGCCGGCGCCGCTGCCCGCGAGGTCCTCGACCACCCGGCGCAGCGCGCGGGCGTGCCGGTCCGGGCGCATCAGCGCGATCTGGGCGCGGGTCCAGTCGAGCACCCAGGCGCCGATCGGATGCCGTTCGGCGGTGTAGGTGTCCAGCAGCGACTCGGGCGCCCGGCCCCGGACGACCGCGGCGAGCTTCCAGCCGAGGTTCAGCGCGTCCCCGAGACCGAGGTTGAGCCCTTGCCCGCCGAACGGCGAGTGCACATGCGCCGCGTCGCCCGCGAGCAGCACCCGGCCCCTGCGGTACTCGGTGGCCTGCCGGGCGTTGTCCGTGAACCGGGTCGCCGTGCGCACCCCGGTGACGCTCACCTCCGGTACGCCCGAGACCCGGCGCAGGCTCGCCTCCAACTCCCCGGCGGTGACGGGCGCGTACCGGTCGGCCGGCGGGCTGTCGAACTCGACGGTGAGGACGCGTCCGGGGAACGGCCCGTGCACGTACGTGCCCACGTCCGTCGTGTTCCAGCCCGTCTTCAGCCGCTCGGCGCCGCTGAGTTCGACCAGCGCCTGGTAGCCGGTGATCTCCGGTGCCGTGCCCGGGAACTCGAACCCGGCCAGCCTGCGCACCGTGCTCCGCCCGCCGTCGCAGCCGACCAGCCAGTCCGCGCGCACGGTCTGTTTGTCGAGCTGTACGACGACCCCGTCCGCGTCCTCCGTGAAGCCGGTCAGCTCCACGCCCCGCCGCACCTCCACCCCGAGCCGCTCGGCCCAGTGGCCCAGCGCCCGCTCCAACTCGGCCTGCGGGATGACGAGTCCGGGTCCGGCGGCGGGATCGGCGTCCGCCCACTCGGGGCCGGAACCGTCGAACAGCTCGGGGTCCAGCGTGATCCCGGCGAAGTGCCCGGCGAACCCGGGGCGTCGAGTCGTACCGCCGTTGTCGTCGCCCCCGTCCCCGTCGCCGTCCCCGTCGCCGTCCTTGAGGTCCCGGAACGCCCGGAGCCGTTCCTGCACCGCCTCGCGCACCGCCGTCAGCTCGGACAGCAGCCCCCGCCGGTTCAGGGCGACCACGCTCGGGTGGTTGATCCAGCCCGCCTTGATCGTCTCGTCCACCTCGGTGAGCCGCTCCACCACCAGCACCCGTGCGGCCCCGCCGAGCTTCAGCTCACCGGCGAGGAAGAGCCCCACGGGGCCGGCGCCGGCCACCACCACGTCGTACTGCGTGCCCTGTGTCGTCGTCATGAGCCGAACTATAGTCACTAAAAGTTTTTATCCGCTATAGTTTTTTCATGAACGATGAGCTGAGCGACGCCCCGGCGGGCGGCCCGGACGGCGAGAACGTGCTTCCGCTGCGGGAACGCAAGAAGCGCGCGACGCGTCGGCGGATCTCCGACATCGCGACGGAACTGTTCCGCGCGCGCGGCTTCGACGCGGTGACGGTCGCGGAGGTGGCCCGCGCGGCGGAGGTCTCCGCCATGACGGTCTTCAACTACTTCCCGCGCAAAGAGGACTTGCTCCTCGACCGCATCCCCGAGGCCGCCGACCTCTTCGCCACGGCCGTACGCGAACGCGCCCCGGACGAAGCCCCGTTGGCCGCCCTGCGCCGCCTGGCCCTCCGACTCGCGGACGAGCGGCACCCGTTGAGCGCCGTGGGGGAGAACTACGTCCCCTTCTGGCGCATCGTCATCGGCTCCCCGGCCCTGCGCGCCCGCGCCCGCGAGGGCGTCGAGGAGGTGGAGACGGCCCTCGCGGCGGCCCTCGCCGACGCCGGCACACCGGACCCGGACCTCCTCGCGGCCCTCGCCGTCGCCGCGTACCGCACGGTCTTCGTCACCACCGCACGCCGGCTCCTCGCCGGTGAACCGGTGGCACCGGTGGCCGAGGACCACCGGGCCCGCCTGGAGAGGGCGTTCACCGCGCTGGAACGGGCCGGGCTCGGCGCCCGGCCCGCCCGCTGACCTGCGCGGAAGGAAGCGGGACCCGGCGGACGTTCCAACGGCGGGCGAGGTGATCGCCGTACGACGAGGGGGCGTCCATGACCGAAGCGGTGAGTGCGGAAGCAGTGAGTGCGTGCGGGCCCGAACAGGCCCGGTGGCGACGGGCCCGACTCGGCCACGGGGGACCGCCCCTCGACCTGCTCACCGCGAGCTTCCGGCGGCACACCTACGCCCCGCACGCCCATGACGAGTACACGATCGGCGTCTGCGTCGGCGGGTACGAGGTGATCGACTACCGGGGCGGCCACATACGCACCGGGGCCGGGACGATCGTCGTACTGGACCCCGGTGAGATGCACACCGGTGGGCCCGGCAACGCCACCGACGGGTACGCCTACCGCGCGCTGTACGCCGCGCCGTCCCTGCTGGGGGAGGGCGCCACCGGGGGCGCCCCGCACTTTCCCGAACCCCTGCTGGACGACCCCGAGCTGGCCCTGGCACTGGCCCGCGCGCACGCCGAACTCAGCTCCTGCCCGGACCCGTTGGAGGCCGAGTCCCGGGTGCCCTGGCTGCTCACCGCGCTCGCCCGGCGGCACTCCGCCGCCCGGCCGCTCCCCGACCGCGTGCCCGGTGCGGCCGGCATCGCGCGGACGGTCCGCGACCGGCTCGCCGACGAGCTGACCGCCCCGCCGGTGCTCGCCTCGCTCGCCGCCGACCTGGGCCTTTCCCGGTACCAGCTGCTGCGGGCCTTCCGTACGGAGACGGGCATCCCGCCGTACGCCTGGCTCGCCCAGTACCGGGTGGGCAGGGCGCGGGTGCTGCTGGAGGCGGGGCTGCGGCCGGCGGAGGTGGCGGGCCTGGTCGGCTTCGCGGACCAGGCGCATCTGACCCGCTGGTTCCGCAGGGTGCTCGGGGTGACCCCGGCGGTGTACCGCAACAGCGTTCAAGACACCCGCTGAGGAAGTGGCCGAGACTCGCCGCATGACTGCACGTGGCTGGTTCCTGTTCTCCCTGATGGGAGTGGTCTGGGGCATCCCCTATCTGCTGATCAAGGTCGCGGTGGCCGAGGTGTCGCCGCCCGTCCTGGTGTTCACCCGCTGCGCGCTGGGCGCGGCCCTGCTGCTGCCGTTCGCGCTGCGCCAGGGCGGCCTGTCCCGCACGGTCCGCACCCACTGGCGCCCCATGCTGGCCTTCGCGGTCCTGGAGATCGTCGTCCCCTGGTTCACCCTGACCGACGCCGAACGGCATCTGTCCAGCTCCACCTCGGGTCTGCTGATCGCCGGGGTGCCGATCGTGGGCCTGATCGCGGCCCGCTTCCTCGGTACGACGGAGCACTTCGGCCCCCGGCGGCTGACCGGCCTCACCCTGGGCCTCGCCGGGGTCGCGGTCCTGGCCCTGCCCCACCTCACCGGCGGCGACGCCCGCTCCCTCGCCGAGGTACTGCTCACCGTCGTCGGCTACGCCACGGCGCCCCTGATAGCCGCCCGGCACCTGGGGGACGTCCCTTCCCTGCACCTGACGGCCCCCTGCCTGACCCTGGCCGCCCTGGTCTACGCCCCCGCCGCCGCCCTCACCCACCCGACCGCGCTGCCCTCCGCCCAGGCCCTCGCCGCCCTCGCCGCGCTGGGCGTGATCTGCACGGCCCTCGCCTTCGTGGCCTTCCTGGAGCTGATCAAGGAGGCGGGCCCCACCCGCGCCACGGTCATCACCTACGTGAACCCGGCCGTGGCGGTGGCCGCCGGTGCGGCCTTCCTGCACGAGCCGCTGACCCTCACCGTGCTGCTGGCCTTCGCGTTCATCCTGGCCGGCTCGGTGCTGGCGACGGCGGCCGGTCCGCGGCGCCGCACACGACCGGTACCATGGTCGGCACGGCAGACGAGCCGGGCGGACGGCCGCGTGGAGTCCCCCTAGGGGGCTTCCCGAGGAACGTCCGGGCTCCACAGGGCAGGGTGATGGCTAACGGCCACCCGGGGTGACCCGCGGGACAGTGCCACAGAAAACAGACCGCCGGGGACCTCGGTCCTCGGTAAGGGTGAAACGGTGGTGTAAGAGACCACCAGTGCCCAGGGCGACCTGGGCAGCTAGGTAAACCCCACCCGGAGCAAGGTCAAAAGGAGCGCCGTGAAAAGCGCTCTGCGCGGACGTTCGAGGGCTGCCCGCCCGAGTCCGCGGGTAGACCGCACGAGGCCGGCGGCAACGTCGGCCCTAGATGGATGGCCGTCGCCCCGGACCCCGCGAGGGACCCGGGGAACAGAACCCGGCGTACAGCCCGACTCGTCTGCCGCTGTTTGCGTCCAGCGCCTGTCCACTCGGTTGAAAGTGGCACATCCATGCGGCGGCGGTAACGGGCGTGCCCGCGCCCAGAGACTCCGTGTGCGGGCACGCCGGGGAAGACAGATCGTCAGTCGAGCTGGGTCACCTTCGGCAGGTCGCCGCTGGAAGCGGCGTCCGCCGGAGGCAGGGCGGTGGGACAGATGCGGACGTCGTTGATCGCGCCGTTGGTGAATTCGCCGTAGGTGCCGGAGGCGAGTTTGCGGCCGATCTGGACCGGGCCGGTGGCGTTCCAGGGGGTGTAGGTCCAGTCCTGGGTGCCGACGAGTTTGCCGTCGACGTAGAGGCGGATCTCCTTGGCGGTGGCGTCGTAGATGCCGACGAGGTGGGTCCAGCGTCCGGCCACGGGCTTGCCGCCGTAGGTCGCGCGCCAGACGGCGCCGTCGGCGTCGGTACTGTGGCGGCCGAACGCCCAGGACTGGGCTCCGGAGGAGTAGTACAGCTGGAAGCCGTTGTTGGTGGTGCCGTTCTGGGAGAGGAAGGTGCCGTTGGCGCCCAGTGAGGTGAGCTTGACCCAGGCGGAGACGGTGAAGCTCTTGGAGGTGTCCACGGCCGGACCCGTCGTGCTGCCGTAGCCGGTGGTGCCGTTGAGGGTCACCGCGTTGCCGTGGGTGGTGTCGCTGGTCCAGGAGTAGCCGCCGGACAGGGTGGCGTTGAGTGTGCCGGTGCTGTCGGCGGTGGTGGTGCCGCTGCCTTCGGCGAGTTTCCACCAGTGGGTCGCGGTGTCGGTGACCGAACCCAGCGAGACCGGTGAGCCGAAGCCGTAGGCGGGCGGCGAGGTCTGGTCCGGGCTCTGGCGGTAGTTGTACTCGACGAGCTGGCCGAAGGGGCCGACGGCGTAGAGGTCGGGGTTGCCGTCCAGGGCGCCGGGGTTGATGTCGCCGGCTCGGACGGGGCTGTTGACGTCACCGGGAGAGGCGACGAAGGGGTAGAGGGTCGGCGACAGGGTGAGGCCGAGGCTGGTGCGCACGGTGGGATGGAGCAGGGCCGGGACCAGCGTGGCCGGGTCAACGGTGATCGGGTAACTGTAGAGCTGGCCGGTGGCGTTGTCGCGGGACCACAGGACGGGCTTGTTCTGGAAGGTGCCCGCGGCGATGAGGGTCTGGGTGGTCCAGTCGCCGTCGCCGAGCAGGATCGGGTTCTTCAGGTGGTCGCCGCCGTCGGACTGGTAGATCCAGAGTTCCTTGTTCTCGACGGTGATGACGGCGGGATAGCCGTCGGGGTTGCCGAAGACATTGCCCGGTGCGATGAGCTGGCTGATGTTCCAGGTCGTGCTGTTGTAGTCGGTGCTGCGGCAGCGAGTGTCGTCGGCGACGATGTCGGACAGCGCGCAGGGAGCCTTGACCACACCGTCGGAGCGACCGCCGGTGAAGCCGCCGAGGGTGGACAAGGGGGCACGGGGGAAGGCTGCGTCGTCGGCGGGGTCGAGGTCGTTCTTGACGAGGTAGAGGTACTTGCTGGCCTTGTTGTACGCCCACAGGTCGTCGCCGTTGGCGCCGTGCAGGTTGCCGCGGTGGGCGACGATGTAGTTGTTCCAGCCGGTGCCGTCGGGGGAGTCCTCCTTGGTGGAGACGGTGACAGGGCCGGTGACGTCCGGCGGGGTTCCGGTGACCGGGTCGCTGTGCACCGGTGCCACGGACTGCGCGGGGTCCTGGTTGCCGGGGACGAGGTCGAGGTCGCCGGTCTTGGTGGCGGCGAGGAGGTCGGGCACGCCGTCGCCGGTGATGTCGCCCGCCTTGACCTTAGTGGCGGGGTTCCACGGGACGGTGAAGGTGTAGCCGGCCGGGCTGGTGGAGATGTTGCCGGCCTTGTCCACGCCGGCCACGTACAGGGTGTGCACGCCCCAGTCCTGGATTGGGACGGGGATGGCGGCGGTGGAGCGGCCCTGGCTGTCGGTGCCGGTGATCGCGGCGCTCCGGCCGTCGGCGCCGGTGGGCGGCGAGTCGAGCTGCCACAGGAAGGACTTCATGCCGCTGGACTTACAGGCGCCGGGGTTGCAGCTGTCGTCGCTGGAGGGGGCGTCGGCGCCGGCCACGGTGAAGTCGGTGGTCTTGCCGGGGCCCGCGTAGACGGGGTCGCCCTGGCGGGCGGTCCCCACCGGCGGGAAGGCGGCGTTGCCGGTGATGTCAGGGGTGAGCGGCGCGGTGAAGTCGGTGGAGAACCAGCAGTGGTCGGACTTGCCCGAGGTCAGTCCTTGGGTGGAGTCGTCCTCGGCGTAGACGTCCCAGCCGTACTGGTGGCCGTCCTTCAGGGTGGCGCCGACCTTCATCGCGGCGTCGGTGCCGGAGGCCAGCCAGCCGCTGTCCGGGCTGGAGACGGCGGCGCCGTTGCCGTCGCCGTCGGGGTCGATGGTGCGGTCCCAGACGTAGTAGTGCGCTTTGACGTTCTCGCCGTGCATCTGGCTGGTGACAGTGGCGTGCAGGGTGACATTGCTGCCGGCGTCGGAGTAGGTGGTGGCGCCGATCCAGCCCGCGCCGCTGGTGGCGCAGGCGGCCGTGGCACCGGCGGCGGCCGGGGTGATGTGCAGGCCGGTGGGGGTGCCGGGCGGGATGTCGAACTTGGTGGTGAGGGTCAGCGTGGTCGACAGGCGCAGGTAGTCGTCGTTGCTCGAGGACTCGGACTCGTTGCCGTACAGGCCGATGGTCCAGGTGTTGGCGCCGTCGCCGAAGGTGCCGTCGGCGTCGTAGCCGTTGCCGTCCTTGTCGGCGATCTTCTGCGCCTGGGTCTTCACATGGAAGGTGGCGGTGCTGTTGCTGCACGAGCTGCCGGAGTTGGCGCCGCTGGGCACCGTGTCGGTCGCCGGTGCGAAGGCGGTGTCGTGCACGCCGGGCCGTGACAGCCAGTCGGTGCTCGAGCTGATCGCGTTGGTGGTGTGCAGCGTCAGGGGCTGGTTCTGGCTGCAGTTGTAGCTCGCCGCGAAGGTGGTGGAGATCTGCACATAGGCGTCGTTGACGACGAACGAGGAGTGCAGTCCTCCGGTGTTGATCGCCCAGTAGGAGCGTTCCACGCCGACGCCGCAAGCGCCGCCCCAGCGCTGGTAGCCGGCGCCCTGTCCGTTGGTCTGCGCCTTGTCGTACTGCGGGGAGTTGTCGCAGGTGGAGCTTGAGTAGACCTCGGTGTAGTGGCCGGCGTCGGAGTCGACCGGGTTGGTATAGGGGTCGATGTACACCGGATAGGTGGTGTCCGGGTCGGTCAGCATGCCGGCGTCCGGGGTCAGCGTCACGGCCTTGCTGGTGGCGGTCATGGCGACCGGCTCGGTGTCGGCCTCCGGACCGGGGCCGTCCACGGAGGACGTCATGTCGGCCACCGGCCCGCCGAGCTTGGCGGGAGTGGAGGAGGAGTCCCACATCAGCGGCTGGGGGCTGGTGTAGGCGAGGTCGCCGTCGGTGGACGTCGCCTCCATGCTGTCGGAGTCGGTAGTGGCCAGCGTGAGGTCGTGGGTGTCCACGGCCAGCTTGAGTTGCCGCAACTGGGGGCTGGCGGCGGCTTCCGCGTCATGGACGACCAGGACATCGCTGAAGCCGCCCTGGTCGGTGACGGACACCGACAGGTCGACGCCGGGCAGCACCGAGGGGTACAGGGCGGTGTCGTCGCTGACGGTCGGCGCGGGCAGGCGGAAAGGCAGGGTCAGGCCCATGCTGGGTCCGTCGGCGTGGGTGAGGGTCACCAGGGGGCCGGTGCCACCGCCTGAGAGGGTGACGCCGTTCGGGGTGGCCTTGGGTGTGTAGCCGCCATGGCCGTCGGCGGCCAGGGTGGCGTCCACCGGGGTCCAGGCGCCGTCCTTGTAGACCCGGGTGGGCAGGGCGCTGGTGGTGCTGGTGAAGGTGCCGTCCGGCAGGGCTTTGGTGGTGGAGACCTCGGTGGTCAGCGCGTCGACCGGGACGGTCTGTCCGGTGGAGAGAGCCTCGGACCGGGCCGCCAGCAGCGGGTCGGACGGGGCGGGCGCGGTGTCGTCGGCGACGGCCGGTAGCGTCGGGAGGGCCGCCAGCAGGCTCAGTGCCGTGGCGAACAGGGCCAGTCTGCCGGCCGGTACGGCGCGTCTTCGGCCGGTGCGTATCGGTGGTCTCAACACCTGGCGGGGGTCCTTCGGTTCGCGGGCAGCGGGGTGGGGAAGGCCCGGTTGCCACAGAGAGCAGGGAAGCGATCAATTTCGGCACAGAACCTACACAGCATCTGCCACATATATGCATGGTCTTGGCCTGGAAACGGCAAAGGGTCTTGAGTCGTGATGGCGCCGGTACCTAGCCTCCGGGTCGATCACTTACCTGTGATCTGACTGTGTGATGGCCCCTCAAAGGGCATAACCGGGGGGTTTGGGCGTGAGTGGCAGACGGTGCTGGTTCGCGGGCAGATGGCATCGGAAATTCGTCGGCGGACTGGGGCTGTGGATCATTCCGGTCGCGCTGTTCGCGCTGTTGCTGCCGGTGGCGATCGCCGGCGGCTTCAGCATGCCGGGCTTCCTCGCCGGTCACTCGGACGACGGCTTCGGCCACCACGGCGGCTTCTCGTTCGATGGCAAGGTGTGGCGTCCCAAGAAGCTGCCCGCCACCAAGGCCGTAGGTGCGCACCTCCTGCAGCCGAAGACCGCCAAGCATCCCAAGGACTACAAGGCGCTGGGCGCGTACCGGGCGCAGCAAGCCCACTGGCCCAAGGCCGGCGCTGCCGTCGTCGACCTCAGCCCGCAGGCCGAGTCCACGTCCAAGTCCGAGCCGGTGAAGGCGGGTTCACTGCCCGTCTGGGTGGCGCCCGCCGATACCGGGCACAGCGTCGACTCCGTGCGGGTGCAGACCGCGTCCCACAACCAGACGCTGCGCACGGGCGCCAACGGCATGCTTCTGGGCATCACCCCCTCCGGCACGACGTCCGCCCATGGCAGGATCAAGGTGGTCATCGACTACTCGTCGATCGCCCGCGCGTATGGTGGCGGTTACGGCTCCCGGCTGCGGCTGGTACAGCTGCCCGGCTGCGCGTTGACCACCCCGCAGAAGACGGAGTGCCAGAAGGCCACCCCGCTGAAGTTCACCAACCGGGCCTCCGCCGAGCAACTGACGGCGACCGTCACGATGGCCTCCGCCTCCGGCGACGCCGGCACGGCCGACCGCAAGCCGAGCGACAGCACGGCCAGTTCGACGCCGACGGCAAGCGCCAGCCCCTCACAGTCCCCGGACACCACCGGCACCGGCACCGCGAAGCCGAACGGCGGCACGGAATCCCCGAAGCCCGACCAGAGCACCGCATCCCCCAATCCGTCCGAGAGCGCGAACGGCCCGGAGGCGATGTCGGAGCGCACCGCGCCGCTGAGCGCGGTCGCTGCCACCGGCACCACGGCACTCGCCGTGACCTCCGGCGCCTCCGGCTCCCAAGGCGACTACGGGGCTACGCAGTTGTCGGCCGCAGGTACCTGGCAAGCGTCTGCCACCGGTTCCTTCACGTACTCCTACCCGATCTCCGTGCCGGCCGCGATCGGCGGCAACGCGCCCTCGGTGAACCTGGGGTACGACTCCCAGTCCGTCGACGGGGAGACCACCGCCCGCAACTCCCAGGCGTCCTGGGTGGGCGACGGCTGGAGCTACCAGGTCGGCTACGTCGAGCGGCGCTACCGCAGCTGCAGCTCGCTGCTCGACTCCGACGGCAAGAAGCTCGTCAAGGGCTCGGCCGACGAGTGCTGGGGCGGCGACAACGCCACCCTCTCCTTCGGTTCCCACTCCGGTGTCCTGGTGCCGGACGGCGTCGACTCCGGCGTGGCCGGTGAGATCAAGCAGTGGCGCATCCAGGGCGACGACGGCACGGTCGTACAGGAGCTGTCCGGTGCGGCCAACGGCCTGCACGACGGCGTCTACTACCGTGTGCTGACGACGGACGGCACGGCCGCCTACTTCGGCGCCGACCACTCGCCGAACAACCCCGGCACCGGTGCGACCATGCCGTCCGACCCCGCCGACTCCTCCACGCACTCCGCGTGGGGCGTCCCGGTCCTCCACCCACGTTCGACGGACCCCTGCCACGACGACGCAAAGGGCAAGCTGTCGCAGTGCGACAAGCCCGAAGGCTGGCGCTGGAACCTCGACTTCGTGGTGGCGCCGGACGGGTTCGTGCAGCGCTACGACTACACCGCCGAGTCCAACTACTACGACCTCGGCGGCGGTCAGGCGGCCGCGACCGACGACCCGGATGACACCGGCACCCTCACGTCGTACACCCGTGGCGGCGCGCTGTCGCTGATCTCGTACGGCTACACCCTGGACGACGAGCAGGCCGGCCGCACCCCGGCCGCCGAGGTCGACTTCGGACTGGCCCAGCGCTGCCAGACCACCAGCACGTTCACCGACTGCTCGGCCGACAACCTCAAGGACAGCACCGCCACCCACTGGCCCGACGTGCCGTGGGACCTGCACTGCGACTCCACCGACAAGACCAAGCTCCCCGACGGCGCCACCACCGTCCCCGCCGATGTGTGCGTCACCGCCGGACCCAGCTTCTGGACCACGACCCGACTGGACTCCATCACCACCAAGGTCCATGTGAAGGCCACCGACCAGCTCACCGCGGTCGACACCTACAAGCTGGGCCAGGTCTATTCGGACGCGGGCGGCACCGTCGACCCGGTCACGGGCACCACGGTCGACCCCAAGGACGCCGGGATGCTGCAGGCCGTGATGTGGCTGCAGTCCCTCAAGCACACCGGCAAGGGCACCTACGACAACGGCAACAGTGACATCGCGCTGAACCAGGTGTCGTTCACCGGCACCGAGATCGACAACCGGGTCGACGACGATTCCCCGTCCGCGCCCCCGCTGTACCGGCCGCGCATCTCCAGCATCCAGACGGAGACCGGCGAGTCGATCGCCGTCGAGTACAACTCCGCGCCCTGCGCGGGCAAGACGCTGTCGATCGCCCACGCCGACAGCAACACCGAATCCTGCTACCCCGCCTACTGGACGGTCCCCGGGGCCTCCAAGCCGATCGCGGACTGGTTCAACAAGGTCACGGTAGACAGCGTCACCACGTCCGACTTGACGATCGCCGGCCAGTACAAGCCCGACGCCCAGAACAACCCGGCCGGCTCCGAGGCCCAGATCTCCCGCTACAGCTACTCGGGCCCGGCCTGGCACCGCGACGACGACGCACTGACCGACGACCAGTACCGCACGTGGGACCAGTTCCGCGGCTTCCGCACCGTCACCGTCCAGACCGGCCAGGCCCCGGAGCCCGTCACCCAGCAGACCACCACCTACCTGCAGGGCATGGACGGCGACTACAAGGCCGACGGCACCCGCCGCTCCGTCACCGTCGACGCCAAGGTCGGCGGCACCACGGTCCTGAGCGTCACCGACGCCGACCAGCTCGCCGGCACCGACTTCACGGACACCAGCTACACCCAGGCCGGCGGCAAGGCCGACGAGGTCAGCGTCAACGGCCCGTTCACCTTCACCACCACGGCCTCCGCCGCCCGGACGCCCTGGACGGCGTGGACCCAGGACGACAACCCCGGCGGGACCAAGCCCGACGCGTCCACCCTGCCCGACCTCACCGCCCACCGCATCAACGCCAGCAGCTCCCTGCGGTACGAGCTCCTCGCCGACGGCACCTGGCGGCACACCAAGACCGACACCACGTACGACGGCCAAGGGCGGCTGTCCACCGTCAACGCGCACGGCGACGGCGCCGACCCCGAGCAGGAGAAGTGCGCCACCACGACGTACGCCGACCCGCCGTCCTCGAACACGATGATGCTGTCCTACCCGGACCGCGTCACCTCGGTCGCCGGTGACTGCTCCACCGCGCCGAGCGCGAGCAACCTGCTGACGGACAAGAAGATCTACTACCTCGGCGACGGCACCCCCAGCACGCTGGGCACCTTCGGCAAGGTCTCCGCCAACGGCGAAGCCACCGCGACGGAGACCGCCACAAGCTACACCGGCACCACCGAGAACTGGCTGACCACCTCGGCCATGACCTACGACGGCGCCGGCCGGGTCACCGACTCCTACGACGCCACCGGACAGAAGACGCATACCGACTTCAGCCCGTCATGGAGTACCGCCGGCGGTAACACCAACGCCGTCGGGGAGACCTCCACCAACAGCAAGGGCTGGAAGGTCACCTCCACGCTCGACGCCCTGCGCGGCGCCACGCTGGAGAGCGTCGACGCCAACGGCCGCAAGACCGACATGACCTATGACGCGCTCGGCCGGCGCACGGCCGTATGGCTGCCCGGCCGGGACAAGGACGCCGGTCAGAGCGCGGACCGTATCTTCGCGTACTCCATCAACCCCGGCGCCGTCCCGGCACCCGGCGACACCATCGCCCAGCCCGGCGCGCCTACGTCCGTCACCTCCAAGACGCTGCGCGACGACGGCACCTACGCCACCTCCGTCACGATCTACGACGGCATGCTCCAGCCCCGCCAGACGCAGGCCACCGCCATGGGCGACTCCAACTCGGGCCGGGTCATCTCCGACACCTTCTACGACTCCCACGGCTGGCAGGCGGCGTCGTACGCGCCGTACTCCGAGCCGAACGGCTTCCCCTCCGCCACCCTCTACGCGGCGAACGAGAACCAGATCCCCTCGGAGACCACCACCACCTACGACGGTGAGGGCCGGCCCCTGAAGGAGACCCTCTGGCACCAGGCCGTCGAGCAGTGGCACACCTCCACCAGCTACCCGGGCGCCGACGAGGTCGACACCACGGCACCGGCCGGAGGCCGCTCCACCGCCTCCTTCACCAATGCCGTCGGCCAGACCACCAGCACGGTCGTGAAGAACACCGGCTCCACCGTCACCCTGACGGGCGGCTCGGTGATCCCCTCAGGCACGTCGCTGACCTCCGACAGCGTGCGCCTGACGATGCAGTCCGACGGCAACCTCGTACTGTCCGCCCTGGCGACCGGCGCGACCATCTGGTCCTCGGGCACCTCCGGACACCCCGGTGCCTGGGCCAAGTTCGGCACCGACGGCAACCTCGTCATCTGCAGCACGGCCGTCGCCCAGCTGTGGACCACCGGCCTGACCGCCACCACCGGCGCCACCTTCCAGCTCCGCAACGACTCCACGGCCGACGTCGTCGCCTCCAACGGCACCACCATGCTGTGGAAGCAGGGCACCGCGGGCGCCGTCCCCGCCGCGGACGCCACCACCCGTTACACCTACACCCCGGCCGGCCAGGTCGACACGATCAAGGACAACGCGGGCAACACCTGGTCCTACACCTACAACCTGCTCGGCCAGAAGCTGACCCAGACCGACCCGAACACCGGTAAGACCACGTTCGACAAGTACGACGTCGCCGGCAACTTGCTCCAGGTCACCGACCCCCGCGGCCAGGCCCGGTCCTACACCTACGACTGGGACAACCGCCCCACCGAGGAGTACGCCGCCCCCTGGTCGTCCACCCCCGACCGGTCCAAGCTGCTGGTCTCCCACGTGTACGACACGCTGGCGAAGGGTTACGCGACCTCCTCCACCCGCTACGTCGGTGGCGCCTCGGGAGCCGCGTACACCCAGGCCGTCACCGGCTACAACACGGCGTACCAGCCGCTGGGCACCACGCTGACCGTCCCGTCGTCCGACGGCTTCGCCGCCGCGGGGCAGTCCAGTGCGCCTGCCTCCGGCACCGTCACCTACACGGCCACCAACCGTTACACCGACACCGTCGGCTTGCTGTCCACCACGCACTACCAGGCGGACGGCAACCTGCCGGCCGAGGACATCGACTACGGCTACACCCAGCAGGGCAACCTCGACGGCATCGGCGGCTTCATCAACTCCGCCAACACTCCCGCCTACCTCGACACCGCCGTCCACGACGCCTTCGGACGCGTGGTGCAGGCAGATTACGGCCACACCGGCAAGGAACTGGCGACCTTCGCCCAGTACGACGCCACCACGGGGCGCACCACCCAGACCAGCAGCATGCTGCAGACCTCCACGTCCGCCCTGGACGTCACCAACATGCGCTACAACCAGGCCGGCGAACTCACGGCGATCGACGACCTGCAGGACAACACCACTCACGACACCCAGTGCTTCACCTACGACTCCTTCCAGCGGCTGACCGCAGCATGGACGGACACGGTCGGCATCACCGACCCGAGCGCGGCCACGCCCGGCGCGGTCGGCGGCTGCACCACCGCACGGGTGCAGACCACCACCACGTCCCCCGTCAAGGCCACCACCGTCGGCGGTCCGGCCCCGTACTGGCAGACCTACACCTATGACCAACTCGGCGACCGCACCGGCACCGTAAACCACGACACCACCGGCAACGCCCTCAACGACACCACGCAGGCCGTCACTTACCCCGGCGCGAACGGCACGGCTCCCGCGACCCTGCCCGACCAGGCGGGCACGGCGACCCTCACGAACCCCTCCGGTACGGCGACCATCGCCTCCACCTACACCGACCCCGCCTACAGCAACGTCGACGCAGGCGACACCATCAGCCGGAAGGTGACCGCCATCGGCCCGCTGACCAGTGCCTTCACCATCTCCGGCGGTGGCAAGCGATGTGTCGACGACACGGGCGGCGCCACCACGGCCGGTACCAAGGTGCAGATCAACACCTGTAGCGGCGCCACCAGCGAGAAGTGGACTATCGGCACCGACGGGACCGTGAAGGTCCTCGGCATGTGCCTGGACACCACGGGCAACGCCACCACCAGCGGCACCCTCGTGATCATCGACACCTGCAAGACCGACGCCACCCAGAAGTGGAAGGTCACCACCACCGGCACGTTGGTCAGCAACGCCAACACCGCGATGTGCCTGACCGATCCGGCCGCCTCCGCCACCACCGGCACCCAGCTGACCCTCGCCACCTGCGGCGGCAGCGGCCAGACCTGGACCAACGCGGCCACGGGCGCCATTCCGGCCGGTCAGAGCCAGACCTTCACCTACGACGCCGAGGGCCGCACCGCTACCGTCGCGACGACCTCCGGCGCCCACACGAACACCAGCAAGTACCTCTACGACGCTCAGGGCGGCCTGCTCGAGCAGACCGCCGCGGTCGACGGCGTCGACAAGAGCCGAGTCCTCTACCTCTTCGGGGGCGCGGAGCAGATCACCCTCAACGTCTCCGCCAAGACCTGGACCGGCCTGCGCAACATCACCGGCCCCGACGGCACCACCGTCACTCGCTCCAGCACCGGCACCGTCACCTATCAGGTGGCCAACGGCCAGGGCACCGCCGTCACGGCCGTCGACGCTTCCACGCTGGCCGTCACCCGCCGCTCGTTCGACCCCTTCGGCAACCCCCGCGGCACCAAGCCCGGTTCCTGGGTGGCAACGGACGAGAACCACGGCTTCCTGGGGCAGCCCGCTGACCCCGTGACCGGCCTCGACCTGCTCGGCGCCCGCGACTACGACCCCGTCCAGGGCCGCTTCCTCAGCCCCGACCCGGTCTTCGAGCCCGGCGACCCCAACCAGATGGGCGGCTATACCTACGCCGGAGACAACCCGGCCAGCGGCTCCGACCCGAGCGGTCTGATGCTGGTGATGGACGGCGGTGGCGGTGGCGGTGGCTGTGACGCCAAGTGCGCCGCGGCCAACGACAAGGCGTACGCCTCCACCACCTCCTCCAGCGGAACGAAGAAGCACAGCAGCGGTTGCTCGGGCTTCTGGAGCTGCGCGGGCCACTACTTCAAGAAGGCGCTCCCGGTCGCGGAGAAGGTCGCGACCGTGGTTGCGGTCGTCGCCGTGGTGGTCGTCGTGGTCGTGGCGGTCGCCGCCTGCACCGAGACGGTGGTCGCAGCCCCCGCATGTGTCATGGGCGCCGGAGAGGCGATCGGAGCGGTCGGCGGCCTGGCCGGCGGTGCCGACTGCATGGCGATGGGCTGCGGTGGAGGCGACCCGATAGCCGGAGACGATGCCGACTCCTCATCCTCCGCGGGTGGTTCGGGCGGCTCCGGCGAGGCGCCGAAGGCCTCGGCCGACGCCGCACCGCACGAGGCGGGCAGCGGCTCGGGCGACGCGGCGGCCGCCTCCGGCGCGGGCAAGGAATCCAGCACCGACTCGGCCGGCAGCAACGCGGCGGCACCGAAGAAGGCCGACGCCCAGGAGAAGGCGTCGGCCTCGGGCAAGGTGGCGGCCGCACCTGACGAGCCCAGCACCGGCAACTCGGGCACCACCGGCAAGAACTCCGGCGGCGGGCGTTCGCGCTGCAGCTTCTCGCCCAGCACCCCCGTCCTGATGGCCGGTGGCAAGACCAAGGCCATCGGCAAGATCAAGACTGGTGACAAGGTCGAATCGGCCGACCCCAAGACGGGCAAGCACAAGGGCACCCGCACGGTCCAGCACATCTGGATCAACCACGACAAGGACCTGCTCGACGTCACCGTCCGCGACGAGGACGGCCACAAGGCCACCCTGCACACCACGGCCAACCACCCGTTCTGGGACGCCACCAGCCACAGATGGAAGCCGGCCGGCGAACTCCGCCGCGGGGACGCCCTCAACACCGTCGACAGCAGCCACGCCTTCGTCGTCAAGACCCGGATCACGCCCGGTTTGGCGAACCGCTGGAACCTCACGGTCCGGGAACTGCACACGTACTATGTGCTGGCCGGCAATATTCCGGTTCTTGTTCATAACACGGGTTGTCCGACGGAAGCTGCCCTTCGGGCAGCACCTCATCCCGCTGATGTCTCATTTGCCACGTCCGTGGATTTGGCTAGTAAGACTGCTGCGGAGGCCGGGGATATTCAAGCGGCCAGCGGTTTCGCCACAGATATTCCCGCTGGTTACGACCGGGCGATGCCTGAGCAGGTTTATGCGGCGATGCCGACTGATCGCACGCCATTCTTCTTCGATAATTCTGGAGGAGATGGAGCCTACTACCTCTCCCACGCCGAGAAGCAGGCTTCCACCCTGCGCCCAGGTATCTCTATTTCGGTGAGTCGAGACATGTGCGACAACTGCATCGGCTGGTTCCAAGAACGAGCAACTCAGCTAGGTGCCCATCTCTACGTGTCTGATCCGACATCTATACACGTATTTGCGCCGGACGGGTCATGGATGGTGCATGACTACCCGTCTTGGATGGGCTAGACAGCATTACGCGCAGGTGGGTGGGGGTGGTCCGTGCGGTAGGATCACCCCCACCGGCCGGTGGGCAACCAAGGTGCTGATCATGAGGAGATTTCCGTGGGTGAAGCGGTGCCGAGTTGGCGTGTCTTTCCGGAGGGAATTCCTGTCCAGGAACTACTGAAAAACGGTGACCAGGCCGCGGAAGCCGGAGATCTTATCTCTGCCGGAAATTGGTACTTCCATGCCAAGCGCAGGGGATCGATAGAGGGGCGGGACAAGGCCCGGGGACTTCAGTCTCGACTGGAGACCCTCGCTGAGCAGGGGAATTCCGACGCGAAGGTGCTGGTGGCCGGTCTGCTTCTGGAGCGCGGTGAGCAGCTTCCTCGTGCAGCCGCTTTGCTTGAGTCGGCTGCTGGGGCGGCCGTTGCCGAAGGTATGAGGGAATTGGGTTTCGTCCTGGCTGCGGGGATGGGCGTGGCGCCCGATCCAGTCAGAGCTAATAGTCTGTACCGTGCTGCGGCTGAGGCTGGGGATGGCTATGCTGCCTTCAATCTCGCTGTTAATTTTTACCGTGGGCACGGAACTGAAAAGAGCTTCCGAGAATTCACCAAGTGGCTGCAAATGGCCGGCGACCTGGGTATTCCGGAAGCATGCGCCGTACTCGGAGACCAATGTGCAAAGAAGGGTCTCGATGGAGAATCTTTGCAGTGGTACGTCCGTGCGGCCAGGTCATCACATGTACCTGCGATGTTTGTGGCGGCGCAGCGTTACCGAGATGGTATTGGAACTGCCGTTGATCCGGTTCAAGCAGTCCGCTGGTTCTTGGCTCCGCTTGATCGTGGAAATGGAGACGGAATCCATGATGCGATCAAATTGGCTAGCTCTATGACTGACGAACAGATCCGGGAGGCTGGGCGACTCTCCGGGCATTCAGACGAGGCTGAGTTGCTCGTGCGCCGACGTTACTGAGGTTCAAAGTGTGGTGTCGGCGGGCGCTGACGGGTTGAGAGTCCTGGCCTCCCAATGCCTGCGTCATTACCGCTGTTCAGTGACGGGCCGTTCGCCGTGCTGGAGCTGGCCGAGGGGCCGGTGGCGCACGGCTGACCGACGACACCCGTCCCGGCACCCTCCGGTACCGCTCCGGCGCCGTATCCCCATTTTCTGTCATTTCCACCGCCACCCCCTCGGCCAACGCCCCGCAGGGGAAAGTCGTCACGCCGCACGCCTCATACGCGTGGACACAACGCACGTACAACCGGCGGGCGTCAGTGCGTCACCACTCGTCACGCTACGACACCTGGCGGCCCGTTGGGGCTGGCACCCGCGTGCCGAGGGGCCGGGCAGGACGGTGTGGGCGGAGTACGCGCTGCGGCGGACCGCGCCCCCGGTGGACAGGGGGTCTTCCGAGGGGACCGCCGTAGAATGACCCCGTCGACGGGCCGCTCGTACCGTCGGTGACCGGGGGGAGACACGACATGGGCACACGGGGGACGGGGCAGGGCCGGCAGCAGGGGGCCGACCTGCATGTGTCGTCCGAGGACCTCACCAAGCTGGCGAACGACCTCGACCACATGCAGAGCCATCTCGACCAACAGGTCCGCCGCATGGACGAGTTGGTCGACCGCGTCGAGGCCGGCTGGCGGGGTCCCGCGGCGACGGCGTACCGGGACTTCCACCGCGCGGCGGCCGAGGACGCCGTACGGATCCGGGAAGTGATGAAGGGCCTGGAGCAGGCGGTGCGGCTGAGCCGTGACGGCTTCAGCAGCGACGATCTGCACGTGCTGGAGCAGATGCGGCGCATCCACGTGGACATCGACAGCGAGGTCGGCAGGCTGTCCACGCCGAACACCGCGGCGGACGACGCCTCGACGCGCCCGCACAGCAGCCTGGACGGCTTCTGACACGCCTGTCCCACCACCGCGTGACCACCGCGTGACCGACAAACAAGGGGGAAACATGTCGACCGGTGCCGACGACGACCACATCACCGTCTCGTTCGCCACGCTCCACGATCTCGCCATGGACCTTGAGGACATCCTCAAGAAGCTCAATGGCGAACTCGGCGGCCTGTACGACCGCGTCGAACCGGTCGTGCTGTCCTGGAAGGGCGAGGCCCGCGAGATCTTCGTCGAGAAGCTGGACGAATGGGACCGCTCCGCACAGGACTTGCAGGCGGCCCAGAAGTGGCTGCACGCGTACGTCACCACCGGGCACGCCAACTACGCGGCCGCGCACCGGGCGGTGCTGCGCGGCTGGGGAGCCGCCTGATGGGCACTCCGGCACAACCCGGCCAGGGCACGATCGATGTGACGCCCTCGGTCCTCCACCAGGTGTCCTCCAACGTGGCGGGCCAGCAGAGCCCTCTCGACCAGGGCGTCAAGGCGTTCCTCGCCGAGCTGGCGCGGTATCCGGACGGTGGTGGCAAGGGGACGGCGATGAAGGGCTTCACCACGTCCTACGTGAAGATCGCCAACCGGTTCCTCGACGTCTGGGCCAAGTCCGTGGTGAGCGTGGGCGGTGCGGCGGTCGGCTTCAACAGCACCGCCAACAACTACGCGGCGGCCGACCACGCCACGCACCCCGCACCGAGTGGCCCTCCGGCGCAACGCCCCGCCCCGCACGTGATCGACACACCGCCCAAGTACGGCCCGGTCACCGATTTCAAGTGGGGTGACATCGACGCCGGCCAGAGCCTCACGCAGGAGATCCTGGAGGGTCTTGAGGGCGTGGTCCTCACCGTCATGCGGCCCCTGCTGGAGCACGAGTGCCGGTGGGGCAAGGCGGCGGAGATCCTCCCGCTCCCCAACCACCAGCGCCTGTACTCGATCTCCGAGGCGTGGCGCATGCCGCAGGGCACGCTCGGCATGGTGGAGGGGATGCTGACCGGCTACCTCAGCGGCATCACCGACCAGTCCAACCAGGAGTGGTACGACGCGATGCGGACGTTCTGCAGCACGCTGTGGGGCACATCCGCCTGGGGCAAGACGCGGGACGGCTACGACTGGGCGAACGACGGAGCGAACAAGACGGGCACCAGCCACCCCGTCTTCGCTGTCCTGTTCGACACCTGCGACACCATGGTCGACGCGGTGTACAACGTGGCCCTGGCGGCGGAGGACGTGCGCAGCGACCTGCACCGGATCTACACCCAGGCCGTGAAGGACAGCATCCGGCAGCTCGACCCGGAGAAGATGGAGATCAGCCACCCCACGAGCGTGCTCAAGGGACTGTGGCACATGGGCAAGGGCGTGGTGACGGACCTCTCGGTCGGCATCGTCCTGGACATCGACGAGGGCGCCATGAACGACGCCGTCACCGCCTACGACAACCGGGTCGACCGCCAGGCCCGGCGCGTCGAGGACCTGATGGCGGCGCTGGACGAGGCGTACACCAGTGCGCCGAGCTTCAATGCCGAAACGGCGAGGGCCGAGGCATTCGGAGCGCGCGCCCTGACGGAATTCAAGGGGGATCCGCTCTACACGGTTCCCGGGGACGACGAGTCCCACCACCGTTTCCCCGTCGATCTCGCGAATCAGGAAGGCATTTCGGGCTCGCACGTCATCGACAAACACGTGGGCAAGACGGACGCCCAGCTGGAGCAGCGGCTTCGCGATCAGGCGAGGGTCCGCCCGGACGGCACGGTCGCGCCGATCGCCGCCTCGACGTTCACCGACCTGGGTTCGGCGCAGCGTTACACGCAGGAGGTTCTCGACGACCCGGCCAACCAGCAGAAGATTTCCCGGTGGCTGGCGGGAAATCCGGATCCGGCGCGGTCCAAGCGGACCATGGGCCTCGCCTTCCCCGACGTCGTGGGCAGGACGTGGACTCGGGGTGACTCCTCCGCCCATGACTCGCATATGGTCAATGTGACGCTGAAGCCACGCCCGGGTGGCCATCCTCCGTATGTCGTGCTCACCTCGATGCCCAGCGACACGGTTCAGCCGTAGCCACGAAAGGGGACAGGGTGCTCGATTCCGCTGCCTGGCGGGCCGGCCTGCTGGAATTGTTCGGGGGGGCTTTCGCCTTCGCGGCGGTGGGTCCGCGGACACAGGGCGACTGGCGCCGCGATGTGCAGGCGGTCATGATGCTCAGGGCCAAGGACCCGCGTGGCTGGAGTGCCCTGGTCGTCCCCCCGCCGAGCGCCACCGCGATGACCGACGAGAAGCCGTTCGCCGATCTGCGCCTCGAGGAATTCGACAGACTCCTGTACCCGGTGGGGCGGGAATCCGCCGCACAGTTGCTGGTCGCTCTGCAAGGGGAGTTCTATCAGTCGGCCAATATTCCGGATTTCGCAGACCGTGAAGAGCGGCTCATGGGCTGCGCCCATGAAATCCTCTCTCGCTTCGGCCGGGATGCCAGCTGTTATACGAATGCGGCAGAGGCCCGAGATGATCCGAACGTCAACCTCATGAATCCTGAAACCGAGTGGAACTGCCTGTCCGAGTTCACCACAGACTGCGGCATCGTCGTCGTTTCCGACTCCGAGGTCGGAGTCTTCTGGGCCTTCTTCGAGGACTGAAATCCATCATGCGCACCCGATCCGCCACCTACCCCGACCGCGACACCGCCCAATGGGCCACCCAGCAGGTCGTCACCGCCAATGAGCAGCTCATCCACCGCTGGCTCGCGCAGTCCACGCGGGCGCGGTTGAGCATCGAGGCGGCCTGGCCCGCGCGGGAGGAGCCGGTCGGGCGGGTGTTGTTGCAGGCGATGATGCTGGCCGGCCGGGAGCCCGTCGAGGTGCGGGCCGCCCGGGTGGTCCTCAGACGGGACCCCGCACGCCCGCACGGCTTCACCGTGCAGTCCACGTTCCCGATCTATCTGTAGACCCATAGAGGCTGACCACCGTGCCCCTGAGCCCCCTCGAACACGACCGCCGCTACGGCGAGCTCGACCAGGTCATGCGCGCCTACCTCGGGCAACCCGCGGACGACACCGCGGAACAGGCCGGCCCGGCCCTGACCGCCTACCTCCGGCACACCTGGCACAGCCGGCCGTGGGCCCTCGCGGCCGCCGAACGGCAGTTGCGGGAGTACGCCGACAACCCGCCGGGACGGCTCCGGCTGCGGCTCGGCGAGTTCTACGCCATCCCCGATGTCGGCCTGCCCCAGGGCGAGATCCAGTCCTGGCTGCGCTGCCTCGCCGACCACATCAAGCACAGCATCGAGACGGGAGAGGTGCCGCCGCCCGCGGCCCCCGCCACCCACTGGGAGTGGCACGCCCGCTTCCCGGAGCTGGGGCAGTTCCTCGGGGGATGGTTCTCCCAGGACATGCCCGACGAGTACGACGACCATCACGCCGCCGTCGAGGACTACCGCGACTCCGCCGACCGGCAGCTCGTCGCCCGCCTCGTCGGGGAGCTGCAGGAACTGCTCGCGCTGGACCTGGACGAGTCCGACTACGCCCTCGCCGTCGCGGAACTCGGCATGGAGGTCGACCCTCCCGCCCCCTACTCACCCAGCGGCTGGCTGGCGGTCGTCGCGGGACAACTCGCCGTGCCGGCCGGTGAGCACTGAGCCGAGGAGCCCCTGCACCTCGCGGGGCCTGAATCCAGGGTGAGCACATGACGGATTCGAGATCTGTGGATTACTGGAGCCTTCAGGGGGCTCGCGTACTCCTCGCCCCGTACGACGGGTGGGACACAAGGATTCCCGACGACTCCGCTCACTGGCGGGTGCGGCTGTTTCCCCTCATCCGTGGCATGCGGACCGCCGAGCAGGACGGCGGCCGCAATCTGCGGGAGATCGCCGCCGAACTGCGCGTGGCCGCCGCGCTGTTCGAGATTCGTCCCGAGGATGAGGCGCTGGGCCGGATTCCTCGCGCGGAGACCGAGGAACGCACACCCCAGGTTCTCCGGGAGATCGCCGGGCATCTGGAGAGCGGGAACTGGTGGTCCGCCGAGGACGTTCCGCTGGGCACGGGTGAGTTGCTTCTGCGCTTCCCGCGCTTCTCCCAGATCCTGCCGATCTACTGGGGTCAGGACGGCGTGGCGATCAGCGACGACATGCAGGGCTCCACCGTGGAGGACGGAATCCGCCTGTTCATCGAGGAGACGCACCCGCGGTGCCCGTGGCAGCTGCCGAGTGTCGTGTCCGAGTGCGCCCAGGCTCTCGCCCTTTTCCACACCGAGGACCAGATGGACGCGTTCTTCTGCGAGGCGATGGGCGGCGGGTCGGGCAGCGAGGACTTCCTCGGCTTCTTCCCGCTGCTCGCCCGGCACTGCGTCGATCACCTGAAGGAAGCCCACTCACCGCTCTGGACCCCGAGCCGATGACGTGGGCGGACATGGATCCGGCCACGCACCCGTTCGATCCCGGGCGAGCGCTCGCCGTAGTACGCCAAGTGGTTTCCTCGCCGGACCCGGCGACGGGCGGACCACGAGGGCTGGTGTCGTCCCATTCGGTGGCCCGAGGCCTGGCCGAACACTACGGATCCTGGGCTCTCGGCTGGTACAGGAATGTGGATCAGGACCCCTGTTCGGGCGCCCTCATCAGGAAACCTCTCGGTGACATCGCCGGTGACCTCGATGCCCAAGTCCAGGAGTACACAGGGATTCTGCTGGAGTGGCGTTCATGGCTGGAGGAACTGGCCGCGCTTTTCGCCGAGTCCGCTCCCGAAACCCATGCCGACGCCGGCGAGGAAGAAAGGCGACGCTCCCGCGAGCGCGGCGTGGCCCCCGTGGCGGCTCGCGTGGTGGAGCGTACCGACGCGGGTGAGCTCTGGGGATTGGCGCGACGTCCGGGATGTGGCCGGTCCGGTCCGATCCGTGGGCGTCGCGATGGAGTCCTGGCCGCGGCCGCGCTGTGGGACAAGCCGGGGGAGACCAGGAGGGACGATGGTCTGCGGGCCGCCTGGCAGCGGGCGCCCGACGACGCTACGGCCGGAGAGGTCCTCGGGTTCCGCCTGCTCCAGGAGTGGCAGAAGCTCGTGCCGGGCCTGCCCGAGATCCGTTTCCGCACGTTGCCCGCCTTTGCCAAGGGGGGAAGGGAACGGTACGGCCTCAGCGCCGAGACACCCTCGCTCTTCGATGCCTGTCCGGCAGAGAGCGCGTCCCCGGGCGTTCCCCTGACCGCACGTGCCGCCCGCCTGTATCTCGACGTCTGCTTCTTCCACCCGTTCCACGACGGCAACGGCCGCGCCGCCCTGCTGGCACTCGGCTTCGTGCTGGCACAGGAAGACATCCTGCTGGACGAGGTAGGCCCCATCCAGATCCGCAGGTACGCGGACGACCCCGTGGGCGCGGCCTCGCTGGCCCGGATCATTCACACCCTGGCCGTGGTGACCGGGCGACGCGGGCGGTTCTCCCGTACTCCGGCAGGTTGATCCCGGGGAGTCGCGGGACAAGCGCTTCGAGGACGACCGAACCGTTCGCGAGCTACACCGACGGCTTCAGCGGTCGTTCCCGCGCCCCCTTCAGATGCCGTTCGAACACATCTCCCGCCTCCGGGGTCAGGGACCGCAGGGCGACCAGGACGGTGATGACGACGCCGCACAGTTCCGCCTGGACGTCGTCCCAGGTGTGGGTGACGCCCTTGCGGGGGTTCTGGCCGGTCGCGCCGATCACCGCCTCCGCGACCTCGCCGGCCTCCTCCGACAGCTTGAGGATGCGCAACAGCAGGGCCTCCCGGCCGGGTTGGGCCGTCTGGGTGGCCTCCAGGCGGGAGAAGAGTTCGTCGATGGTGGGCCAGAGGGGGAGGGCGGTCGAGTCCTGGTCGGTCATGCGGGGCAGCCCCCCACGCGGGGGCGCCCGGCACGTCGTGGACCACCGAGACCACTCCTCCCGCGATGCCCCGGCCTCCCGAGGACTCCGGGCCCCTCCGTCTCCCCAGGACGCCCGACCTGCCCAGAACTCCGCCCCGTCCCCCTAGGACTCTTCGACCTCCTCGAACAGCGCCTCCTGCTTCCCCTCCGCCCTTGCCCGGACCCGCCTCGTCCGTGCTCCCACCACGACCGCCGTGCCCGCCGCCGTCGCCGCGAGAGCCGCCGGGACCATCCAGCCGCGGTTGAGGACGTGGCCCAGGGCGTGGTCGAGGGAGAGGCGGCCGGGGCCGGAGATCGCGAGGCCCACCGCGGCCAGGCCCAGGGTGGCCGCGTACTCGTAGCCGCCCGCCTGGGCGAAGAAGCCGTTGGGGGTGTGGACGGCTGCCGCGCCCGCCATCGCGCCCGCGGCCGCCGCGCCCGCCGCCGGGGTGGCCAGGCCCAGGGCGAGCAGGGTGCCGCCGCCGGTCTCCGCGAGGCCCGCCGCCGTGGCGCTCGCCTTGCCGGGGGCGTAGCCGACGGACTCCATGAACTGGCCGGTGCCCTCGAGACCGTGGCCGCCGAACCAGCCGAACAGCTTCTGCGTGCCGTGCGCCACCAGCACCCCGCCCGTCCCCAGCCGGAGCAGCAGCAGGCCCAGATCACGTCGGTCGTAACAGGTCATGGTGACTCCCAAGCCGAGGCGGCAGAGACGGAGACGGGCGGGGAAGGCGTATGACGAAGTCCTTCCCGTGTTACCACCGTCACTCCGGTCACACCATCGGACGTATTTCGTCCCGCGCTCCGGTGGCGGCGCCCCGGCCCCGGTGTGAGCCTGGCGCCATGACGATTCAGCCAGCCAGACTCAGCGATCCGGCCGTCCGGGCCTTCGTCAACGCCGTCAACGCCCATGATCGCGAGGGCTTCCTGGCGCTGCTCACGCCCGACGCCACCATGTCCGACGACGGCTCCGACCGCGATCTCGCCGACTGGATCGACCGGGAGATCTTCTCGTCCCACGGCCATATCGACGTCGACAACGAGTCCCGCGGCGGCCGTGCCCTGGTCGCCCGCTACAGCAACGACACCTGGGGCGAGATGAGCACCAGGTGGAGCTTCACCGTCGACGAGGACGGACGGATCTCCCGTTTCGAGACCGGTCAGGCGTGAAGCTGCTCACGTCGGCAACGTCACGTTATCCGGTCAGATTTTCATAACGTGGCAAATTCCCTGGCCGTCACCACCCTTCGATGCCGAATCCGCTGCTCGGCGCGGTGTACCGTCCCGGGGTGCGCGAATCCTCCCGGCTCAGCCGGCGTGCCGTCCTCGGGCTGACGGCCGCCGCCCTTCCCCTGTCCGCCACCGCCCTTCCCCTGGCCGCGGCCGCCCCGGCGCTCGCCGCGTCCCCGGCCACCGCCATCGGCGGCGAACGGCTGGCCCGCCGCGGGCTCCAGGTGGAGGGCGCGGCAGCGGTGCCCACGAAGCTGCTCACCGCCCGCGCCTGGCTGGTCGCCGACGGTACGACCGGTGAGGTGCTCGCCTCCTTCAACGCCCACCAGCGCCTCGCGCCCGCGTCCACGCTGAAGATGCTGTTCGCGGACACCGTGCTGAAGAAGTTCGACCGCGCCGAGAAGTACACGGTCAAGGACTCCGACATCTCCGACGTCCCGGCCGGCTCCAGCCTCGTCGGGATCAAGGCGGGCATCACCTACACCGTCGAGCAGCTGTGGCAGGGCGTCTTCCTGCGCTCCGGCAACGACGCCGTGCACGTCCTCGCGCACATGAACGGCGGCATCGCCAGGACCGTCGCCGAGATGCAGGCCAGGGCGCAGGACCTCCAGGCCCTCGACACCCATGTGGTCAGCCCCGACGGCTTCGACCACCCCGGCCAGCTGTCCTCGGCGTACGACCTCACGCTCTTCGCCCGGCACGGGCTGGCGGACCCCGACTTCCGGGGCTACTGCGGCACCCGCGTCGCCGACTTCCCGGCGGGCGGCAAGAAGACCTTCCAGATCCAGAACACCGACCGCCTGCTCACCGGGGCGTGGGGCCTGAAGACGTACGACGGCCTGATCGGCGTGAAGAACGGTTACACCAGCCACGCCGGCAACACCTTCACCGGCGCCGCCACCCGCGACGGCCGCACCCTGCTGGTCACGGTCATGCACCCGGCCACCGGCAGCAACGCCGTCTACGAGCAGACCGCCGCCCTCCTGGACTGGGGCTTCACCCACGGCCGTACGGTCCAGCCGGTGGGCGCGCTGGTCAAGCCGCTCAGCGAGGGCGGCGCGCCCGCGTCCCCGGCGCCCGGCCACGCGGGCGGCCAGGCGGCGACGGACGCCTCCGCCAAGGGTCCCTCCGCGGCGCGCCTCGTGGAGGGCGCGGCGGGCACCGCGGCGCTGCTCGCGGCGGCCGGCGGTTTTCTGCTGCGGCGCCGCCGCCAGGCCCTCACGGCCCGGGAGGCGGCCGGCACCCGCAGGCCCCCCGCGCCCCGCGCGGCCGAGCCGGACCTCCAGGAGTCCCCGGCCCCCACGGACCAGCCGGGCGGCGGCCGGCACCGGCGCTGACGTCGTACGGCGGTCGTCCCGACCGGCGCTCGTCCCACCTCGGTGCGACGGCCGGTGCTGCGGTGGGACGACCGCCGTATCCCCCCCCCTCGCGATGGTCTCGGAATGCCTCTGCCCCAAGTGTGAAGCTCTTGTGGAGAAGAGTTGAGCACAGGGCCGCAACCGGCCGCAATACCCGGGGCGTTGGAATTCCTGCCGCACGTATGTACGTACGAGTGACGGGAGTTGGCGGTCAGCCTCGCCCGATGTACGGCATCGCCGTCGCCAGCACCGTCGCGAACTGCACATTCGCCTCCAGCGGCAGCTCCGCCATGTGCCGTACGGTGCGCGCCACTTCGGCCACGTCCATCATCGGCTCCGGCGCCGTCTCGCCGTTCGCCTGGAGGGCGCCGCTGCTCATCCGCCGCGTCATCTCCGTCGCCGCGTTGCCGATGTCGATCTGCCCGACCGCGATCCGGTACGGACGCCCGTCCAGGGAGAGGGACTTGGTGAGGCCGGTCAGCGCGTGCTTGGTCGCGGTGTAGGCGACCGAGTGCGGGCGGGGCGCGTGCGCGGAGATCGAGCCGTTGTTGATGATCCGGCCGCCCTGCGGGGTCTGCTCCTTCATCGTCCGGTACGCCGTCTGCGCGCACAGGAACGCCCCGTTGAGGTTGGTGTCCACCACGTGCCGCCAGGCGTCGTAGGGGAGTTCCTCGACCGGGACCCCGCCGGGCCCGAACGTGCCCGCGTTGTTGAACAGCAGATCCAGCCGGCCGAACCGGTCCACGGCCGCCCCGAACAGCGCCGCCACGTCCTCGGGCCGCGCCACATCGGTGCGTACGGCGATCGAGGGCGCCCCGGGCGCGAGCGCCGCCGTCTCCTCCAGCGTCTCGGTGTGCCGTCCGGCCAGCGCCACCGACCAGCCGGTGCGCAGCAGCTCCACGGCGACCGCCCGGCCGATCCCGGAACCGGCACCGGTCACCACCGCGATCTTCGATTGCGTGTCAGTCATGGCACGGAGCGTAGGCGGCCTGATCGTCGCTCGTATGTTCCTCGGCAGTTTGTCTGAGCTGCGAACATGGGAGGCGCGTTTCAGTGGAAGTTTCAAGCAGGGCGTCCCGGCCGGGACGCCTCGACCCAGGGAGGGGCCCCCATGCCCGAGCACGCGGCGGCACCGGCACCGCGGACCGACGACGGCAGCGACGACAGCACGGAGACCATCACCGCGTCCCCCGCCGCCCGCCGCACCGGCCTCCTCGTCACCTTCGTCCTCGGCGGCCTCACCGCGACGCCCCCGCTCGCCATGGACATGTACCTCCCGTCCCTGCCGGAGGTCACCGGGTCGCTGCACGCGCCCGCCGCCACCGTCCAGCTCACCCTCACCGCGTGCCTGCTGGGCATGGCCCTGGGTCAGCTGGTCGTCGGACCGATGAGCGACCGCTGGGGCCGGCGCCGGCCGCTGCTGATCGGCCTCGCCGTGAACCTCGTCGCGACCGCCCTGTGCGCCCTCGCCCCGAACGTCGGGACACTGGTCGCCTTCCGGCTGGTCCAGGGCCTCGCGGGCGCGGCCGGCATTGTCATCGCGCGAGCCGTCGTACGCGATCTCTACGACGGTGTCGCCATGGCCCGCTTCTTCTCCACCCTGATGCTGATCTCCGGGGTCGCGCCGGTCGTGGCCCCCTTGATCGGCGGGCAGATCCTGCGGGTGACCGACTGGCGCGGGGTGTTCCTGGTGCTCACCGTGATCGGGGCGCTGCTCGGCGCGCTGGTCTGGCTGCGGCTGCCCGAGACGCTGGCGCCCGCCGAACGCCACGGCGGGGGAGTGGGGCACGCGCTGCGCTCGATGCGGGCGCTCCTCGCCGACCTGCCCTTCACCGGCTACATGCTGGCCGGCGGCTTCGCCTTCGCCGCGCTGTTCGCCTACATATCCGCCTCGCCCTTCGTCATCCAGGAGATCTACGGCGCCTCCCCGCAGACCTTCAGCCTGCTGTTCGGCCTCAACTCGGTCGGCCTGGTGATCGCCGGGCAGATCAACGGCAAGGTGCTGGTCGGCCGGGTCAGCCTGGACAAGGTGCTGGCCGCCGGGCTCGCGGTGATCACGCTCGCCGCGACCGCGCTGCTGCTGATGTCCACCGGCGTCTTCGGCACGGTGGGGCTCGCGCCCATCGCCGCCGCGCTGTTCGTCCTGATGTCCGCGATGGGCCTGGCCATGCCCAACGCCCAGACCCTCGCCCTGCTGCGCACCAAGCACGCGGCCGGGTCCGCGTCCGCGCTGCTCGGCACCTCCTCCTTCCTCGTCGGCGCCGTCGCCTCGCCGCTCGTCGGGATCGCCGGTGAACACACCGCCGTCCCGATGGCCGTCGTCCAACTGGCGGCCGCACTGGTCGCGGGGGCCTGCTTCGTGGGAATGTGCCGTCCCTGGAACACGCGGGAGAACGCGCGTGCGGGGTCGGAAGGAGACGAGAGCTGAGCGCACCGAGACTGCGGGCCGACACACCACAGCGGGCCGGGCTGGCCCCCGACGCGCTCGGGCACCTGGTCGGCGAGGTGCACGCCCTCACCGCCGGGCCGCGCCCCTGGGCGGCGGGCGCGGTCGTGGTGGCCGGGCGCGGGCCCGTGATCGCCGTGGCCGAGGCGGCGGGCTGGGCCGTCCGCTACTCGTCCTACGACCCCCGCACCGACACCGGCGTCGAGCTGCGGCCCGAGGACCGGGTGCCGGTCACCGTGGACACCCCCTTCGACCTGGCGTCCCTGACCAAGCTGTTCACCTCGGTCGCGGCGGTGCAGCAGATCGAGCGCGGCACGCTGGGCATGGACGCCCAAGTGGGGCACTACCTGCCGGAGTTCCGGACCCTGTCCGAACACCGGGTGACGGTACGGCAGTTGCTCACCCACACCTCCGGGCTGCGCCCCGAACTCCCGTTGTACGACTGCCCGGACCGCGCCGCCCGGCTGACGATGCTGCGTGCCGAGGCGCCGTCGGGCCCGCCCGGCACGTACCGCTACTCGGACCTGAACATGCTGCTGCTCCAGTTCGTCCTGGAGCGCGTCACCGGCCGCACCCTCGACGTCCTCGTGCGCAACGGCATCACCCGGCCGCTCGGCATGACCGCGACCGGGTTCGGGCCCTGCCCGGGGGCGGCGGCCACCGAGGACCAGTGGCGGCCGTGGGCCAAGGCCGACCGGGGGATGCTGCGGGGCGTCGTGCACGACGAGAACGCCTGGGCCCTCGGCGGCATCGCGGGGCACGCCGGTCTCTTCTCCACCGCCCGCGACCTGGCCGTCTTCTGCCGCGCCCTGCTCGCCGGCGGCTCCTACGGCCCCGCCCGCGTCCTCGCCCCCGACTTCACCGACCTCCTGTTCACCCCGCCCGGCCTCGGCTTCGCCCTCGACCAGCCCTGGTTCATGGGCGCCCTCTCCGGCCACGGCGCCGCGGGGCACACCGGCTTCACCGGCACGTCCCTGGTCCTCGACCGGGCGACGGACACGTTCGTGGTCCTCCTGGCCAACACCGTGCACCCGCGCCGCCGCCCGGCCGACAGCGCACCGAGAGCGACGATCGGGACGTGGCTGGCGCGGGCAGTGGTGTGAGGGGGGGCGGGGGATAACGGTCCGGGTGGCGGGCGATACGGGTCCGGGGGTCGGGTGATGCCGGTTCGGGTGCCGGGCGATACGGGTCCGGGTGTCGGGCGGTACCGATCCGCGAGTCGGGCGATGCCGGTCCAGGCACCGGGCGATACGGGTCCGGGAGCCGGGCGATACCCGCCCGGGTATCGGGTGATGCCGGTCCGGGTGGCGGGCGATACGGGTCTGGGTGTCGGGTGATGCCGGTTCGGGTGCCGGGCGATACGGGTCCGGGTGTCGGGCGGTACCGATCCGGGAGCCGGGCGATGCCGGACCAGGCGCCGGGCGATACCGGCCCGGGTATTGGGTGATACCGGCCCGGGTATCGGGTGATGCCGTCCGGGAGCCGGGCCCCGGTCGGTCCGCTGTCCCCGCCGCTCGCCATAGAATCTCCAGGTGACCGCCCCCGTACCACCGGCCGACGTGCTTCGCCGCAGCCTTGCCGAGATGCTCGACGGACTGCCGCCCAGCCAGGCCGCCGGCGCCGTCGAACGGCTCATCGCCGCCTACCGCGGCGACACCCCGACCCACGCGCCGATCCTCCGCGACCGTGCCGACGTCGCCGCCTACGCCGCCTACCGGATGCCGGCCACCTTCGAGGCCGTGCGCTCGGCGCTCGGGGCGTTCGCCGATGCCGTGCCCGGCTGGGTTCCCGGCAGCCATGTGGACGTCGGCGGCGGCACCGGCGCCGCGACCTGGGCGGTCACCGACACCTGGGCCGGCACCCGCCCGGTCACCGTCCTCGACTGGGCCGAGCCCGCGCTCGCCCTCGGCCGGGAACTGGCCGCCGCCAACCCGGCCCTGACCGGCGCCCGCTGGCAGCGCGCCCGCATCGGCTCCGCGCTCGACCTGGCGCCCGCCGACCTGCTCACGGTGTCGTACGTCCTCAACGAGCTGGCCGAGTCCGACCGCACCGCCCTCGTCGACGCCGCCGCGGCCGCCGCCCGGACCGTGCTGATCGTGGAGGCCGGCACGCCCGCCGGGTACGCCCGGGTCATCGAGGCCCGCGACCGGCTGATCCGTGCCGGGTTCCGCGTCGCCGCGCCCTGCCCGCACAGCGCCGCCTGCCCGATCGCCCCCGGCACCGACTGGTGCCACTTCTCCGCCCGCGTCCCCCGCTCCTCCCTGCACCGCAGGGTCAAGGGCGGCTCCCTGGCCTGGGAGGACGAGAAGTTCTCCTACGTCGCCGCCACCCGCCTGCCCGCCGAGCCCGCCCCCGCCCGCGTCGTACGCCGCCCCCAGATCCGCAAGGGCCAGGTGCTGCTGGACCTGTGCGAGGCGGACGAACAGCTGCGCCGCACGACGGTCACCAAACGCCACGGCGACCTGTACAAGGCGGCCCGCGACACGGACTGGGGCGCCGCCTGGCCCCCGGACGCGTCGATGTGAGGTACGTCTCGTCCGATTCCCCCCGTATCCGCCTGCCGCCCCCCGAAGCGCACGAAGGTGGGACCATGAGGCATGCTGTCCGCACACCAGCGAGGCGAGGGGATTGATGAGCGGCACGTTCGACGGCCGGAGCGGCCGGCAGGGCAAACTCTCCCAGTGGCTGCGTGGCCGCCGCCCCAAGGAGGACGTCGCCGGCGACGGCGGCCGTGAGGCCCTGCTGCTCGCCGCCGCCGAAGCGGGTCTCCCGCTCGCGCCCGCCGCGCATCCGGCGCCCGGTTACCGATGTTCCTGCGACCGCGTGGGCTGCCCCACCCCGGCCCGGCACCCCGTGTCGTTCGCCTGGCAGACGCAGTCCACGATCGACCGCCCGCAGATCGAGCGCTGGGCCCGGCACCAGCCGCAGGCCAACTTCATCACCGCGACCGGCATGGTCCACGACGTCCTGGACGTGCCCGCGCAGGCCGGCCGGGAGGCGCTGGAACGGCTGCTCGCCCAGGGCGTCGAGGTGGGGCCGGTCGCCGAGAGCGACGACGGCCGGATGCTGTTCTTCACCCTCACCCGGGGCACCCCCGAGGACGAGGACGAGTGGTGGCCCTGCGAGCTGGACTGCCACCCCGAGACGATGGCCGAGCACCCCGGCCTGCGCTGGCACTGCCGGGGCTCCTACGTCCTCGTGCCCCCGGCCCGCCTGCCCGGCGACGACGACCAGCAGGTCCGCTGGCTGCGCGGCCCGGAGCATCCGCTGCCCGAGCCCCTGACCCTGCTGGAGTCCCTCACCGACGCCTGCGCCCGGCACGTCGCCGGGGAGGCCACCGCCGACCTGGACCGGCCCTGGCCGCTGCGCCGCTGAAGCCCTGGCGCTACTCGCCCTTCGCCCCCGTCACACCGTTCACCTTCGCCACGATCGACACCGCCCCCTTGCCCGCCGGGTCCAGCGCGGCCTGGCCGGCCACCGACTCCAGCGTGAGGGACTGGTGGATCTCGCCCTTCGTGAGGGCCAGCACGGCCTTGCCGGGCGTCGGCACCGAGGAGTTCGCGGCGGCGGTCTCCTTCTCGTAGTGGTGCGTGGTGAAGAAGACCAGCGCACCGCCGTCCGTCGTGCGCAGCGCCAGGGGGGCGTAGTCGCCGCGGGTCAGCGGCTGGTCGATGTACTGGCGCACCAGGCCGGGCTTGCGGGCCTGACTCTCCCGATAGGCGCGCAGCTGGCTGGTGTTGGGCCCGGCGGCGAACGTCCTGCCGCCCTTTTTCAGGTAGTCGACGTACGAGCGGCTCAAGTCCCCGGGCGTCACGGCCAGTTCGTCCGAGGACGCCGGCACCGCCTCGGCCCAGCCGTCCTTGTCCTTCTTGAACTCCGGTACGGCGCCCGGGGCCGCCAGCGTCAGATACGCCACCCGCCACCGCTCACCCAGATCCGCCCGGGTGAACACCAGCAACCAGCGGTGGTCGCCGCCTTTGTTGCCCCGCGCGTCCGCGAGGAACCAGCGGGGCCAGCCCGCCTTCTTCGGGATCGTGATCTTCACGTCCGACAGCTTCAGCGGTACGTGACCCGCGTTGCCGGACGGGCTGTCGGCGTGCCCCGCCTTCAGCCGGGCGGCGTCGATGTCGGCGAGCGGCCCGGTGACATAGGGCGCGTCGAGCGAACTGTCGTACGCCTTGTCGGCCTTGTTGTACGCGTCGGTGAACGCGGCCACCGCCTTCGCGGCCTCCGCCCGGGTGGCGCCGGGCAGCACCTCGCGCTCCCCGTGCACCACCACGCAGCCGCTCACCGTCAGCGACAAGGCGGTCAGTGCGGCCGCTGTCAGTGCGTTCCGGTCACGCCGGCGAAGCCGTCGAGGACTGCGTTCCCTGGTCATCGGGTTCCTTCACCTTCCCCTTCCCGGAGGCGAACCCTACCGGGGCGAGGAACACCGTGAGCACCGGGACCACGTACAGGGCCCAGACCGTGACCTGGACGACCGTCGGGTCCGGCTGGAAGTTGAACACGCCCTTCAGGAGCGTGCCGTACCAGCTGTCCGGCTCGACGGTGTCGCTGATGTCGAAGGCCAGGTGGGTGAGGCCGGGGATCCAGCCGGCCTCCTGGAGGTCGTGGAAGCCGTACGCCAGCACGCCCGCCGCGACCACGACCAGCATGCCGCCGGTCCAGGTGAAGAACTTCGCCAGGTTGATGCGCAGCGCGCCCCGGTAGAACAGCCAGCCCAGCACCACCGCCGTGGCGAGGCCGAGGGCGACGCCGATCAGCGGGCGCGGGGTGCCGTCCCCGGCCGCGTGCACCGAGGCCCACACGAACAGGGCGGTCTCCAAGCCCTCCCGGCCGACCGCGAGGAACGCCGTGGCGACCAGCGCGCCGGTGCCCATCGCGAGCGCCGCGTCCAGCTTGCCGTGCAGCTCGGACCTCAGGTGCCGGGCGGTGCGCCGCATCCAGAACACCATCCAGGTCACCAGGCCCACCGCGAGGACCGACAGCGAGCCGCCGAGCGCCTCCTGCGCCTGGAACGTCATCTCCTGGGAGCCGAATTCGAGCGCGCAGCCGAAGCCGAGGGCCAGCGCGATCGCGACGGCGATGCCGGTCCAGATGGGCCGCAGGGCGTCCCGGCGGCCGGTCTTGACCAGGTACGCGATCAGGATGCAGACGACGAGCGACGCCTCAAGCCCCTCCCGCAGACCGATCAGGTAGTTGGAGAACACGGGCTACGCCTCCTTCGAGAACAGTGGGCGGCCCCACCAGTCGGCGGCGTCCCGGACGCCCGGCGGGACCGCGAAGACCGCGGAACCCACGTGCTGGATGTACTCGCCCAGCGCGTCGTGCGCGGACAGCTTGCGCTGGAGCGGGATGAAGCCGTGGCGCACATCGCGCTGGTAGGCCAGGAAGAACAGGCCCGCGTCCAGCCGGCCGAGGCCGTCGGTGCCGTCGGTGAAGGAGTAGCCGCGGCGCAGGATGGTGATCCCGGAGTTGGCGTCCGGGTGCGCGAGCCGTACGTGCGCGGTGGGCTTCATCGCCTTCAGGAACGGCGCGTCGTGCTCGCCCGCCCGGCCGGCCGGCGCGCCCTCGCGCTTGTCCCGCCCGAACACGTCCTCCTGCTCCTGGAGCGAGGTACGGTCCCAGGTCTCGATGTTCATCCGGATGCGCCGGGCGACCAGGTACGAGCCGCCGGTCATCCAGTCCGGGCCATCCCCGGCGCCGACCCACACGTGCTTCGCCAGCCGGTCGGTCTCGGTGCCCGCGATGTTGCGGGTGCCGTCCTTGAAGCCGAAGAGGTTGCGCGGGGTCTGCGCGTCCGGGGTGGTCGAGGAGGTCTTGCCGAAGCCGAGCTGGGACCAGCGCACGGCGACCTTGCCGAAGCCGATGCGGGCGAGGTTGCGGATGGCGTGCACGGCGACCTGGGGGTCGTCCGCGCAGGCCTGGACGCACAGATCGCCGCCGGTGCGGGTCTTCTCCAGGTTGTCCCCGGGGAACTCGGGCAGGTCGACGAGGGCTTCGGGCCGCTTGCCGCGCAGCCCGAACCGGTCGAACAGGGAGGGGCCGAAGCCGATGGTCAGGGTCAGCCGGCACGGGGTGAGGCCCAGCGCCTCGCCGGTGTCGTCCGGCGGGGCCTCGGGGAGCCCGCCGTAGGCGCCCTCGCCGACCGGCCTGCCCGCGGTCATCCGCCGGGCCGCCGCCGTCCAGTCCTTCAGCAGCTGGACGAACTCCTCGCGGTCGTCCGTCTTCACGTCGAACGCGGCGAAGTGCAGCCGGTCCTGCACGGGCGTCGCGATGCCCGCCTGGTGGGCGCCGTGGAACTCCACCGCGCCCCCGGCCCCGGCCGCGTCCGCCGTGCCGGACCCCGCGTTCGTCAGCGCCACCGCGCCCCCGGCCGCCACGGCACCGAGCGCGATCCCGGCCCCGCCCCAGCCGATCAGCGCCCGGCGCGAGGGCCGGGTCTCCCGCTGATCCTCAGTCATCGGCCCGGACCCTTACTTGACGACCGCGGCGGCGAGCTTCGACAGCGGCTCGGCGAGCGCGTTCACCGCGTCCGACAGCTCCTTGCGCTGGGTCCCGGTGACCTTGTCGTAGGAGACGAAGTCGTACGACGACGTGTCCGAGCGGTAGCCGTCCAGCACCTTGTCCAGCGCGGCGAACTGCTTGTCCAGCTCCTTGGTGAGCGCCGGGTCGTGCGTGACGGCGACCGGCTTCAGCAGCTCGTACGACTTCTGCGCGCCCTCGACATTGCCCTTGAAGTCGGCGAGGTCGGTGTGCGAGTAGCGGTCCTCCTCGCCGGTGACCTTGCCGGTGGCGACCTCGTCCAGCAGCTCCTTGGCGCCGTTGGCCATGGACGTCGGGGTGATCTCGGCCTTGCCGACCCGCCGCTGCCAGTCCTTGAGGTCGCTCACCAGCTGGTCGGCGAGGGTCTTCTCCTCGGCACCGATCTTCTTGTCGGCCCACAGGGCCTTTTCGAGGCGGTGCCAGCCGGTCCACTTCTGGCCCTTCTCCAGGCCGTCGGCGCGGGTGTCGGTCTTCGGGTCGATGTCACCGAAGGACTCCGCGACCGGCTCGGTGCGCTCCCAGCCCAGGCGCGAGGGCGCGTACGCCTTCTTGGCCGCGTCGAGGTCGCCCGCCTTGATCGCGTCGGCGAACTTTTGCGCGAGCGGCACGGTGGCGTCGGCCTGGTCCTGCGCGTACTGCCGGTACTCGGCGACCGCCTTGTCCAGCTTCGGGTCCCGCTTCGCCGACGCCGAGCCACCGGTGACGGTGAGCTTCTGGCGGACGCCGTGGCCCTTCATGCCGGGGCGGCACGCTATCTCGTACGACCCCGCCTTCACCTCGGCGGTCAGCGTGTACTTGGTGCCCGGTCCGATGTTCTCCTTCTCGGAGACGATCCGGTCGTCCGGGAACAGGATCTCCACCTCGGTGGCCCTGGAGCCCTTGTTCGCTATCTCCAGGGTCACCTGGCCGGCCGGGACCGAGGTGGCGGAGGTGTCGCACGCCGAGTCCGCGGCGGTGACCCGGATGGCGTCGCCGTCCTTGCCCTCGCTCTTGGCGGTGCAGGCCGAAAGGGCGGTCAACGCGGCCGCGGTGACGGCGGCGATGACGGTCGGACGGACGGCACGCATGCGGACTCCCTGACGATCCAGTGTGGTGAGGCTGCCCTAACTTACCTGAGCCTTACCCCTCTCATACCCGTCGGGCGCGTGATCCGGCTCTCACGGCATACGCCTCGGGCCGACGACGACACCGGTGCCGCGGGGATGGGCGAACACCTCCACCGGGTGCTCGTACACCTCGGACAGCAGCGGCTCCGTGAACACCTCGGCCGGTGGCCCGTCGGCCGCGACCCGGCCGCCGCGCAGGACGACCACCCGGTGCGCGTAGGCCGCCGCGAGCGCCAGGTCGTGCAGCACGACCACCACCGCGTCGCCGGCCAGCGCCCGCTCCCGGCACAGCCGCAGCACCGCCTCCTGGTGCCGCAGGTCGAGCGCGGCGGTCGGCTCGTCGAGCAGCAGCAGCGGGGCGCGCTGGGCCAGCACCCGGGCCAGTGCGACCCGGGCCCGTTCGCCGCCGCTGAGCGCGCCGAACAGCCGCCCGGCGAAGTCGCTCACCTCGGTCGCCGCCATCGCCTCCGCCACGGCGAGGTCGTCCTCGGCGGGCGCGGCCGCGTGCGGCGCCCGGCCCATCCGGACGACCTCCGCCACGGTGAACGGGAAGGCCAGCGCCGCCGACTGCGGCAACACCGCCCGGCGCAGCGCGAGTTCGGCCGCCGTCCAGGCGTCGACGGGGCGGCCGTGCAGTCGTACGACACCCCCGGCGGCCGGGACGTCCCCCGCGAGCGCGCCCAACAGGGTCGATTTCCCGGCCCCGTTGGGTCCGACGAGCGCGAGCACCTCACCGGCCCGGGCGCTCACCCCGACCCCGTCGAGCACCGGCCGGGCGCCCAGTCGTACCCGAAGGCCCTCGGCCTCGGCGAGCACGTCACCGGGGGCGGCGGGAGCGGGCGGGGCGGGGCGGCGGCGCAGCCGCATCCGGCCCGGGGCGAACAGCGCGCTCATGCCCAACCCCCCTGCCGGCGCCGGGTCCTGCGCAGCAGCAGGAAGAAGAACGGGCTGCCGATCAGGGCGGTCAGCACCCCGAGGGGCAGCTCGGCCGGGGCGGCGGCGGTGCGCGCGACCAGATCGGCGGCGAGCAGCACCAGCGCGCCGAGCAGGGCGCTGCCCGGCACCAGGAAGCGATGGCCGGGACCCGCCATCATCCGCAGCAGATGCGGGACGACCAGCCCGACGAAGCCGATGATGCCCGCGACACTGACCGCCGCCGCCGTCAGCAGCGCGATCACCAGGACGAGCACGAGGCGCAGCCGCTCCACGTCCACCCCCAGGTGCCGGGCCGGGCGTTCGCCCAGCGCCAGCAGGTCGAGGCGGCGCGTGTACAGCGGTGCGAGGCCGAGCCCGAGCAGCGCGCAGGGCAGCACCGCGAGCACCTTCGGCCAGGTCGCCTGGGACAGCGAGCCGAGCTGCCAGAAGGTGATCTGGTTCACGGCGGCGGTGTCCGCGAAGAAGAGGAACAGTCCGATCAGCGCGCCCCCGAAGGCGTTCACCGCGATCCCGGTGAGGATCAGCGTCACCACCTCGGTACGGCCGCCGGAGCGGGACATGGCGTAGACGAGCAGCACCGTGCCGAGACCGGAGACGAACGCGAGGACCGGCACGGTCCACATGCCCAGGAAGTCGAGGCCGAACGCGATCGCGGCGACCGCGCCCACCGCCGCGCCCGAGGAGACGCCGATGACGCCCGGCTCGGCGAGCGGATTGCCGAACACGCCCTGCATCAGCGCCCCCGCGCAGCCCAGCGAGGCGCCGACCAGCAGCGCCAGCGCGATCCTCGGGAACCGCACGTTCCACAGCACCGACTCGGCCACCCGGTCCAGTTCCGTCCCGCCGAGGTGGGCCCGGTGCAGCACCGAGCCGAGCACGTCGGCGACCGGGATCGGATAGGCGCCGAGGCCCGCGGCCAGGGGCACCAGGACCAGCAGGGCGAGGACCAGGGCGGCGGTCAGCAGCCAGGCGGCGGGGCGCCGGGCGGGGGCCGGGGCGGGCGCCGTCCGCTCGGCCGGTTTGTCGAGCACGGTCACTTGTCCCCGCCTCCGTAGAGCTGGTGGACCACGGAGGCCAGCACCTGGTCGGTGCGCGGCCCGTAGTTCAGCAGCACCCCGTCCTCGACGGAGACGATCCTGCGGTGCATCCCGGCCGGTGTCTCGGCGACCCCCGGGATCTTCACCAGCCCGTCGACACCGCCCACGGACTGAAGTCCCTTGGTCATCACCAGGATCGCGTCCGGCGCGGCCTGGGCGAGTGCCTCGGCGGTGATGGCGGTGAAGTCCTTGGTGAGCCCGGACGCGGCCCCGGCGTCCACCGCCCCGGCGGCTTCGAGCAGCGAGGTCGCGCCGGAGCCCTTGCCGCCGATGAGATACACGGAGGCCGAGCCACGCAGATAGAGGAACGCGACCCGGGGCCTGTCCTTGTGCGCCGGAATCTCCTTGCGCACGGCGGCGATCCGGGCCTCCGAGCGCTGGGCCAGCTCCTTGCCCGCGGCCGGGACGCCCAGGGCGCGGGCGACGGTCTCGATGCGCGGACTCACATCGGCCAGGCCCTCGGCCGGGGCGACCACGAGCACCGGGACACCGGCCGCGCGGATCTGGTCGACCGCCTCCGCGGGCCCGGACGTCGTCTCGGCGATGACCAGATCGGGCTTCAGGGACAGCACGCTCTCGGCGGAGACGTCGTGGTTGCGGGTGACCACCGGGAGCTTCGCGGCCTGCTGGAAGGTGGCGGTGATGTCCCGCGCCACGACCCGCTCGCCCAGCCCGAGGGTGAACACGATCTCGCTGAGGCTGCCGGACAGCGGCACGATCCGGCGCGCCTCGCGCACGGTCACCTTCCGCCCGTCGGCCGAGGCGACGGTGACCGGCAGGTGGGGTGCGGGGGTGTCCTTCAGCGGCTCCACCCGGTCGGCCGCGGCGGTCGCCGGGGCCTGCGCGGCGGCCTTCGGGGAGCCTCCGCATCCGGTGGCGCCCGCGAGGAGCACGGCCAAGGACACCAGTGCCCCCGCCAGTTGTGTACGGAACCGTCTCACGGCCTCGTCCCGTTCCCTTCGGTCGGCTTCTTGATCCCCCCAGGGGAGTTTAGGTTAGCCTTACCTTAGTTCGCTACCGGCCGTCGTTTCCGGAGGATTCCCATGCCCGCGCGCCTTCGTGCCCTGGTCACCGTGGTGTGCACGGCCGTCCTGGGGGCCCTGCTGCTCCCGGCCGGTACCGCGCACGCCACGAGCCGTACCGTGCAAGGAGGACGGCTCGACTGGGGGGTGAAATCCTCCTTCCAGAGCTATGTCACCGGGCCCATCGCCAACGGCGGTTACTCCCTCACCGGGGGCGCCGGCACCGTGGGCAGCAGCCAGTTCCGCTTCCCCTCGGCGACCGGCTCCTACGACGGCGACACCGGCAGACTCGGCGCCTCCTTCGCCGGCGGGGTCCGCTTCGTCGGCCACCGGGCGAGCGGCGGCGGCTACCAGCTCGACCTCACCCTCAGCCACCCCACCGTCCGGATCTCCGGTACCACCGGCACCCTGTATCTGGACGTCACCGGCAAGGCGAAGGGCACCGGGGCGGTCACGGCGTCCACACAGGTGCCCTTCGCCTCCCTCTCGCTGCGCGGCATCGACATGCGCGGCGCGGGCGGCGAGGTCGTCCTGAACAACGTGCCCGCCACGCTCACCGCCCAGGGCGCCACGTCCTTCGCCGGGTACTACACGGCCGGGACCGCGCTGGACCCGGTGAGCCTCGCGGTCGACGTCGAGCCCGCCGGCGCGCCCTCGCCCAGCCCGTCCAGGAGCACCGGGCACAAGAAGCCCCCCGCGCCCGGCGCCCTCGTGGACGGCGCCGTCGACTGGGGCGTGCGCCGCACCTTCCGCGAGTACGTCACCGGCGACATCGCCCAGGGCGCGTGGAAGCTCAGCGACGGCGCTCGCGACGGCGGTGCCCTCTTCCGGTTCACGTCAGGTCAGGGCACGTACGCCAAGGGCGAGTTGACCGCCCGATTCCGGGGCGCGATCCGCTTCACCGGCGAGCACGGGCTCGACCTGCGGTTCGGCGCGGTCCGGGTCGCCGTCCACGACGGCAAGGGCACCCTCTACGCCGATGTCACCACGGCGGACGCCACCAGCAGGAAGGTCCCGCTCGTGACCTTCACCGCCAAGGACCTCACCCCGGTGAAGGGCCTCGCCGAGCTGACGGAGGCTCCGGCGAAGCTCACCGCCGAGGGCGCCGAGGCGTTCGGCGGGATGTACCAGCCGGGCACCGCGATGGACCCCGTGTCCCTCGCCGTCACCCTCACCGACGACGCCGAGCTGCCCGCCCTGCCCGACCCGGGCCATGTCACCGCCACCCCGTCGGCGCCCGAACCGGCGCGGACACCGGCCGCCTCGAAGACCGGCACCGCCGCCGCCGACGACGGCACCCCCGTCCTGCCCCTCACCCTCGCCGCCGCGGCCGGTGCGCTGCTGCTCGCCGCGGCCGGTGTCTACGCCCTGCGCAGGCACCGCGCCCGCCGCGCCGCCGACGACAACTGACCCCCGCCCACCCCCATTCCAAGGAGACGGAAACCACCCATGTCCGCCATCACCCCCAGACGACTCGCCCTCGCCGCCGCCGTCGCGGTCACCCTCGGCTGCGGCACCCTCACCGCGACCGCCGCCTCGGCCGCCGACGTCCCCCTCACCGGCTACCAGCTGACCTGGGGCATCAAGCAGTCGTACCGCTCCTACGTCACCGGCTTCGCCCAGGGCACCTTCACCGCCACCGACGGCGCCTCCCAGGCCGCGGACAACGGCGCCTTCACCTTCACGGACGGCAAGGGGACCTACGACAGCGCCAAGCACACCGTGCACCTGGCCTTCCGGGGCACCCTCACCATCAAGTCCACGCTGCACGGGTTCACCCGGGAGATCTCCGACGTCCAGTACGACAGCGCCACCGGCGCCCTCACCGCCGACCTGGTCTCCGACGGCGGCGCCAAGCAGCAGGACGTGCCGCTGGCCAAGGTCGCCGCGCCGACCGGCCCGGACATGACCGGCCTGGCCACGACGCTCACCACCGAGGCGGGCGCCTTCCTCGGCAGCTCCTCCTACGCGGGCGCGGCCGGCGACCCGCTGACGGTGGCCGCGCCGAAGCAGTCCCCGGAGCCGGAACCGACGAAGACCACCACCCCGGCCCCCACGCCCACGAGGACGGCGACCCCGAAGCCGACGCAGACCACGACCCCGAAGCCCACCGGGTCCCCCTCCAAGAGCCCGACCGCGTCCCCCTCCACGGCTCCCACCAAGGGCGCCATAGCCGACGGCACGCTCGGCTGGGGCGTCAAGGAGACCTTCCGCACCTACGTCGTCAGCGGCCCGGCCCAGGGGAAGATCACCGCCTCGGGCGGCGCCAAGCAGGCGTCCGGCAACGGCGCGTTCACCTTCCCCGGCGCCACCGGCAGCTACGACACCAAGGCCGGCACCCTCGCCGCCGCCTTCAAGGGCGCGGTGAACTTCAAGGGCCACGAGAGCAACGGCACGTACGGCCTCGACCTCACCCTCAGCGATCTGCACGCCAAGCTGAACCACGGCACCGGCACGCTGACCGCCGATGTCACGAGCCTCGGCAAGAAGTCCGAGGACGTGGTGCTGGCCGACCTGAAGGCCAAGTCCACCGGTCTCACCGCGAAGAACGACGTCATCACGGTCAACGGCGTCACCGCCACGCTCACCGACGCGGGCGCCAAGGCGTTCAGCGGCTACTACACCAAGGGCACCGTGCTCGACCCGGTCGCCCTGTCCGTGGCCCTGACCGACGACGCCGACCTGCCCTCCGGCAACGGCGGCACGGGCACGTCGTCCGGGGGCACCGGGGGCACCGGGGGCACCGGAGGCGGTACCGGCACGGCGGGCGGCGCCGGTACGACCGGCGGCACCGGCACCGGATCCACCGTCGGCGGCGGTGGCGTGGCCGGCGGCAGCCTGGCCGCCACCGGCTCCGACGCCCCGGTCGGCGCCCTGGGCGCGGCGGCCGCGGTCGCCGTCGCGGCGGGCGCGGGTGTGGTCATCGCGGTCCGCAGGCGGCGCCCGGCGGGCGCCGAGGCGTAAGGCAGGGGATCGGAAACAAGACCGGCGGCCCGGTCCTGGACGCTCAGGACCGGGCCGTCTCCTGCCCTCGGGGCGTTTCGCGGCGGGGGAGAGGACCGGGCACGCGGGCAGCGCGCGGGGGCCGCCGGGGCCGGGGCGCCTGGTACCGGACATCACGGACCGGCCGGGCCCGCCGCCCCCGCGCTTCGAGACCACCGCCGACGGCCGGCCGCTGCTGCGGCAGGGCGAACGGCCCCTGCCGCTCGGCCGCTCGGTCACCGGAAGCGCGCCCCGCTGCCCCGGCCCCCACCTCCACCGCGCCGACGGGCGTACGCCTGCGGTCAGTTGCCGGGTGCGCACAGCCGGGCGCTCGCCGACGGCCGCTGGGAACCGGCCCCGCGCACCCGGTTCCAGCCCGGCAGCTGGACCGAGAACCTCCTGCGGGAGTGGCCCGGCGCCAGCCTCGGCCTCCACCGCGGCGGCGGCCGGCAGGCGTCGTACCGCTGCCGCCGTCCGGGACGCGCTCGCGGCGCGCGCGGTGTTTCAATTCCCCGGTGACTGACTACGACGTACTGCGCGTCTTCTGCGCACCGCACGGCGGCTACGGCAATGAGCTCGGCGTCGTCCGCGACGGCTCCACGCTGCCCGAGCGCGCCGACCGGCAGGCGCTCGCCGCCAAACTCGGCTTCAGCGAGACCGTGTTCGTGGACGACCCCGAGCGCGGCGTGATCGACATCTACACGCCCTCCGCCCGGCTGCCGTTCGCCGGGTACCCGTGCGTCGGCGCCGCCTGGCTGCTGGACGTGCCCGAACTCGTCGTCCCGGCCGGGACGGTGGGCGCCCGGCAGGACGGCGAGTTCTGCTGGATCGAGGCCCGCCCGGAGTGGGCCGCGCCGCGCACCCTGCGCCGGTACGCCACCCCCGCCGAGGTCGACGCGCTCCAAGTACCGCCTCCCGGCGACTGGTTGTACGCCTGGGCGTGGGAGGACGAGGCGGCCGGGCGGATCCGGGCCCGGGGCTTCCCCGGCCGCGGTGACGGCATCGAGGAGGACGAGGCCACGGGCGCGGCCGCGCTCCAGCTCACCGGACGTCTCGACCGCGCCCTCAACATCACCCAGGGCAAGGGCTCCCAGCTGCTCACCGCGCCGCAGCCGGCGGGCTGGGTGGAGCTGGGTGGCCGGGTGTGCCTGGAGCGCTGACCCGGCCGGGCGCGCTCCAGGAGGGTCAGGCGGAGAGCGGGAACTCCTCGCCCAGGGCGTGGAAGACGGCCGTGTTCAGCGCGAACGCCCGCTTGCACTCGGCCGTGACACGCTGCTTCTCCAGGTCGTCCGCCCGTATCCCGTCCAGCAGTTCCCGGTACTCGCGCTTGAACGCGGCCGGGTTGGAGATCTCCTCGAAGACGTAGAAGCGCACCCCGGCGCCCTTCCGGGCGAAGCCCCAGGTCTTCTCCGCGCGGTCGCGGATGATCTGACCGCCCGACAGGTCGCCCAGGTAGCGGGTGTAGTGGTGGGCGACGTAACCGCCGGGCCACTCCTCGGCGCACTCGCGCACCCGGTCGGCGTACGCCCGGGTCGCGGGCAGGGCGCTCAGGCCCGCCCGCCAGTCGGGGCCCCGCAGATGCGCCAGGTCCTGCTCCAGGGCGGCGAGCCGCAGCAGTTCCGGCCGGATGAACGGGCCGGCCACCGGGTCGCCGGCCAGTCGCTCGGCCGCGCTCTCCAGTGCCTCGTAGACGAACCACAGTTGCTCGGTGTAGCGGGCGTAGGCGTCCACGCCCAGCCGGCCGCCGAGCAGATCGCTCATGAAGGTCGAGGTCTCCGCCTCCGTGTGCTGTTCGTGGGACGCGGTGCGGATGAGGCGCGAGAAAGAGTCCATGAGGCACATCCTCTAAGGTAAGGCTTACCTAAGTCAATGGCTTTACCGACCTCATGTCGGTACCTTTCCCGACAGTGTGTCGGTAAAATCGTACAAGAGAAAACCCGCCCTGGCAGGGGGCGGGTTCTCCTCGGAGCGGGCGGGGCAGGGCGGGGCGGTCAGGGCAGGGTCAGGATGTCCGCGCCGTCGTCCGTGACCACCAGCGTGTGCTCGAACTGCGCGGTGCGCCTGCGGTCCTTCGTCACGACCGTCCAGCCGTCTTCCCACATGTCGTACTCGTGCGTGCCCAGGGTCAGCATCGGCTCGATGGTGAAGGTCATGCCCGGCTGCATCACCGTGGTGGCGTGCGGGCTGTCGTAGTGCGGGATGATCAGGCCGGAGTGGAACGACGAGTTGATGCCGTGCCCGGTGAAGTCCCGCACCACGCCGTAGCCGAACCGCTTGGCGTACGACTCGATGACCCGGCCGATGATGTTGATCTGCCGGCCCGGCTTGACCGCCTTGATCGCCCGGTTCAGGGCCTCCCGGGTGCGCTCCACCAGCAGCCGCGACTCCTCGTCCACGTCCCCGACCAGGTACGTGGCGTTGTTGTCGCCGTGCACCCCGCCGATGTACGCGGTCACGTCCAGGTTGACGATGTCGCCGTCCCGCAGGACCGTCGAGTCCGGGATGCCGTGGCAGATGACCTCGTTGACGGAGGTGCACAGGGACTTGGGGAAGCCGCGGTAGCCGAGCGTGGACGGGTAGGCGCCGTGGTCGCACATGTACTCATGGGCCACCTTGTCCAGCTGGTCCGTGGTGACCCCGGGCGCGATGATCTTCGCGGCCTCCTCCATCGCCCGCGCGGCGATCCGCCCGGCGACCCGCATCGCCTCGACGGTCTCCGGGGTCTGCACCTCGGGTCCGGTGTACGGCGTCGGCGCGGGCTTGCCGACGTACTCGGGGCGACGGATGTTCCCCGGGACGGAGCGAATGGGGGACTGTTCCCCCGGTACGAGCAGCGACTGGCCAGACATACCGGCGAGTCTATCCAGCGGACATGGGGGAACATGTCGTTGGTCGGTGAGAGGAGCAGTCCATGGCCCTGTTCAAGAAGCGAACCGTGGGCAAGCCGGGTGAGTGGTACTACTGCCTGGAGCACAAGAAGGTCGAGGAGGGGCCGGACTGTCCGGGCAAGGACCGGTTCGGGCCGTACGCCTCCCCGCAGGAGGCCCAGCACGCGATGGAGGCGGCGGCCGAGCGGAATCTGGAGTGGGAGAACGATCCGCGGTGGCGCGACGCCTCCCCGACGGACGCCTCCCCGTCGGACTCCGGGGACCCCGACGGGAAGTGATCACGCCCTCGCGGCGGCGGCCTCGGCGCGGCGCTCCCGCATCCGCACCGCGTGCGCGTTCGTCCGCGCGTCGTACGTCATGAGGCCCGGCAGGCACAGCGCGAGCAGGCCCACCACGCCCGCGCAGGCCAGGCCGCCGCTCGCGACGGACGTGCGCAGGCCCAGCCACGCGGCGAGGCCGCCCGCGCGGACCTGGCCCAGCTGGGGCCCCACGGAGTAGGACAGCAGTTCGATCCCGGCGAGCCGGCCGCGCAGCTCGTCGGGGATCGTCTGGTTCCACATGGCCGACCGGAAGATGCCGCTGACCATGTCGAACGCGCCGCCGACGGCGAGCAGGAGCAGCACCAGCCAGACGTGCCGGGTCAGCCCCGCCGCCGTCACCGACAGGCCCCAGCCGGCCGCCGCCAGCACCACCATCAGGCCGTGCCGGTGCACCCGCGAGGACCAGCCGCTGACCAGGCTCATCAGCAGGGCCCCCGCCGGGATGCTCGCGTACATCAGCCCGAGCGCCCAGTCGGCGTCCAGCTCGTCGGCGAGGAACGGCAGCACCGCGAGCGGCATCGCCAGGGACATCGCCGCGAGGTCCACGACATAGGTGCCGAGGAGTTCCTTGCGGCTCCACGCGTACCGGGCGCCCTCCGCGATCGCCCGCAGCGAGGGCTTCGCGGCCTCGTGGGCGGCGGGGGAGGCCGCGATCCGCACGATGTACGCCAGCGACACGGCGAAGGTCAGCACATCGGCGGCGTACGCCCAGCCCAGGCCCGCGTACGCCACGACCACGCCGGCGAGCGCCGGGCCCGCGACACCGCCCACGGTCCAGCGCAGCGAGTTCAGCGAGGCCGCGGCGGCCATGTCGTCATGGGCGACGATCCTCGGCCACAGCGAGTCCAGGGCCGGGCGCTGCACCGCGCCGAGCGCGGAGGAGAGCGCGGCGACGGCGTACAGCGGCCAGATCGCGGGGCCCGGGAGCAGGGCGTTGAGCAGCAGCACCGCGCTGAGCAGCCCCTGCCCGGCCTCCGTCCACAGGATCAGGCGCCGCTTGTCCAGCGCGTCGGCCAGCGCGCCGCCGTACAGCCCGCACACGATCAGCGGCAGCAGCTCCACCGCGCCGATCGCTCCGACGGCCGCGGTGGACTCCGTCAGGCCCTTCAACTGCACGGGCAGCGCGACCAGGGTCAGAAAACTGCCGAAGCCGCTGATCAGCCCCGACTTCCACAACCGCCGGAAGTCGACGGAGGCCCGCCAGGGAGCAAGATCGGGAAGCAGCGCGGAAGTCACCTGGGCATGCTCCGGACGAGGGGGGTGCGGAGGCAACTGCTTTTCTCCGCCGGCCGTCCCGATCTCGTCCCCGCTCTTCCCGGTCACCGTGCGCACCCGGCGACGTAGAGTCGCCCCATGACCTCTACCGACAGCGCACAGAAGGCCCCCGCCAAGGATCCCTGGGACCTGCCCGACGTCTCCGGGTACGTCGTCGGCGTGCTCGGCGGCACCGGGCCGCAGGGCAAGGGACTCGCCTACCGGCTCGCCAGGGCCGGGCAGAAGGTGATCATCGGGTCCCGGTCCGCCGACCGCGCCCGGGCCGCCGCGGACGAGCTCGGCCACGGCGTCGAGGGCGCCGACAACGCCGAGGCCGCGCGCCGCAGTGACATCGTGATCGTCGCCGTACCGTGGGACGGGCACGGCGACACGCTGAAGTCGCTCGCCGCCGACCTGGCCGGCAAGCTCGTCGTGGACTGCGTCAACCCGCTGGGCTTCGACAAGAAGGGCGCCTACGCGCTCAAGCCCGAGGAGGGCAGCGCCGCCGAGCAGGCCGCGGCCCTGCTCCCGGACTCCCGGGTCGCCGCCGCCTTCCACCATCTGTCGGCCGTCCTGCTCCAGGACCCCGAGATCGAGCGGATCGACACCGACGTCATGGTGCTCGGCGAGGAGCGCGCCGACGTGGAGATCGTGCAGGCGCTCGCCGGGCGCATCCCCGGCATGCGCGGCATCTTCGCGGGCCGGCTGCGCAACGCCCACCAGGTGGAGTCGCTGGTCGCCAACCTGATCTCGGTCAACCGCCGCTACAAGGCGCACGCGGGGCTCCGGCTCACCGACGTGTGAGCCGTTCGTCCGGCAAGCCGGGGCCGACCTTCCTGTGAGCCGGCCATGGCCATGGGGGACACTGTTCGCCGTAGCAGTGTCCCCCGACAGGAGCCGCCCGACATGCCCCGCATCGCCCTCTACACCCTCGTCGTCTGCGTCCTCTCGCTGGCCGCGGCCGTCGTCTCCTTCGTGCAGGGCAGCTGGCTGGGGATCGTCTGGGTGCTGCTGGCGGGCCTCGCGTCCAACATGACCTGGTACTACGTCAAGCGCGCCCGCGCCGCCGCGCAGGACCGGGCCGCCCTCCAGGACGGGCCGGTCACGGGCTGACCACGCACACCTCCGGGGTGCCGCTCCAGAAGCGGTAGAGCCAGTACCCGCAGTCCGAGTAGGCCGAGTCGACCCCGAGCCCGCGCAGGATGTCGTGGATCAGCCCGAAGAACGCGATGTTCAGCGACGGGATCCACAGCAGCGCGAACACGATCAGCAGCCCGAACATCGGGAACGCCTCCACCTGCCGCCGCACGCCGTACGGCAGCCACGGCTCCAGCACGCCGTACCCGTCGAGACCCGGCACCGGCAGCAGGTTCAGCAGCGCCGCCGTCACCTGGAGCAGCGCGAGGAAGGCCAGCGCGAAGCGGAAGACCATCGGCACCCCGTCGAGCGCGTGCAGCCAGAACGGCGCCGTGCACACCACCGCGAACAGCGCGTTCGTCAGCGGGCCCGCCGCCGAGATCAGGCTCAGCCGGACGCGGCCCCGGATCCGGCCCCGCTCGATGAACACCGCGCCGCCCGGCAGACCGATCCCGCCCATGATCACGAACAGCACCGGCAGCACGATGCTCAGCAGCGCGTGCGTGTACTTCAGCGGGTTCAGCGTGAGATAGCCCTTCGCGCCGATCGTGATGTCGCCGCTGTGCAGGGCGGTGCGCGCGTGCGCGTACTCGTGCAGGCACAGGGAGACGACCCAGGCGGCGGTCACGAACAGGAACACCGCGACGCCCGGCCGCGCCGCGAACCCGGTCCAGGTGGCCCAGCCGGCCACCGCCGCGACGGCCAGGATCCCGATGAACACCGGGCTGATCCTCCGGTCGCCGCCGGATCGTCGGGTGGTGGCGGTGGTCATGAGCGGCTCCTGAGCTGGGCGAAAGGGTTGAGCGGGCGGGTTGGCCGGGTGGGCGGATCGGCGCGCGGGACGACCCCGGCCGACACGCGGAAAACGTCTCGCACGCGCCGTCCGGTTCCTGGAGAGTGGGTGAATGCCACGGAAGAGTACGCGCGGGCGTTCGAACTCGTGCACCCGTGTGCTCGTGCATCCGTGAAGTCGGGTACTCCCGTGCTCGTGTACTCCTGTTCCCGCGGGCAAGGTCTACGCCTGTGGCCTTCCGGGGCGCCGCCTCCCGGGGGTGCGCCTCGGACCCGGCTCCGGGTCGGTGACAATGGAGTCCGCCGACGGCAGCCCGAGGTGGTGCGCCGACGGCCGCCCGGGACGGGAGGAGGAGACCGGCCCCGGCTCCGTGGACGGCCCGCGCCGGATCCGTCGTACCGTGGGCGTCCTCGTCACCCCGGACCTCACCGGGAGCGCCCGCCGCGTCCGGTGACCACCCCCTGACCGCTTCCCGAGCCTCCGGAGACAATGGACCCCGTGCGCTATCGCCTTCTCGGCCCCACCCAGGCGCTCCGCCCCGACGGTACGGCCGTCCCGGTCGGCGGAGCGCGGCTGCGCGCGCTGCTCAGCGTGCTGGCGCTGCGGGCCGGGCGGACCGTGCCCGTGGGCGTGCTGGTGGACGAGGTCTGGGGCGTGGAACCGCCCGCCGACGCCGCCGGCGCGCTCCAGGCGCTCGTGGGCCGGCTGCGGCGCGCGCTCGGCGCGGACGCCGTGGCCTCCGCCGACGGCGGGTACCGGCTCGCCGCCTCCGCCGACGACATCGACCTCACCCGTTTCGACCGGCTGACCGGCGACGGCCTCGCCGCCCTCGCCGAGGGCGACCCCGCCAAGGCCGCCGGTCTGCTGGACGACGCCCTCGCGCTGTGGCACGGCCAGGCCCTCGCCGATCTGCCCGACCGCACCGCCGAGGCCGCCCGCTGGGAGACCCGGCGCCTGGACGCGCAGCGCGCCCGGCACACCGCCGCGCTCGCCCTCGGCCAGGCCGAGAGCGCCCTGCCCGAACTGACCGCCCTGTGCGACGCCCACCCGCTGGACGAGCCCCTCCAGGCGCTGCGGCTGCGCGCCCTGCGCGACCTCGGCCGCCCGGCCCAGGCCCTCGCCGGCTACGAGGACGTACGACGACTCCTCGCCGACCGGCTGGGCTCCGACCCGGGAGCCGAACTGCGGGCGCTGCACGCGGAGTTGCTGGGCGCGGACGGCGGATCCGGGCGTGACTCCGGCGCGGCGCGCGGCAGTTGGGGCCGGGGTGACAGACCCGGAGACGGCGCACGGGGCGGCGGGGGCGCCATGGCCGACGGCCGGACCGGCGATGCCGTCCGGGGCGCCCACCCCGACCGACGTACCCCCGACGGCCGTTCCCACGCGTCCGGCTCTTCCCGCGTGTCCGGCCTTTCCCCTGCGCCCGACCGGATCCATGCGTCCGGCCCTTCCCACCCGTCCGGCCCTTCCCACCCGTCCGGCCCTTCCCACGCGTCCGACAGGCTCGACACGTTCGACAGGTACGACACATCCGGCCGGTACGACCCGTTCGGCCGGTCCGAGGCACCCGGCCCGTCCCAGGCCCCCGACCGGCCCCACACCCCCGACGCGCCCGCCCAGGGCAACCTCCCCGCCCGTCTCACCTCCTTCGTCGGCCGGGAAACCGACCTCGCGGCCCTGGCCGCCGACCTCGAAACCGCTCGCCTCGTCACCCTGCTCGGGCCCGGCGGCGCGGGCAAGACCCGGCTCTCCCAGGAGGCCGCGGAGACAGTACGGCACCTTGTGCGCGACGGCGTGTGGCTCGCCGAACTCGCGCCCGTGGACGACCCCGACGCCGTACCCCAGGCCGTCCTCACCGCGATCGGCGCCCGCGAGACCGTGCTGCACGGCGCCGGTGCCGAGAGCATGCGCGCGGTGGTCGACGGACACGACCCGCTGGACCGGCTGGTGGAGCACTGCGCCCGGCGCCGGATGCTGATCGTCCTCGACAACTGCGAGCACGTCATCGAGGCCGCCGCCCACCTCGCCGAACGGCTGCTGGCCCGCTGCCCCGAACTGACCGTCCTCGCCACCAGCCGCGAACCCCTCGGCGTGCCGGGGGAGTTGGTGCGCCCGGTGGAGCCGCTGCCGGAACCCGTCGCGCTGCGCCTGTTCGCCGAGCGCGGCGCGGCGGCGCGGCCCGGGTTCCGCGTCGAGGACGACCCGGAGGCGTGCGCCGAGATCTGCCGCCGCCTCGACGGACTGCCCCTCGCCATCGAACTGGCCGCGGCCCGGCTGCGGATGCTGACGCCCCGGCAGATCGCGGACCGCCTCGACGACCGGTTCCGGCTGCTCACCTCGGGCAGCCGCACCGTCCTGCCCCGCCAGCAGACCCTGCGCGCCGTCGTGGACTGGTCCTGGGACCTGCTGGACGCCGGTGAACGCGAGGTGCTCGCCCGGCTGTCCGTCTTCGCGGGCGGCTGCGACCTGGCCGCCGCCGAGGCCGTGTGCGGGTCCGCCGCCCTGGACGCCCTCGGCTCCCTGGTCGACAAGTCCCTGGTGGTGGCCGCCCCCGCGGCCGACGGCACCATGCGCTACCGCCTCCTGGAGACCGTCGCCGAGTACGCCACCGAGCGGCTCGCCCAGACCGGCCACCGCGCCGGGGCCGAGCGCGCCCATCTGACGTACTACCGCGAACTCGCCCGCACCACCGACGCGTTGCTGCGCGGTCCCGGGCAACGCGCCGCCATCGGACGCTTCCAGGCGGAGTACGAGAACCTGCGCACCGCCCTCAGGCACGCCGTCGCCGCCCGCGACGAGCAGGAGGGGCTGTGCCTGGTGCTGTCCCTGGTGTGGTTCTGGCAGATGCGGGACCAGCGCCTGGAGACCCGCACCTGGTGCCGTGAGGTCATGGCGCTCGGCCCGGACCCCTTCGCCGAACCGGTGCGCCGCGCCGAACCGGTCTGGCGGCGCTGCAACGACGCCCCGCCGCCCTACGCCGGCGAGGTCCTCCTGGAGGCCCGGCGCGGGGTCCACCTCGCCCATCTCGCCTGCATGGACACCGAGTTGGAGGCATGGCAGACCCCCGCGGCGCAGGCCAAGCTGCGCGCCGTGGCCCAGGCATACGAGGAGGGCATGCCGCAGACCTGCCGGTCGCCCGGCATGGTGTGGTTCTTCGCGGTGATGCTCACCGGCGGGGGAGAGCGGGTACGGACGATCGCCGACGCCAACGTGGAGACCTGCCGCAACACCCCCGGCTTCGAGTGGGAGCTGGCCGGCGCCCTCCAGATGCGCGCCAACTTCCTCGCCAACCGCACCGCCTGGGCCGGCGACGCCACCCGCGACGCCGACGAGGCACTGGAGATCTACCGCCGTCTCGGCGACGACTGGGGCACCGCCGAGGCGCTGTCCGCGCGCGGCGAGTCCCATGAGCGCAAGGGCCTGTACGGCGCGGCCGCCGCCGACTACCGCGCCGCCATCGAGCACGCCGAACGCCTCGGTGCCCGCGCCCAGACCGCCGTGCTCGGCGCCCGGCTCGGCAGCGTGCTCATGGAGTCGGGCGAGCTGGAGGAGGGCGAACGGCTGCTGTGGGAGGTCGTCGAGAGCCAGGACGCCGCGCACAGCGAGGCGATGCCCGTCGCCCGGCTCTTCCTGGCCTGCTGGCTCGGCCTGGAGGACCGCACCCCCGAGGCCCGTGAGCAACTTCAGCTGCTGCGCGAGGAGTTCAGGATCGCCAACTTCGTCGTCTTCGACGCGCTGCTGCTCTGCCAGGAAGCCTGGGTGGACGCGATGGACGGACTGCACGAGGAGGCGCTGGAAAAGATCCGCACCACGCTCGGGCACACCACCGACCCGCTCGCCGAGGCCGTCATCCCCCAACTGCCCTCCACCGCCCTCACCGTGGGTGCCATGGCGCTCGCCCGCGTCGACTCCGGCGCCCGTGCCGCCGACGCCGCCCGCGCGCTGGCCGCCGCCGACCGGCTGCTGCCCGCGGGGCATGTCGCCTCCGGCATGGAGCGCCGGGCCCGCGACATGACCGAGGCCCAGATCCGCGAGGCGCTGGACGAGGAGTCGTACGCGAGGGCGTACGCCGAAGGCGGTGGCCTCTCCCTCGTGGAGGCCACCGCCCTGATGTGACGTACGCAGCGAACGTCAGCTCTTCGTGCGGAACTTGTGGATCGCGAACGGCGCCATCACCGCGGTGATCGCCACCGACCAGCCCACGGTCACCCAGAGATCGTGCGCCACCGGGCCGCCGATCATCAGCCCCCGGGCCGCGTCCGCGAGCGTGGACAGCGGGTTGTAGTCGGTGAAGGCCTGGAGCCAGCCCGGCATCGACGCGGTCGGCGCGAAGATCGAGGAGCCGAACTGGAGCGGGAACAGCACCAGGAAGCCCACGCCCTGCACGGACTGCGCGCTCTTGAGGAGCACGCCGAGGGTGAGGAACACCCACATGATCGAGGAGGCGAACAGCGCCGACAGGCCCACCGTGGCGAACAGCCCCGGCCAGCTGGTGATGTGGAAGCCGACCAGCACGGCCACGACCATCAGGATGGCGGTCGCGAAGAGCATCCGGCCCAGCTCCACCGCGATCTTCGCGAACAGCACCGAGCCGCGCCCGATCGGCAGCGTCCGGAACCGGTCCATCACCCCGCTGTTGAAGTCCTGGCTGAAGCCGGTGCCGACGCCCTGGGACAGGGTCATGCTCATCATCGCGAGCATGCCGGGGATGACGTACTGGACGTACCTCTCCTGGCCGCCGCCGAGGGACTGACCGATCGAGCCGCCGAAGACGTACACGAACAGCAGCGTGAAGACGATCGGCATCAGCAGCGCGTCGAACATGGACTCCGGGTCCTGCCGGATCCACAGCAGGTTGCGCCGGATCAGCGCGCCGGTGTGCCGCAGGTGCCCGCGCAGCGGGATCCGGACGTCGTCCGCGGCGGAAGTGGTGGTGCCCGAAGGTGCGGCGCGCAGCGCCTCGTTCAGGGTGGTGGTGGGAGACGGGTGGGCGCTCATACGGCGACCTCCTGGCGGGCGTCGGCGGGCTTGGCGTCCTGGGTGTCGCCGGCGCGGTGGCCGGTGAGGGAGAGGAACACCTCGTCCAGGCTGGGCAGTTCGGTGGTGATGGAGGAGAGGGTGAGACCGCGCGCGGTGACCGCGCCGACCACGGCGGTCAGCTGCTCGTCGCTGAGGATCGGCACCAGCAGGGTGCCGGTCTCGCTGTCCACGGTGGTGGCCGCGAGCCCGGTGATGCCCAGCTCGTCCAGCATCGAGGCGAGCGGGCGCAGCTCCAGCGGGTCCGCCGGGCGCACCCGCAGGGTGCGGCCGCCGACCCGGGCCTTCAGCTCCTCGATGCCGCCGGTCGCGATCACCTTGCCGCGGTCCACCACGGTCAGCTCCGAGGCGAGCTGCTCGGCCTCCTCCATGTACTGGGTGGTGAGCAGCACGGTCACGCCCTCGCCGACCATCGCCTGGACCTCGTCCCACACCTCGTTGCGGGTGCGGGGGTCGAGGCCGGTCGTCGGCTCGTCCAGGTAGAGCACGGCCGGGCGGCCGATCATCGAGGCGGCCAGGTCCAGCCGGCGGCGCATACCGCCGGAGTACGTGCTCGCCGGGCGCTTGGCGGCCTCCGTCAGGGAGAACCGCTCCAGCAGCTCGTCGGCGCGGGTGCGGGCGTCCTTGCGGGACAGGTCCAGCAGCCGGCCGATCATGTACAGGTTCTCCCAGCCCGGGAGCTTCTCGTCCACGGAGGCGTACTGGCCGGTCAGCCCTATCACCTTGCGCAGCTGCCGGGGCTGTCGTACGACGTCGTACCCGGCCACCGTCGCCTGCCCGGCGTCCGGGGTGATCAGGGTCGACAGGATCCGCACCAGCGTGGTCTTGCCGGCGCCGTTCGGCCCGAGCACGCCCATCACGGTGCCCTCGCGCACATCCAGGTCGACGCCGTCCAGCGCCTTGGTCTCGCCGTAGTGCTTGACCAGTCCCCGCACAGTCACGGCGTTGCGTCCGCCGCCGGGGTTCTCATCGATTCGCGTCATGCCCTTGACAGTGCCAGGCCCCACCGACAAACCACCGACAGCGTGCCGACAGCACGCCGACAGCCCCTCGGCGGGCGATGGCCGGTGGTGTTGAATCGGGCCCCATGAGCGAGAGGGAGCGCGCGGCGAGCCGTACGGCGGTACTCGTCTGCCAGGGGCGGGCCGCCGCGGACGGCAGGGCGGCGGTGGGCCGGTTCGCCGACCCGGTGGCGGTGCGGCTGCTGCGCGCCGAGGAGCGCGCACGGGTGGACGAGGTGCGCGCGGGAACCCCGCCGCAGGGCTGGCGGGCGCGCACGGCGTACGAGAGTGTGCGGGCGTGCGCCGAGGTGGTGGGGCCGCGGACGGTCGCGATCGACGAGGCGCTGCGCGCCCGCGCGACCGGTCAGCTGGTGATCCTCGGCGCCGGCCTGGACACCCGCGCCTGGCGGCTGCCGGAGCTGGCCCGCACCGATGTCTGGGAGGTCGACCACCCCGCCTCCCAGCGAGACAAGCGCGCCCGCCTCGCCGAGGCCGGTCCCGGACTGCCGACCGCCGCCCGCTCCGTACGGTTCACCCCGGTCGACTTCGCCGTCGACGATCTCGGCGCGGCCCTGGACGCCGCCGGCCACGACCCCTCGGCGCCGACGGCCTGGCTGTGGGAGGGCGTCGTCCCCTACCTGACCCGCGACCAGGTCCGCGCCACCCTGACCGCCCTCACCGCCCGCACGGCCCCCGGCAGCACCCTGGTCGTCAACTACCAGACGCCCTCCCCGAAGGCCACCGCCGGCCGGCTGCTGGCCCGCCTGCTCGGCCACTCCGCCACCGCCGGCGAACCCTGGCGCTCCCTGTGGACACCGGAGCGAATGGCCGCCCTGCTCACGGAGTACGGCCTGCACGTGATCTCCGACGACGGCCTCCTCGCCCTCGCCCGCTCCCTCGGCACCCCGGCCCGGAACCGGACTTCCCTGGACTCGGGGCGCGTCGCGGTCGCGGAGCGCCGCTGACATACGGCCGCGAAGCCGATATTCGGCGGGGAAGCTGACATCCGGCCGTGAAAGGGGGCAGCCCCGCTGACGGGGGAAGATCAGCGGGGCTGCCGGTGGTGCCGTGGTGGTCCGGGGGTCAGTGGACGGAGTGCTCCTCCGCCGGGAACGCGCTGCCGACCACGTCTTCCGCGAAGGACTTCGCCGCGGAGCCCATCACCTCGCGCAGATCGGCGTACTTCTTGACGAACTTCGGGACCCGCCCGGAGGTCAGGCCCAGCATGTCCGTCCAGACCAGGACCTGCGCGTCGGTGTCGGGACCCGCGCCGATGCCGACCGTGGGGATCTGAAGCGAGCGCGTCACCTCGGCGGCCAGCTCGGCCGGGACCAGTTCGAGGACGACGGCGAAGGCGCCCGCGTCCTGGACGGCCTTGGCGTCCTGGAGCATCCGCGCGGCCGCCTCCTCGCCGCGCCCCTGTACGCGGTAGCCCATCGCGTTGACGGACTGCGGGGTCAGCCCGATGTGGGCCATGACCGGGATGCCGGCCTCGACCAGCAGCCGGATCTGTTCGTGCGAGCGCTGGCCGCCCTCCAGCTTGACCGCGCCGACCCCGGCCTCCTTGACCAGCCGGGTGGCCGAGCGCAGCGCCTGCGTCGCGCCCTCCTGGTACGTGCCGAAGGGCAGGTCGGCGACGATCAGGGAGCGGCTGGTGCCCCGGACGACGGCCGACGAGAGCATCGTCATCTCGTCGAGGGTGACCGGCACCGTCGTGTCGTAGCCGAGGTGACAGTTGCCCGCCGAGTCGCCGACCAGCAGGACCGGGATGCCGGCCTCGTCGAAGACGGACGCGGTCATCGCGTCATAGGCGGTGAGCATGGGCCACTTCTCGCCGCGTTCCTTGGCGAGGGCGATGTCGCGGACCGTGATGCGGCGCGTGCCCTTGCCCCCGTACAGCGCCTTGCTGCCGTCGGAGGGCTTGTTCTGGGCAGCCGAAAGCTGCGTCATGGCAACGGCTCCTTCAAGTCATCTCGAGGCGCCCTGACGGCGTCCCCGGATCCCCTCCATGGTGGCACCTCGTGCCAAGCAGGGCCAGAGGGGTCCCCGTGATCCTCCACCGTGGCCCGACCGGGCCCTCCACTCCGGGCAACGTCAAGCCCTCGAACGGGTAAGTTCTCCGTAAAGAAGTTCCGATACGAGACGGTTCCGTATCGGAATCCCCCTACGCTCGAACGCATGACAACTTCCGTCCCTGCCTCCCGCATACCGGAGGCGGTGCACCGCCGCCGTTGGGCGATCCTCGGCGTGTTGATGCTGAGCCTGCTCATCGTGGTGCTCGACAACTCGATCCTGAACGTCGCCATCAAGACCATCTCCACCCCGGCCCCCGTCGGCCTGGGCGCCACGCAGAGCCAGATCGAGTGGGCGATCAACGCGTACACCCTGGTCTTCGCGGGCCTGCTGTTCACCTCCGGTCTGATCGGTGACCGCCTCGGCCGCAAGAAGGTGCTGCTGGGCGGCATCGCCGTCTTCGGCATCGGCTCCGCCCTCGCCGCCGAGTCCGGCTCCCCGGGCCAGCTGATCGCCTACCGCGCGCTGATGGCCCTCGGTGCCGCGTTCGTCATGCCGGCCACGCTGGCCGTCCTGATGAACGTCTTCGAGCGCGAGGAGCAGCCGAAGGCCATCGGCATCTGGGCCGGCGGCGTCGGCCTCGCCATCGCCATCGGCCCGATCACCGGCGGCGCCCTCCTCGACCACTTCTGGTGGGGCTCGGTCTTCTTCATCAACGTGCCGATCGTGATCATCGCGCTCGTGCTGATGATCTGGCTCGTCCCCGACTCCCGCGACCCGCGCCCGGGCCGCCTCGACCCGATCGGCGTGGTCCTGTCCGTCGTCGGCCTCGTCCTGCTGGTCTACGGCATCATCAAGGGCGGTCAGCTGGCCGACTTCACCGACCCGACCGTGCTCGCCACGATCGGCGCGGGCGTCGTCGTCCTCGCCGCGTTCGTGGTGTTCGAGAAGCGCAGCGACCACCCCTCGCTGGACGTGAGCTACTTCAAGAACAAGGTGTTCTCCAGCGCCATGGCCGCCATCGCGCTGGTCTTCTTCGCGCTGATGGGCGTCACCTTCTTCTCGGTCTTCTACACCCAGAGCGTGCGGGGCTACTCGCCGCTCCAGTCCGGCGTGCTGATGCTGCCGCTGGCCGCCGCGCAGATGATCTTCGCGCCGCGTGCCCGCCTGGTGGTCCAGCGGTTCGGCAACAAGGCCACCACGACCGCCGGCCTGGTGGTGATCGCCGGCACCCTGGCGGCCTTCGCCACCTTCGACGCCGACACGCCGATCTGGCTGCTGGAGGTCATCTTCTTCCTGATGGGCACCGGCATGGCGCACATCATGACGCCGACCTCCGTCGTCATCATGCAGGCGCTGCCCCGCGAGAAGGCCGGTTCCGCCTCCGCGCTGAGCAACACCTTCCGCCAGGTCGGCGGCGCCCTCGGCATCGCCGTCCTCGGCTCGGTGCTCGCCACCGCCTACCGCAACGGCATCGAGGACAAGCTCGCCGTGCTGCCCGCCGGGCTGCGCGACAAGGCCGGCGACTCCATCGAGGCCACCCTCGGCATCGCCCAGAAGCTCGGCCCGCAGGGCAAGCTCCTGGTCGGCCCGGCCGACGACGCCTTCCTGCACGCCATGCACGTCACCGCCTTCTGGGGCGCGGGCGTGGCCCTGATCGGCGCCGTGATCACCGCCCTGTACCTGCCCGGCAGGACGCGCGCGGGCGAGCAGGAGGGCGAGGAGCAGGAGCTGGTCGCCGCCCTGGACTGAGGCCACGCCCTGGGCTGAGATCACGCCCTGGACTGAGGCCACGCCCTGGGCTGAGATCACGCCCTGGACTGAGGCCAGGGGCGGGGCACCGGCCCCGCACCCGGCCCGGTGTGCCGGCCGGACGGACGGCGCACCGGGCCCGCGCCCATGAACGGCTCGACGGCGGCTCCACGGGGGGAGGAGGCGGCTGCGGGAGAATTCCCGCAGCACAGTGAGAGGACGGATCGACGTGAGCTTTGCCGACAACCGGTCCTGCCCGGCCGGACCCGCCCGGGGCCGCCCCCGCAGCGAGGCCGCGGAACAGGCCATCCTGGAGGGCGTGATGCAGCTCCTGGAGGACGGCGTACCCCTCGCCGAACTCTCCATCGAGCGCATCGCCCGCACCGCCGGCGTCGGCAAGGCCACCATCTACCGCCGCTGGAGCGGCAAGGAGGAACTGTTCGTCGACGTCCTGCGCGCCGCCGAACCGCCCGACCCCGAACTCCCCGGCACCTCCATGCGCGACGACCTGATCGTCATCCTGGAGTCCCTGCGCCGGCGCGGCCTGGTCAGCCGCTCCTCGGCGATCCTGCACAACGTGTACGTGCAGATGAAGTCCAGCCCCCGCATCTGGGCCGCCTACCACGCGGGCGTCGTCGCCCCCCGGCGCGTCCTCATGCTCGACGTGCTGCGGCGCGGCCAGCGCGACGGCGAACTGCGCCCCGACATCGACCTCGACCTGGCCAACGACATGTTCGTCGGCGCCATGCTGGTACGCACCGTCATGCGCCCCGACGGCGACCTGCCCGAGGACCTGGCGGAACGCGTCGTGGACATCACTCTGGAAGGGCTACGACCCGTCAGCTCCACAGTCTCGTAGCGCTGATGTGCATGTTTTGTCACAGACCACCCGCATCGCCCCGCTGACCGGAACTCCCCGCGCCACCCGTTCGTCATCGTCTTCCGTACGGCCGTCATGGGACGGCGAGAACGGAGCCGTTCATCCCCTAGGGTCGGACGTGGGGGGCGAACGGTGTGCACGGCGGGCAGTGAGGCAGACGGCATGGCGCAGCAGGCATACATGACGGAGACGGCGGACGGCGGCTCGGGGCCCGAGCGGCCGGGATCCCGGCTCCGGCACCTGCTGCACCGGATGCTCGCCCCCTGGCGCAACGACCCCGGCATCTGGCGCCGGGGCGCCGTCCTCACCGCGCTCGCGCTGCTGCTCGCCCTGGTGATGCTGCTGCACGCGCACGTGCCCAACACCGTGGGCAACCTCGGCAGCCTCACCGAGACGTTCCTGCCCTGGCTGGGCGTGTTCGTGCCGGTCCTGCTGCTGCTCGGCCTGTGGCGCAGGTCGGCGATCACGCTCATCGCCGTACTCCTGCCGGCGATCGTCTGGCTCAACCTCTTCGGCGGGCTGCTCACCGACAAGTCGGGCGGCGGCGGCGAGCTGATGGTGGCCACGCACAACGTCAACGCCGACAACCCCGACCCGGTCGGCACCGCCCGCGCCGTGGCCGGTTCCGGCGCCGACATCCTCGCGCTGGAGGAGATCCCCGCGTCCAAGGTGTCGGTCTACGAGCAGGCGCTCGCGCCGACGTACAAGTACCACGCGGTCGAGGGCACGGTCGGGCTGTGGAGCAAGTACCCGATGACCTCCGTACAGGCCGTGGACATCAAGCTCGGCTGGAAGCGGGCGATGCGCGCGACCGTGACCACGCCCGAGGGGCCGGTCGCGGTGTACGTCGCCCACATGCCCTCGGTGCGGGTGAAGCTGAAGGCCGGCTTCACCGCCCGGCAGCGGGACACCAGCGCCGACGCGCTCGGCGAGGCCGTGGCCGACGAGACCCTGAGCCGGGTCATCCTCCTCGGCGACCTCAACGGCACCATGAACGACCGCTCGCTCAACGGCGTCACCTCCCAGCTGCGCTCCACCCAGGGCGCGGCGGGCAGCGGCTTCGGGTTCAGCTGGCCGGCCGCGTTCCCGATGGCGCGCATCGACCAGATCATGGTCAAGGGCGTCGAACCGGAGAGCAGCTGGACCCTGCCGCGCACGGGCAGCGACCATCTGCCGGTGGCGGCCCGTGTGAACCTGGACACGCCCTCGTAACCTCGTGGAATAGCGGGCCTGAGAGGCTTTGTTCCGTACCTGAACTTAGACACGTCCCTGGTACGGCGCGTGCCCGGTACGACACGTCCCGTGGTACGACGCTCTCCCCCTACGCTCCCGAAAGGCACAGGCCCCTCCATGCCCCTGGCCCTGCTCGCGCTGGCCGTCGGCGCCTTCGGAATCGGAACGACCGAATTCGTGATGATGGGACTGCTTCCCGACGTCGCGTCCGACCTGCACATCTCCATACCCTCGGCCGGGCACCTGGTCTCGGCGTACGCGCTGGGCGTCGTCATCGGCGCCCCGCTGCTGGCCGCCGTCACCGCCCGGATGTCCCGCCGTACGGTCCTGATCGCCCTCATGGCCCTCTTCGTGGTGGGCAACGCGCTGTCCGCGTTCGCCCCCGGCAACGGCTCCCTGCTCGCCGCGCGCTTCCTCAGCGGGCTGCCGCACGGGGCGTTCTTCGGGGTGGGCGCGGTGGTGGCGACCGGCATGGTCCCGCCGGAGCGCAAGGCGCGCTCGGTCTCCCTGATGTTCCTCGGCCTGACGGTCGCCAACATCGCGGGCGTCCCGGCGGCCACGCTGATGGGCCAGCACCTGGGCTGGCGGGCCACCTTCCTCGGCGTGAGCGCGATCGGCCTCGCCGCGATCGCCGCCCTGGCCCTCCTGATCCCGCACGACCACACCCACGCCTCCGCGACCGGCCTGCGCGGCGAATTGGCCGCGCTGCGTTCCCTGCCGGTGTGGCTGGCGCTCGGTACGACGGTGGCGGGTTTCGGCGCCCTGTTCGCGGCCTACAGCTACGTGACGCCGATGCTGACGGACGCGGCGGGCTACGCGGAGACGAGCGTGACCCTCCTGCTCGCCCTGTTCGGCGTCGGCGCGACCGCCGGAAACCTCCTCGGCGGCCGCCTGGCCGACCACTCCCTGCGCGGCACCCTGTTCGGCGGCCTGGTCTCCCTCGCGGTGGTCCTGGCCCTGTTCCCCCTGTTGATGAGGGCGGAGTGGAGCGCGGCGCTGGCGGTCACCCTGCTGGGCATGGCCGCGTTCGTCACCGGCTCGCCCCTCCAGCTGATGGTGATGGAAAAGGCCACGGCCGCCCCCTCCCTGGCCTCCTCCGCCAACCAGGCCGCCTTCAACCTGGCCAACGCGGGCGGCGCCTGGGTGGGCGGCATCGCCCTGGCCGCGGGCTACGGCACGACGTCCCCTGCCCTCGCGGGCGCGGCGCTGGCGGTGCTGGGTCTGGGCGTGGCGGGGGCGGCGTACACGGTGGACCGCCGCCGCGCGCTCCCCTCGACGGGCCGCGTCGTCACCTCGCACCTGCACCGGTCCGAGGACTCCGAGGCCCTGCGCTCCTGATCCTCGTGACGGCCGTCACCTTGTGCGACGATGCGGCTACCCCGCCGACCACGAGGTGCGCCATGACCCGGAAGCCCACGGACCGCGACCTCGCCCGCCTGGTCCGGAGAGGGGAGCGGGAAGCGGCCGCCGACCCGACGGCGACGGAACTCCACCGCCGCCTCCGGGACCGGGACAACCGGGAACTGGACCACGACCACCGGGCACGCTCCGACCGCTCCGCGATCCTCGGGGCGCTGGCCGGTCTGGTCCTGCTGGTCGTCTTCGTGGTCGGCTCGCTCATCGCGCATCACGGGTGACCCCGGGTCAGGGGCGGGTCGGAGCCGGGTCATGGACGGGTCATGGACGGGTGAGGGCCGGGTCAGGGCCGGGTGAGGGCCGGGTGAGGCACCCCCGCACCGCCATCTCGCCGAAGCCCGCCGGCTCCCGCCCCCGGACCACCTCGCACCAGACCGTCTTGCCCCCGGGCCCGCGCTCCACCCCCCACCGCTCAGCCAGCGCGGACACGAGGACGAGCCCCCGCCCGCACTCCGCCGTCTCGGCCGCCGACACAACCGTGGGCATTCCGCGTGGGTCCGGATCGGTCACTTCGATGCGGGTGCGGGTGGGAATGCCGAGGGCAATGACCCTCACCCGCACCGGAGTTCCGTCGCCGACGTGCTCGATGACGTTCGTCAGCAACTCTGTCGCGCACAGGCGGACGTCGTAGTCGTACCCGTGGAGTCGATGACGCAGCTCCGGTACGGCTTTCGGCGTGGCCGCCAGGTGCAGGTCGACCGCCCTCATTCCTCGGCCGCCGACTTCTTCAGCACGACGGTGAGCGCCCGCGCCATGTCCATGTTGCAGTTCCCCAGCGTGACGAGCCCCTGCGTCCGTCCGTACTTCCCCGCGAAACTCGGCAGATGGACGGACAGGGAGGGCAGCTTGATGTTGTGCAGGGCGAGGGCGGCGCGGAGTTGCTCCACGCAGAGGACGACGTCGTAGGGGGCGGTGGGGGAGTGGTCGGACATGGGGTATCCAGCCTTCTGTGCGTTGTGTGACGAACACCTCACAGCGTGTCGCCTGGTTCGCTACGGTGGAAGACGTTTCGCGTCCACGGCGCGAACAGCGGAATCGGCACGGTGAGTTACGGCGGTGAGCGCGTGGTTCGGCGTAAGGACATCGACGGCTCGATGAGCGTTCCGACCTTCTACGGCAAGGAGTTGCGGTGGAAGCGGGAGGCGGCGGGGCTGTCGTTGGAGACGTTCCTGAAGGGCAGCTACTTCGGCAAGACCTACCTCAGCGACATCGAGCACGGTCAGCGCAGGATGCCGATCGAGTTGGCGCGGCATGCGGATCGGACCCTGGAGACCGACGGCTTCTTCGAGCGGAACTGCGAGGACGTGCAGAAGGCCAGGAGATCTGGACATGCCGCGTACTTCGAGAAGGTTCTGGAGGCGGAGAAGTTCGCTCTGACCATCGAGGAGTGGTGCCCGATCCTCATTCCGGGGCTGCTTCAGACACCCGCCTACGCGCGAGCCGTCATCCTGGCGGAGCTTCCGCTGTCCCTAGAGGAGGAGGTGGCGGCGAAGGTCAACGGCAGGATGGCGCGAGCCGAGCTCTTTGAGGTGGACCACCGGGTCCCCGAGTACTGGACGATCCTGCACGAGTCGCTGATCACCGACCCGATCCTGCCGTTTCCGATGATGGCCGAACAGCTGGACCGGATCGTGGAGCTGACCGAACGGCGCCGGATCACTCCGCAGCTCATCCTGCGGAAAATTGGTACGCATCCGCTCATGACCGGCCCGGCGATGATCATGACGTTCCCTGACGCGCCGCCGCTGTTCTACACGGAGGCGGTGCACAGCGGCGACACCATCGATGATCCGGCGATCGTGAAGGAGTACCGCAGGTCGTACGATCGCCTCAGGGCCGTCGCGCTGTCTCCGGAGGCGTCCCTCGACCTGATCAAAGCCGCGGCAGAGGATTACCGAAATGGCAAGCAACCGGATCGACTTGAGTGACGCGCTCTGGCTCAAGAGCAGCTACAGCAATGGTGACGGCGGCAACTGCCTGGAAGTTGCCACCGACTTCCCCGGCGCCGCCCTCTGGCGCAAGTCGAGCTACAGCAACGGGGGCGGCGGCAACTGCGTGGAGATCGCCGACAACGTCCCCGGCCTCGTCCCGGTCCGCGACTCCAAGGTCCCCGACGGCCCCGCCCTCCTCCTGACGGCCACCGCCTGGGCCCCGTTCATCGGGTCGCTCAAGTAGAACCGTGTCGTCCGGGCTCGGCCGGTTGCCCGCCGGGTTTCCTGTACTGGAAAGCCGAGGAGCTTGACCCGGTAGTCGACAGGTCGGGAGCATCGGCTTGACCAAACCTGTCGACAGGAGAGGGACGCCGTGGGCGCACCGCTGCGGAAGCTCTCGGGAGACCCGGACTGCAAGAACGGCACCTGCCCCACCCTGTGGAGCACGGCCGACGGCAAGGAGTACGTCGTACAGGGTTACGTGATCAACGACTCTGAGCGGCTGGCGCAGCTTGACCTGCCCGAGGGCGAGACGGCGGTCGCGGTCCCCGCGGCCGTACTGGAGGAGTACTTCCGTGCTCACCGGTGAGGAGTTCGGGCGCCTTTTCGAGACATTCGAGCGGACCGCGTTCCGGCTGGAGACGCTGGCCGAGTACGACGTGGAGGAGGAGCGCGAGGAGATCGCGCGCTTCCTGGCCGGCGAGGACATGGGTCCGGAGTGGGACGACAACCCGTGGGTGCGGTCCATGACCGACAAGGGCAAGCGAGTGTCCCGCGTCCACGTCCTGCGCTCCCCGCTGACCGACTATCTGCGCTACGAGTTGGCGGCCTACCCCGGCAACATCAAGGCCGGCGAGGCGATCGGCGTCATCGACCTCGCCGAACAGAACGTAAACGGTCTGCCCGACCATGACTTCTGGCTCTTCGACGACCGTGACGTGTACCGGATGCACTACACCCCCGACGGCCGGTTCCTCGGCGGTGAACTCCTGCCCGCCGACCGCTTCCCGGAGTACCGGGGATATCAGGACCTGGCGCTCTCCCGGGCCGTGCCGTTCGCGCGCTACTGGGAGCGGCACCACTGACCACGGAATCCCTCGGAAGAGCGTTGCGGGCATTGCGCGAGGCGTCGGGACTGACCGGCAGCACGGTCGCCCGCAAGGCTTCCATGTCCGCGGCCAAGCTCTCGAAGATCGAGAACGGCCGGACCATGCCCACGGTGCAGGACGTCGACCTCGTCCTGTCCGCCCTCGGGGTGTCCGAAGAGGCCAAGGAACAGTTCCTCGCGGCGGCGCGGGCCGAGGCCACGGAAGCCAAGGCATGGCGTTTGCTGCGTCGCATGGGAGCCTGGAAGCACCAGAACACGATCAAGGGCATCGAAGCCAAGACGAAGGCGCTCAGGCTCTTCCAGGGACAGCTCATCCCCGGCCTCCTCCAGACCCCCGAGTACGCCACGGCGGTGTTCTCCCTGCCACCGGCTCTGCCGGACGAGACCAGGGCGCGGACCGTGGCGGCCCGGTTGGAGCGGCAGGCTGCACTGTACGAGGACGGGCGGTCGTTCCACTTCGTCATCTGCGAACACGTGCTGCGGTGGCTGATCTGCGAGCCCACCGTCATGGCCGTCCAACTCGACCGGCTCGTCTCCCTGTCACGGCTCCCCGCCGTCCGCGTCGGCGTCGCCCCCCAAGCGGGCCGGAAACCGGACTTCCCCATGACCTGTTTCAGCATCCACGACGACAGCCTCGTCATTGTCGAGACCTTCCACTCGGAGGTGACGACACGGGACCCGCGGGATGTCCAGACGTACGTCGACACGTTCGACAGGTTCGCCGCGGTGGCGCTCTACGGCGACGACATGCGGGGCCTTGTCGAGGGCGTCCGGGACGAGTTCTTGAGGCATTGCAGCACGCGCTGAACGACTTCCCCTGGTCGACCGAGGCCAGACCGCCCGTCGCCTTTTGTGACTGATTCGCTGCGATGAGTAGTATCCGTCTGTGATTTCCAAGGGGCGGCACCAAATGGGGATGTCGCGGCGGCCTTGGACCGAGCGAAGCGCGCCGGATGCCAGGTGGTGCCGGACAAGAACGGACACCGATGGGGTGGGTGGTGTGCTGCTCCTGCGGAGCGCGCCACGTGGTTTCAGGCGCTCCGAAAAACCCCGGGAACGAGGCGAAGCGCATCGACCGCTTCGTCCGGGAGCACCAGCACTGAAAGGACCGCCGTCGTGTCAGAGTGGAGCTTCACCCTCCTGGTCGACCAGCCTCTCACCGCCGAGCAGGCAGACGCCTTCGACCACTGCGATGCCCTCGCGGACGGGTCGGTCTCCTACACGCTGGGTCCTGAAAGGCCCGGAGACCACGCGCGTGTCCCGGATGCGAGCGCGCTCAGGGAACTGTCCTGCGACATCGACGCCCCGACCCTGCTGGACGCCGTCGCCCAGGTGGCCCGCGACCTCCGTCTCATTCCGGGACTGCGGGCGATCGGTGTCCGGTACGACGACACCGTGACCCTGGAGGAGGCCGCCCAGCGCTGCGGGCGGGAACTGTCCCGGTGGCGGAAGGAGTTCACCGGATTCCCGGCCCCGGAACCCGGCGTCGGCGGTACGGAGTTCTACTCCTGGCGCAAGATCACCGAATGGCTGGCGCGCATCGGTGAGGACGTACCCGAGACGCCCCCCGACCTCCTCGTCGCCGACCGCGCCCTGCGCCTGGCCGACGCCCTCGAAGGCACCGACGTACCTCCCGGCACACTGCGCTCCCTGGGGCTCCCCGCCACCTGAGTCTCACCCTCCCCGCCTGGGGGCTTTGGCATGATTTCGCAAAGCCGTCGGGCGAGACCCAACCCGACCCGTCATCCCGTCCGTCTGAACAACCGGCAAGGCGCAATACGGCGCTTTCGGAAGGAAACGGGTCTCTCCAGACCAGGGGGACTCGGGGGAGGGAAGCACATGAACGGGACGAATAAGGCGCGCGGCGTTCGCGCGGTCGTGATCGGCGCGCTGGGGCTCGCCTCGGTGACGCTGGCCGCCGTACCGGCGTTCGCCAAGGGGGATGTGGCGGTCACGGTGCCGCGCACGGCGCACGTCGGCAAGACGTTCACCATCAAGGCGGACGGCGACGACGACATCGCCGGCTACCTGCACCAGCTGTGCCTGGAGGAGCGCACCGGCAAGCAGACCTGGCACCAGGAGAACTGCACCACCCCGGCCAAGGGCGACGCCCGCATCACCACCCACGGCTCGGCCGCCCACCGCGGCGACCTGCAACTCCGCGCCGTGCTCTACGGCCTGAAGAACAAGCACGACCACCACCCCGTGCGCCTGCACACCTCCAGCGTGGCCACGGTCCACATCCGCTGATCCCACCCACGCGGCCGCGGGCTGGTCGACACGACCACCGCCCGCGGCCGCGCGACTTCTCCTCGCACCCATGGCAGGAGCGGCAGCCGGTGTGACCCACCGGCCGCTCGCTCCTGAGCCGGTGTCCGGTCAGCGGGAGGCGTAGCCGAAGCGGCCCCCGGTGTTGGGGAGCCCGCCCTGGCCGGGCTGGTACGAGGTGATCGCGGCGTTGCTGCCGCCCGCGGTCACGTTGGCCAGGGGCAGAGCGTGCAACGCGCCGTACTTGGACGGGCCGTAGGGCATACCGACGTACAGGCTGGTGCCGGTGTAGTGGATGCTGGAGCCGAGTTGCTGATCGACACCGGGCGTGCCGGGGATGCCGGAGGTGCCGGCCTCGATCCAGCGGTCGCTCGCGCCGGGCGAGCCCAGCAGCGAGAAGGTGGTGATGGCGCCGGCCTTGGTCGCGGTACCGACCGCCTCGCCGGGCGCGCCGACGGCGAGCTTCATCGTCGCCGCGGTGCTGGCCATGCCGGGCGTGGTGTTCACGGCGGCCAAGGTCTGACCGAAGCGGTCACCGGCCTCGGAGGTACCCACGACGTCGTCCGCCGCGGTGCCTGAGCTGTACACGTTCATCTGGGTGAACGTCCCCGCGGCGGCGAGGCGGAAAGTGATCACGTTGCCGGCGTCGCTCTTGTTGACGCCGTCGATGTCCAGGTCTTCACCGGGCGCGCCGACTGCGAGTATGGAGTCCGTGGCGGATGCCGCGCCCGAGGGGCGGTAGGGGACCATGGCCAGGGACTTCCCGAACTGGTCGCCTGCTTCGGCGCCGCCGGAGACCCTGTCCGAGTCCTGGTCGAGGCCGAACAGCGGTGTCGGACGATTCTCGGAGTTGAGTTTGTGGGAGAAGACCACCACATTGCCCGCCCCGGCATCGGCACCGATGGCATCGCCGGGGGCACTGATGGCGATGTGGTTCGCGTCGGCCGCGACGGCGGCGCCAAAGTTGTCGTTGGCCTCCACTGCGCCAGGCACATCCGTGCTGTCCTGGGTGATGCCCACATTGGCCGTGGTGATGGCGGTGCTGGTGCTGTCGTGCACGTAGAAGGCGATACCCGCCTTGGGCACGGAACCGATCGCTTCGCCCGGCGCGCCGATCACCAGGAACGGCTCGCCGGAGGCGGTGGTGCCGGCGGCCAGCGCTTGGCCCATCCGGTCACCGGTCTCGGGCGTCGACGCGTTGATGGACCCGGTGCCGGTCTGCTGCTCGAAGTGGGTGTCCTTCACCGTGCCGGTGCCGATACCGCCCGGCGCGCCGTACAGGACATCGACCATGCCCGCGTCGGTGGCCTTGTCAAGATCCTCCGACGGGGTACCCACGATCAGGTCCGTGCAGCCGTCCTGGTTGTAGTCGACGGTGTCGATGGTCTCGCCGAACCAGTCGTCCGCTTCGGAACCGCCCGGCACCCAGTCCAGGTCCTGGTCGATCTCGGCGGTGCCTTTGCCACCGCCGTAGACAACACGGACAACGCCGGCCCCGTCGTCGCCGCCGACCGCGGCCTTGGGGTCCGAGATCGCCGTGTCCTCGATGCCGTCGCAGTTGAAGTCCGTGACGGCAGCCGCCTGGACGGTGGAACTGATCCAGTCACCCAGGTCGTCCACTCGCGCATTGCGTGCGTCGGTGCGGGTCTCGGCCGGCTCCTGCCCGAAGCAACCGCCCTGCCAGGAGCGGGTGTTGAGTGAGGCCAGCTCGTAGCTTCCGCCGATGGCACGCAGGGCCGGTGCACCGGTGTCCCCCGCGCAGACAGCGGCGCCGTTCTGGCCGCTGATTTCCATGGTGCCGGACTCCACGGTGGTCACCTTGAAACTGCCGGTGTGCAGCTTCAGCGGGGCCCACTCCGTCTTCGTGCGGCCGTAGCCGGCCACGGTGAGTGTCTCCCCGGCGGCCGGAGCGGCGGCGCTCAACTTGACCGGTGTGATTCCGCCGACGGGTCGAGACAGCCGGGCCAGGACGATGTCGCGGTCCGCACGGGGTGCCAGCTCGACCACCTGCCTGACCTGGCCGGCGGTACTGGTCAGGTCAGTACGGCCGAGGACGGCGGTGGTGGCTTTGGAGGGCTTGCCCGCGCGGACGGTGGTGCCGCGGTCGGGGTCGGCGGCGAAGCAGCTCGCCGCGGTGAGGACCCACTGCGGGTCGACGAGTACCCCGGTGCAAGCCCGGTCGCCGGAGCCGATGGTGAGATGCGCGGTGTACGCGAAGGAACCGTTGGCCGCGGCGCCACCGGTGATGGCGTAAGCGCCGGGACCGGTGAGCACACCGGACACGACGGCGGCGGCGAGCAGTGTGCTCGTCAGCGCCGCGTAGGGGCGGGGGTTGGACACGTGGACTTCCTGGTGGTTCATGGGTGCGGTGGGCGCTGCGGAGGTGTACGGGTCGGCCCGTGGTCGGCGGTCTGCCGTCCGTCCGTGGCTCCCGGGAGTCGTGGGGCCCGGTGAACAGAGCTGCGGGGCTCACCGAATCCGACTGGTCGTGCCCGCTCTTGCTGGGCCGAGGGGTCAGCCCTTGACGCGGAGTTCGATGAGAACGGAGCGCTTGGCGGCGCTGCCCGCCTCGCCGACGGGTGTGTAGTCGTTCTTGGGCGCGTTGACCACGGTCTCCTTGCCCTCGGCGGTCAGGGTGGCCTGGACAGGGTGGTCCTCGGTCCAGATTCCGTACGCGTCGGGCAGCTCCATGGCCAGGTAGCCCTGCTTACCGCTGGCCTTGAAGCAGAAGAACATATCGGCAGTGCGGGACTCGACCTTGATGTCATAGGCCGAGTCGCAGCCCGTGAGGATGATGTGGCCGTCACCACGCTTGAGAACGATCTTTCGCTCGGCCTGGATCCGGGCGGCCCCCGGGTAGTCGAAGGTCTCGACCGCGGACGGCATGTCCGAAGCGCCCGGCTGCGGCGAGGTTGGTGCGGAGCCGTCGGCCGACGCGATCGCGGCGAACCCGACAGAGCTGAGCATGACCGTCGCGGTGCCGACCGCGAGTGCCTTGACGGCACGGGAAATCACCACAAAGTCCTTCCAGTTGGTGAGTAGTGGGGCATCGCAGCCCACAAGGGGTACATAAGTAAAGCATATGTAAGATTGACTTTAAGATACCCCCTCTATTCCTCCACGCTCAGGTCAAATTGACGGCCGGTCGATCGTCGAACCCGCTTTCGGCCGGCGGCGATCGCCCCGCCGCGATCCATCTCATCGCCGGTATGCCAGGCAGAAGTGGATGCGGTGGCCGTGGCGAGACGGCGAGGGGGTGCGTGACGATCGAAGTGGACGTTGTATGACAAAGCGTTGGCGCCCTGTGCGGGCGTCACACAGACGGACCCATGAGTCCGCGCGGAGCCGTACCCGACGGTCCGGCCTGTGCGGCGGTGTGACCGCGGGGCTGCTTTCCACCGCTCTCGCGATAGGGCTCCTCGGTCCGGCTCCGGCCCTGGCCGACGACGACTCCGAGTACATTCTCAACCGCGGAATCGTCGTCGAGTACTGGCGCGACGGCGGTAGCGGTGTCAAGGAAGCCGCCGAGCGCGCCCTGCTCGGCACCGAGGACGACATCCGTGCGTTCGTCAGGGACCAGCCGGCCCTTCAAACCGCGGACGACCGGGTGGAAGTCAGCCGCATCATCAACGCGGGTGGTCCGGCGGTACGTGGGGCGGCGAAGACCGCTCTCGCTTCGCAGAACGCGGATGACGTGGCGGCGTTCCTGCGCGATGGCTGGAAGGCTCCGCTGGAGCAGGACCGGCGTGTGGAGGTCTCGCGGGTCGTCGATCTCGGCGGCCCTGGTGTGCAGGACGCGGGCAAGGCGGCTTTGCAGGGTTCGCCCGAGGACGTGGCGAAGTTCCTCTCCGAGGGGCAGTACACAGCCCGTGAGGCCGACAACCGGGTGCAGGTCTCCCAGTTGATCGCCTCCGGCGGTACGGCGCTGAAGGCGGCCGGGAAGCTGGCTCTGCAGGGGACGCCGGACGACGTGGTGGAGTTCCTGGAGGTCGGGCAGTTCATCGCCCGTGATCACGATCAGGAACATTCCACGATCGCTCAGTTGACCGCGCAGGCCCAGCAGGCGGGCAAGCAAGCCGAGGACGCCACCAAGTCCGCTCAGGAAGCTTCCGCGAAGGCGATCGCGGCCTCCGAGCTGGCCAAGCAGGCGGCGGACAAGGCGGCCAAGGAGACCGCGGCCGCGAAGAACGACTCGATCAGGGCCGCGGCCAAGGCCCGGCAGGCAGCCGAAGCGGCGAAAGCGGCTGCGGAAGCAGCGCAGACCGCTATTAACGCGGCGAGCGCCGCGAATCGTTCGGCGCGTATAGCCGCGTTGGCGGCCGCGCAGACCTCGGCCGCCGCCACCGCCGCCGCCAACGCGGCGAGCGCCGCGTACAAGGCGGCCGCGGACGCGGCCGGTGACGCCAAGGCCGCGGGCAAGGCGCGGGATATGGCCAAGCAGGCCCGTGCCGCCGGAGCCTTGGCGAAGAAGTCGGCGGACGCGGCCGATCAGGCCGCCAAGGCGTCCACGGCCGCCCGTGCCGCTGTCGCGGCATCCCGGAGCGCGACGGGCAACGCGAACGCGGCCGCTGACTCGGCCGACGAGGCCAACCGGGCTGCGGAAGCCGCAGGCGTGCACTCCGCCGAGGCGCAGGCCGCCGCGGCCGAGACGCGACGCCATGCCCGCGAGGCCGCCCGTGCCGCTGACGCCGCCGACACGCTCGCCCGCGAATCGGCCGAGGCCGCCGGAGAAGCGCGGGACGCGGCGAACTCGGCGGCGACACACGCCGAGAACGCGGCGGTCGCCGCGGAGGAAGCCGCCAAGCAGGCCGGCAAGGCGACGGACGCGGCCAACCAGGCGGCCAAGCAGGCGGCCAACGCGAAGAAAGCCGCCGCCACCGCGACCGCTGCCGCCGCCACCGCGCACAAGGTCTTCGACGTCGCCCGCAAGACGGAGGCTGAGGACCTCGTCAACCGCACCAACGCCTCCATGGAGGCCGCGCAGTCGCGCAAGTCGGCCACCGACACCTTCACCTCCGCACTGGCCAAGGTCGCGCTGGAGGACAAGCGAATCGCGGAGGACACCGCCGCCCTCGCGGCGGAGGCGGACAAGCCCGGCGCCGACAGCGCCGCGATCGCGGCCAAGGGGCGCGCCGTTGCCGTGCGCGCTCTCAAGCAGTACGGCGCCTGGCGCCAGGAAGCGGCCGCCGATGCGCTGAGCGGTGATGACGAGGCAGTCCTCGACTATCTGCGTACCGGTGCCGAGCAGGGCGCGACGGACGAGATCCGGCAGCAGGTCACTGACCTGGCGGCGACCAGTCCCTACGACGCCGTTCGCACCGGTGCGCAGAAGGCGCTCCAGGGCAGCGACTCGCAGGTTCGCGACTTCTACACCACTGGTCAGTACACGGTGGCCACCGCCGACTACCGCGTGCTCGTCTCCCGGATCAACAACGCCGGTGGACCGGCCGTGAAGGACGCCTCCGAGGCAGCCCTCGCCGACGGCAGCCCACAGGCCATGATGTCTTTCGTCAACGGCGGCCAGTACATGGCTCGCAACTCCGACGAACGGGTCCTCGTATCCAAGCTCGTCGACGAGGGCGGTCCGGAGGTGCAGGCGGCGGCCAAGATCGCCCTCACCGGCCCCGCCGACGAGCTGCATGAGTTCATCCAGGTCGGTCAGTACATGGCCGACCGCAAGGACAAGCTCTCCCAGACCCATGTCGCGCAGATGCGACGGCTGCTGAGCGACGTCGACGGCATCGCCGCCACGGCGCGCAAGGACAGCTACCTGGCGGCCCAAGCCGCGGCACAAGCCAAGAACGCCAAGACCGAGGCGGATAAGGCGGCTGCCGACGCGAAGGAGAACGCGGAGCAGGCGGGCAAATACGCCGAGGACGCGAAGAAGTCCGCTGATCAAGCCCAGCAGAGCGCGGACAAGGCGGCCCAGTCCGCGAAGACCGCCCGCAGTGCTGCGGACCGGGCCGAGCAGGACGCAGCCGGCGCCGAGGAGTCTGCCGCCCAGGCGGCGTGGTCCGCGAACTATGCCCGTGACTCGGCCACCGTGGCCAACAACGCATCGCTTGATGCTCGGGCCTCCGCCATCTCGGCCGGCAAGAGTGCCGCGGAAGCTGAAACCGCCGCGACACAGGCATGGAAGGACGTACTGAAGAAGCGTCTTTCGGAGCAGGCCGAGGCCAACAGGAAAGCAGCGGACGAGCGGAAGAAGCAGCGCGAGCAGGAGAAGAAGACCAAGGAAAAGAAGCGCTGTGTCGCTTACATGTCCCGGGACAGCGTGCCTCCGTGCGCGATGGCGGGACAACCTCTGGAAAATCCGGAGGTGGCCCCTGATCTGGCAAAGCATCTGCTTGACGGCGGCATGATGGTCCTCGGTATCACGGACCTCATCGAGTGCGTCGAACACCCCACCCTGGTGGGATGCGGTCTGGCCGTGGCCGGTGTTCTTCCGGTCGGTAAGCTGAAACTGCTCAAGAAGGCTGAAGAGGGCGTCGAAGCCATCGCTGAAGCCTCTCGGGCAGGGAAAGTGGCAGCCAAGTGCCTGAAATGCTTCCTGCCCGGCACCAAGGTGCTCATGGCCGGCGGCTCGACCAAGAACATCGAGTCCGTCGAGGTCGGGGACCAGGTCGTGTCGACCGATCCGGCCACCGGAATCACCGGATCGCGGACGGTGACCGATCGCATCGTCACCGAACACGACAAGCACTTCAACGACCTCACACTCGAGACCAGCCACCAGACCGAGCACCTCACTGCGACGAACGAGCACCCGTTCTGGTCACCCTCGGCCGGAAACTGGGTGCGTGCCGACCGGCTGACCGCCGGAACCACCCTCCGTACAGTCGACGGCACCACCGTCACGGTCCGGGACAACCGATCGTTCGAGAAGACGGCCCGGACGTACAATCTCACCGTCGCCGACCTGCACACCTACTATGTGCTGGCGGGCCGGACGCCGGTTTTGGTCCACAACAGCAATTGCCCCAAGTTCATCGACGGGGAGATCTGGGGTGAGACCTTCGAGACCGGAGGCCATAAGATCGACCTGATGGCGGAGGTCCGCGCCTCCGGAGACACTCTGCATCTCGACGATCTTTCGGTTTTCCCTCAGGGAACCAGTGGGCTCGAACGGGCGCCAGTCGGAATCGACAAGGTCATGGAATTGAAGCGTCCCATGGCAGAGATGGCAAAGTCCGAAGGGTTCAACAAGATCGTGATCAATTACGAACGTCATATACCGCGGAAGGACGGCAGTATTTTCAAGCGCCGTGGCTCTATGACGCTGGTGGTCGCAGAAATCCTTGGGAAGTAGAGAAATGAATCGAACCATCCTGGACAATCTGGCTTCAGAAATGTCTGTCCGCAGCCTGGGGCGCGAGGATGTATTCCAGGAATTGCGGGATCGGGGTTTTTCTCCCACAGAGGCGATTTACATTGCTTCTCGCGTCCTCGGGCTGTCTCTGGCCGAGGCGAAGACCGCGATCTACGAGAGCGCCGCGTGGCGTGACCAGCACGCTTACTGGAATCAGATCCAGTCCGGCCTTGAGGGATGAGTCACTGAGCCTGATGAGTGAAGCGGTCGAGACAAGCGACGATGCCTGCCTGACCCGGTGAACCGAGGAGCCCCGCTGGTCCAGGACCAGCGGGGCTCCTCAGACCGCTGAGCGGAGTGCACACCGAACCGCGCACCACCGCCGCGCTGATCCAGGGCCGGGACACCTCCGGGGCCTGAGACGTGCCGCGTCACCCCGCCGTGTGGGGGGAGGTCTCCTCGGCCACCCACCTCAGATACGCCTCGGAGCCCCCGGTCACCGGCAGTGTGATCCACTCGGGGACCTCGTAGCCGTGGTGCTCGGCGACCCAGGCCGCCAGCTCCGGCAACCGGTCCGCGGTCGTCTTGTACGAGATCCGCCACTCCCGCGCCGTCTCGATCGCCCCCTGCCACCGGTACACCGCGGTGAACGGCGGGTCGATATGGGCGCAGGCCGCCAGACGGTTCTCCACCGCGCCCCCGGCGAGGGCCTTCGCCCGCCCCTCGTCGTCGATGGTCGTCTGCGCGATCACGATCTCGATCTCGGTCTTGATCTCGGCCATGCAACTGCCTTTCCGGGTCGGGGGATACGACCCTAGCCACCCTCAGGGCGAGACTCCGTCGCCCGCGTCGCGCAGGCCCCGGAAGAACGCCCGGATGTCGCCACGAGCAGCTCCGGCTGCTCCATCGCCGCGAAGTGCCCGCCCCGGTCGAACTCCGTCCAGCGGACGATGTGGTCGGTGCGCTCGGCGACATGGCGCAGCGCGATGAAGTTCTCCCGGGGGAAGGAGGCGAACGCGGTCGGCGTCGAGGACGGCTTCGGCGGCCGGCCCCGGTAGGCGGCGTGGGCGCGCTCGTAGTAGAGGCGTGCGGCGGAGGCGGAGGTGTTGGTCAGCCAGTACAGCATCACGTTCGTCAGCAGGTGGTCGCGGTCGACGGCGTCCTCCGGGCCGTCGGCGGAGTCCGTCCACTCCTTGAACTTCTCGGCGATCCAGGCGAGTTGGCCGACGGGTGAGTCGGAGAGCCCGTAGGCGAGGGTGTGCGGGCGGGTCGACTGGATGTCCGCGTAGCCCTGTTGCTCCCGGCTCCAGGCCCGCATCCGCTCCCAGGACGCCCGGGTACGCTCCCGCTCCGCCGGGGTGAGCGCGGCGAGTTCCTCGGGCGTCGGCTCGGCCGTGGCGCCCGCGCCGGGGAGCAGGTTCAGGTGGACGCCGATGACGCGGTCCGGGCGGATGCGGCCCAGCTCGCGGGAGACCGCCGCGCCCCAGTCGCCGCCCTGGGCGCCGTAACGGCCGTACCCCAGGCGGGACATCAGCTCGCCGAACGCGGCCGCGACCCGGCGGTACTCCCAGCCCTTCTCGCGGGTGGGCCCGGAGAAGCCGAAGCCGGGGATGCTCGGCAGGACCAGGTGGAAGGCGTCCGCCGGGTCGGCGCCGTGGGCCCGGGGGTCGGTGCCGCACGAGGCCGCACGAGGCGATGCGACGCGAGGCCACCCGAGCCCGGCCGAGCCGCCGAACCGAACGTCCCGTGACCACTGTCACGCCCCGCCAACCCGCTTGTCAGGCAGACGAATTGGGAGACTTCACGAAGTGCTGAGCCCGCTGGACACGGGGGCCGGCTCGGCCTCGTCCGCACCGGGAGGCACCATGCGCAGCAGAACCGCCGAAGCCGTCGGACAGCCCGGCGCACCCTGGGGCTGGTTCCTGGCCTGGGCCGCGGTCGGCGCGGCTGCCGCGCTGGGGCTGGCCGCCCTGCTGTCCGTCGGCGTGCTCCTGCTCGCGGCGGCGCTGCCGGCCGCCGTCCTCCTGCTGCGCAAGCGACACCTGACCACCGCCGTCGGCGCCCTCGCGGGCGCGGCCCTGCCGCTCTTCTACCTCGCGTACGCCAACCGGGGCGGCCCGGGAGCCGTATGCCGGTCGACGGCGACGGAAACCACCTGCACGGACGAATTCGCCCCCTGGCCCTTCCTCCTCACCGGCATCCTCCTGCTCGCCGCGTCCCTCCTCGTCTTTTGCCTGCTCGACCGGCGGCGCGGGAACTGACCCCGGCTCTTCCCGCAAGGCGAAGGGGACGTGCGGCCGATGACGGCCCCACGTCCCCTCCCGAAGAAGCTCAGTTCAGCTCAGCGGAGCCGTTCAGTGCTTCTTGCTGTTGTTCTTGGCGTACGACGCGACGTAGCCGTCCGCCGGAGAGCCCACGCCCGTCACGTCGTCGTAGCCCTTGGTCGCGGACAGGGAGCTGTCCTTGCCCAGGGTGCGGACGGAGTAGAGCAGGCCGCCGGTGGCGTCGAGGCCGTTGGCGTAGTCGACGCGGACGACACCCAGGCCATGGCCCGTGGGGTTGTCCGTGACGTCGTGGAAGACGCCCTTCTTGCCGAACTTCGCGTAGATCGACGGGTTGGCGAAACCGATCGCCTTGCCGCCGGCCGCCTGCTGGGCGAGGGCCTGGACCGCCGCGATGGTCGGCGCGGCCAGCGAGGTGCCGCCGATGCGGTACTCGCTGTACTGCTGCGACCCGTCGGGGAAGGTCTGGGTCTGGCCCACCAGGAAGCCGGTGTTCGGGTCGGCGATGGCCGCGATGTCCGGGACGACGCGGTTGCCGGAGGCGTTGTTCGCCTTGGCGAGCGAGTCCGGGACGACGCCCTTCTGGTAGTACGGCTCGGCGACCGTGCTGCTGGTGCCGCCGCCCGCGCCCGAGGTGAAGGCGCCGGGGAAGTTGGTCCAGCTCTTGCCGTCGGCCGACAGGCTGGACTTCGTGGTGCCCCAGCCGGTCTCCCACAGGTACTTGTCACCCTTGCCGACCGCGAGGGAGGTGCCGCCGACGGCGGTCACCCAGGCGGAGTTGGCCGGGGTGTCGACCTGCTTGGTGCCGGTGTTGGCGACCTGGTCGCCGTCGTCACCGGAGGAGAAGTAGAAGCCGATGCCCTGCACCGCGCCCAGCTGGAAGACCTGGTCGTAGGCGGCCGCGAGGTCCGGCGTCTGGTTGGCCTCGACGTCGCCCCACGAGTTGGAGACGATGTCGGCCAGGTGGTTGTCGACCACCTTGCTCAGCGAGTCGAGCAGGTTGTCGTCGTAGCAGGACGCCGCACCGACGTAGGTGACGTCGGCGTCCGGCGCGACCGCGTGCACGGCCTCGACGTCGAGGGTCTCCTCGCCGTACCAGCCCGACGCCTTGCACTCGTCGGTCCGGGTGAAGTTGGCCGGCAGCGACTGGTGCAGCTGACCGGTCTTCCACGCCTTGTCGCCGTTCTTCGCCGCGTACGTGCCGGCGTCGAAGGCGATGGTCGGCGAGGCGTAGGCGTCGGTGATGGCGACGCGGACACCCTTGCCGGTGTACTTGCCGGCGCCGTAGACCGAGCGCAGCTGCTTGCCGGTGTAACCCTTGACGGCGTAGGGCAGCTTGGTGCCGTACGCGTCCGGCAGCGTGCTCGCGGTCTTCGAGCCGTAGTACGACGAGAACGGACCGGCGTTCTTGAACACCGCGTCCGGGGGCGGCAGCGTGTCGTCGTGGTCGGCCTTGTGCGGGGCGCTGTCCAGACCGGTGACGGTCAGCACGGTGCCCTTGAGGCCCGCCGGGACGGAGGCCGCCTGCGCCGGGGCGCGGTAGGTCTTCGAACCCTTGGCGTAGTTGTGCAGCTGGGTGCCGAACGCCTTCTCGGCGGAGGCGACGTCACCGGAGACGGCGACGTAGTGCTGCGTGACCTCGGTGACCTTCAGACCGGCCGACGTCAGCCAGGACCTGACGGCCGCGACCTGCGCCTTGGTGGCGCCGAAGCGGGTCTGGGCCTGCTTGGCCGACAGGTACTTGCCGTAGGACGGCGAGCTGGGGTCGGCGACCGCCTTGGCGTAGGCCGCGAGGCCCGCCGCGTCCCGGCCGGCCAGGTAGACCCGGGCCTTGACCTGGGCACCGTTGCTGGTGGCGCCCTTGTCCGCCTTGGCCGTGGCCCACAGCGGCTTGGTGCCCTTCAGAGCATTACGGGCGGGGCTGTCCGCGGCGTGGGCCGCGGGTATGCCCAGCGCCAGCGCACCGGCGATCATGGGCAGCGCGGCTGCCATGCTCACGGCGCGCGTCTTGGCGCTATTGGATCTCATAGAACCCCCTGCGATGCGTTGCGCATGCACGTAGTAGGTAGGTACACGCGGCTCCGCGCCGGCCGGCGGCGGTGGTGAACAGCCGGCGAATGGATCACACGATGGGGGCAACTCTGACCGATGAACTGCTCATGCCAGGTAAACGGGACGGAAAGAGAAGCTCAAGTAACCGCCACCTAGGGGCATTTGGGCGGTTTTTCCTTACAGCTGTGTTACGGAGTGACTTGTTCCCTGGTCAGGGGAGCGGTTCGGCTCCGCGCTCCTTGAGCATCTGGGCCATCACCTGGAGCTCCGACTGCTGCGCGTCCACCATGCCCTGGGCCAGCCGTTTCTCCACGCCCACCGTGCACTTGGCCACGCAGCCCTCGGCCATGTGGATGCCGCCCTTGTGATGGTTCGTCATCAGCTGGAGGTAGAAGATCTCGGCCTGCTTCCCGTTCAGGGCCGCGAGCTTCCTCATCTGCGTGTTGGTGGCCATACCGGGCATCAGCGAGCCGTCCTCGGCCGTGACCATGCCGCCCATGCCCATCCAGGTCATCGGCGGGTCCGCCGACACCTTCGGCAGCCCCCACAGATCGAGCCAACCCAGCAGCATCCCGCGCTGGTTGGCCTGCGTCTGCGCGATGTCGTAGGCGAGCCGCCGTACGTCCTCGTTCTTCGTGTGGTCGCGGACGATGTACGACATCTCGACGGCCTGCTGGTGATGCACGGCCATGTCCCGCGCGAAGCCCGCGTCCGCCGAGTCCGCGGCCGGCGTCCTCTGCGCCGCCTTCCCGTCACCGGAACCGGAGCCGGAGACGGAACCCGGGTCGGCGACCGCGTACGTGACGGCACCGGCCGCGACGAGCACCGCCGCCGCGGCCCCCGCCGCCCAGCCGATGGCGCGCCGGCTCACTTCATCACCCCGCCGGTGCACGAGGCACCCGGCTCCGGTGTCTGCGGCCCCTGCACGAAGTCCGCGAAGAACTTGTCCACTTCGGGATCGCTCGCGCTCTTCACGGCCACCTGGTGACCCCACGCCGACAGGATCAGCGGCGACGCCTGGTTCTCGTACGGGCTCATCAGCGAGTACGGCGTCTTCTTCACCTTCGCCGCGAGCGCCTCGATGTCGGCCTTCGCCGCCTTGGGGGTGTACGTCACCCACACCGCGCCGTGCTCCAGCGAGTGCACCGCGTTCTCGTCGTGCAACTGCTGCGTGTAGACGTCACCGTTGCAGTCCGCCCACACCGGGTTGTGGTTGCCGCCCACCGGCGGATGCATCGGATACGACACCGGGGTCGTCACATGGGTCCGCGGCAGCGTGCCCTTCCAGGTGCGCACGCCGTCCTTCCCGGTGGTGAAGTGCCCGGAGTCCCCGGAGCTCTTGCTGTTCACATCGCCGGTGTCCTTGCCGTTGTCGCTGCTCGCGGCCGTGTCCTTCGTGCCGGACCGCGAGTCCACGAGGACGACACCGCCCACGACGAGCCCGGCCACGACGACCACGGACGCGGCGATGACGAGCGTCCGCTTGCGGCGCTCGCGCGAACGCTCGGCGCGCCGCATCTCCTCGATGCGCGCCTTGCGCGCCGCGCTGCTGCTGTTGTTGGCGGAACCCATGAGGCGATGTCCTTCTGGGGCGAGAGAGCGGGCAGGGGGTGGAGCCCGCTGATCGTAGTGGGGGAGTGGCGGGCTGCCGTAGAGCGAGCAGGGCAAAAGGGCTGAATTTGCACCTGGGATGCGTATTATTTACGCTCGCGCCATGAGGCTGCTGCGCTCCACCGACCTCGCCCTGCGCATCCTGATGCGCCTCGCCGTGGCCACCGACGACACGCCCGCGACCCGCACGGTCGCCGAGGGCATGGGCGTGCCCTACACGCATGCCGCGAAGGTCGTCGCCGAACTCCAGCACCTCGGCCTGGTCGACGCCCGCCGCGGCCGAGGCGGCGGCCTGGCGCTGACCGAACGCGGCCGTACGGCCTCCGTCGGCGCGCTCGTGCGCACCTTCGAGGGCGACGACGAGGTGGTGGAGTGCGAGGGCGCCACCCCCTGCCCGCTGCGCGCGGACTGCCGGCTGCGCGGCGCCCTGCGCCGGGCCCAGGAGGCGTTCTACGCCTCGCTGGACCCGATCACCTTGGACCAGATCGTCAGGGACCCGACCGGACCGGTACTGCTGGGCATCTCGCTGCGCCCCTCCTGAACCGGCCCGGCCGTCCGCCCCGGAGACCCCTTCTCGCCGTCCCGGACCTCAGGCGGCGAGCCACAGATCGGGTCCGAAGACCTCGTAGTGGATGTCGGCCGGCGCCACACCCTTCTCGATCAGCCGACCGCGCACGGCGCGCATGAACGGCAGCGGCCCGCAGAGGTAGGCGCGGGTGCCGGGCGCGATGCCGGTCCCGGACAGGTCGACCAGGCCGGTACGGTCCCCGGGCCCGGCGTCCCGCTCGTAGAAGAAGCCGACGGCCGAGTCCGCGAGCTTGTCCGCGTACGCCCGGTGCTCGGCGCGCAGGGCGTGGTCCGCGGGGGAGCGGTCGCCGTGCACGACGGTGACCGGCCCGTCGTACCCGTCGGCCGCGAGCGAGGCCAGCATGGCGACCATCGGGGTCACGCCGATGCCCGCGGAGGCGAGCAGCAGGGGCCGCCCGGCGGCGCCGTCGAGCACCAGGTCGCCGTACGGCTCCGACAACTGGAGGACGTCACCCACCCGTACGTGCGCGTGCAGCCGGTTGGACACCTCCCCCTCCGGCGTCGCGCCCCCGTGCACCCGCTTGACGCTGAACCGCCGTACGTCCTCGCCCGGCGCCCCCGACAGGCTGTACTGCCGTATCTGCCGCGCCCCGTCGGCCAGCTTCACGCCCACGGAGACGTACTGCCCGGCGCAAAAGCCACGCACGGGGGAACCGTCGAGGGGCCGCACCCGGAAGGACACGACATCGGCGGTCTCCTCTTGCCTCCCCACCACCTCCCACTCCCGGAACTCCCGGCCGCCGCTCTCCTCGTACAGCCGCTTCTCGACGGCGACGAGGGCGTTGGCCATCAGCCAGTAGACCTCGCTCCAGGCGGCGGCGACCTCGGGGGTGACGGCCTCGCCGAGGATCTCCGCGATGGCCGCGAAGAGGTGTTCGTGCACGACCGGGTACTGCTCCGGTACGACGCCCAGCGAGGCGTGCTTGTGCGCGATGCGGCTCAGCATCGCGTCCGGCCGCTGGTCCGGGTGCTCGACCAGGTGCCCGGCGAACGCGGCGATGGAGCCCGCGAGGGCCGACTTCTGGGCGCCGGAGGCCTGGTTGCCGCGGTTGAACAGGTCCCGCAGCAGTTCGGGGTGGGCGTCGAAGAGCCGGGCGTAGAAGCGCTCGGTGATCTGCTCGATGGCGGCACCCACGGCGGGGAGGGTGGCGCGGACGGTGGCAGCGGACTTCTCGGACAGCATCGCGGGCTCCTTGCGATCTCGGCTGCTCGAACGCTATTTAAATATGCATCAGAGATGCAAATTTAAAGGAGGTGTCCTGCCTCACGCCCCCACCCCGCCCGGCCGTTACGGATGCCGCCGCCGACAGGCAAGATGGGCGGCAGGGCAGTACACCTGCCGTAGGAGAGGCGTTCAGAAGGTGGACGTCGGGGCGATCAAGGTCCGCAACACGGATGAAACGGTGTTGTGGTGGGATGCTCCTGACCAGCAAGGATGGGGAATCGGAAGATGGACAAGCAGCAGGAGTTCGTGCTCCGCACCCTGGAGGAGCGCGACATCCGGTTCGTACGCCTGTGGTTCACGGACGTCCTGGGCTTCCTCAAGTCCGTCGCCGTGGCCCCCGCCGAGCTGGAGCAGGCCTTCGACGAGGGCATCGGCTTCGACGGCTCCGCGATCGAGGGCTTCGCCCGGGTCTACGAGTCCGACATGATCGCCAAGCCGGATCCGTCCACCTTCCAGATGCTGCCGTGGCGCGCGGAGACCCCGGGCACGGCCCGGATGTTCTGCGACATCCTGATGCCGGACGGCTCCCCGTCCTTCGCCGACCCGCGCTACGTCCTCAAGCGCGCGCTGGCCCGCACCTCCGACCTGGGCTTCACCTTCTACACCCACCCGGAGATCGAGTTCTTCCTGCTGAAGGACCGCCCGCTGGACGGCAGCCGCCCGACGCCGGCCGACAACTCGGGCTACTTCGACCACACGCCGACCAGCGTGGGCATGGACTTCCGCCGCCAGGCGATCACGATGCTGGAGTCGATGGGCATCTCGGTGGAGTTCTCCCACCACGAGGGCGCCCCGGGCCAGCAGGAGATCGACCTGCGCTACGCCGACGCCCTCTCGACGGCCGACAACATCATGACCTTCCGCCTGGTCATGAAGCAGGTCGCGCTGGAACAGGGCGTCCAGGCCACGTTCATGCCGAAGCCCTTCTCCGAGCACCCGGGCAGCGGTATGCACACCCACCTCTCCCTCTTCGAGGGCGACCGCAACGCGTTCTACGAGTCCGGCGCGGAGTACCAGCTCTCCAAGGTGGGCCGCTCCTTCATCGCGGGCCTGCTCAAGCACGCCGCGGAGGCCGCCGCCGTCACCAACCAGTGGGTCAACTCCTACAAGCGCATCTGGGGCGGCTCCGAGCGCACGGCGGGCGCGGGCGGCGAGGCCCCCTCCTACATCTGCTGGGGCCACAACAACCGCAGCGCCCTGGTCCGCGTCCCGATGTACAAGCCCGGCAAGACCGGCTCGGCCCGCGTCGAGGTCCGCTCCCTGGACTCCGGCGCCAACCCCTACCTGGCCTACGCCGTCCTCCTCGCCGCGGGCCTGAAGGGCATCGAGGAGGGCTACGAGCTGCCGCCGGGCGCCGAGGACGACGTCTGGGCCCTCTCGGACGCCGAACGCCGCGCGATGGGCATCGAACCCCTCCCGCAGAACCTCGGCGAGGCCCTGACCCTGATGGAGCGCAGCGACCTGGTCGCCGAGACCCTGGGCGAACACGTCTTCGACTTCTTCCTCCGCAACAAGCGCCAGGAATGGGAGGAGTACCGCTCGGAGGTCACGGCCTTCGAACTCCGCAAGAACCTGCCGGTGCTGTAGACGGCGGACGGGCTCTGCACAGCGGCGATCACCCGGGGCCGACGGACACGACCCGCCCGGCCCCACTCCCTCCCCCCTGTCAGAATCGGGCGCACGCCCATTCGACCTCGGGGGAGCCTGGTGAAGGACGCGACGGAACTGATCAAGGCCCTCACCGGCCTGGCCTGGCCGCTGATGACCGGGGTCGCGCTCTGGCGGCTGTTTCCCCTGATCAAGGAGATGGTCCGGTCCCGGGGTTTCACGATCAAGGTGGGCGAGGCCGAGCTGTCGGTGCAGGAGGTCTCGGAGAGCCTGATCCGCACCACGGCCGACCTCCAGGGCCGGCTGGCCTCCGTGCGCGCACCGGCGGCCTCGCGCACCCTGGACTCCGTGCTCTGGGTGGACGACCGCCCGGAGAACAACGCCACCGAGGTGGCCCAACTCCGCGCCCTGGGCGTCGATGTCGCCCTCGCGAAGTCGACGGACGAGGCCCTGCGCCTCCTCGCCCGCCCCCACCAGCCCTTCGACGCCGTCATCTCGGACCTGAGCCGCAGGGAACGCACCCGCACCAACCGCACCGCCGGCCTCGACCTGATCCGCGAACTGCGCGCCCAGGACGACCCGATCCCGGTCTTCGTCTACGCCACCCCCCGCGCCCTCACCCTGCGCGAGGAGATCACGGACGCGGGCGGCACCGCGGTGGCCGGCTCCTCCACGGAACTCTTCGAACTCCTGCGGGGCCTGGGGGAGTTCCCGACCCAGCGCACCTGAGTCAACAAGCCGTACCCGCCGCGCCACGGGGTACTCCGGCTCCCATGGCGAACATCCTCATCGGCACCTGCGGCTGGACCGACCGCGCCCTCCTCACCAGCGGCTGGTACCCGCCCGGCCACCGCGACACCGAGGGCCGCCTGCGCCACTACGCCACCCGCTTCCCCCTGGTCGAGGCGGACTCCCCGTACTACGCCCTGCCCACCGCCCGCACCACCGCCAACTGGGCGGAGCGCACCCCCGACGGCTTCCGCTTCGACGTCAAGGCCCCCGCCCTCCTCACCGGCCACCCCACCCGCCCCTCCGCCCTCCCCGAGGACCTGCGCACGCACCCCCGCGACGACGCCCTCCTGACCGAACTGTGGACCCGCTACGCCGACGCCCTGGCCCCCCTCCGCCGCGCGGACCGCCTCGGCACCCTCCTCTTCCAGTACCCCCCGTCCCTCACCCCCGGCCCCGACGCCGAGACCTTCATCCGCACGGCCCGCGAACGCGCCCGCGGCTGGCCCTTCGCCGTGGAGTTCCGCAACCCCGCCTGGTGGCAGAGCGCCCGCACCCTCCCCTTCCTCACCGACCTCGACGCCACCGCCGTATCCGTGGACGCCCCCACCCTCCCCCCGACCCCCCTCGTCACCACCCCCCGCCTCTCCCTGGTCCGCTTCCACGGCCGCAGCCCCCACTGGGGAACGGGCAGCAAGGAGGACCGCTTCCGCCACACCTACACCTCCCAGGAACTGTCGGAGTGGCTCCCCCGGATCCACCACCTGGCCACCCGCACCGACGAACTCCACCTCCTCTTCAACAACTGTTGCGGCGACGCCGCCGCGAAGGCGGCGGAGACGATGCGGACGGCCCTCCACGCCACGACGCCGCCGCACCCGCGCACGGCGGGAAGGTGACACGGCGGGTGGTGTCCGCCCGCAGCGGTCGGCTCCGACTCGTCGAACCACTCGACCGACTCTCCGCCGACCCGAGGACGGACACCACCCGCCGGGGCACCGACTCACCGCCTCCCCGAGGCGCGACCCAAGCCACGACGGCGATCAAGTGGCCGCCGCAGGCACCCGGCGACGGCGTTGAAGCGGTCGCCGCAGGCATCCCCACCACGACGGCGATCAAGTGACCGCCGCAGGCAGGCGGCCACGACGGCGCTGTGGGGGCCGCCGCAGGCACCCGGCGACGGCGTTGAAGCGGCTGCCGCAGGCACCCGCACCACGACGGCGATCAAGAGGCCGCCACAGGCACCCGGCGACGGCGAGGCCGCCGTAGGCAGGCGGCCACGACGGCGCTGAGGGGGCCGCCGCAGGCACCCGGCGACGGCGTTGAAGCGGCCGCCACAGGCACCCCCACCACGACGCCGAGCCGGCCCAGGCACCCGACCCGGCACAGCCCGCCGCAGGCGACTACGCTCCCCCCAGGACCAGAGCCGACCCCGAGGGGAGCCCCACAGATGACGCCGGGCCGCAGAAGCAGCACCTTCACGCGCCTGCTCCGACACGGCTTCACCGACGCCACCGCCGCCGAACGCCTCCTCGACACCCCCGAACTCGCCCACGTCCGCGACGACCCCTTCCTCCTCGAAGCCCTGGGCGCCACCGCCGACCCCGACCTCGCCCTGCACGGCCTCGTCCGCCTCCTGGAAGCCCAGCCCGCCCCCGACTTTCACCGCGAACTCCTCGACACCCTCATCGCGGCCAAACCCCTGCGCGACCGCCTCCTGGGCGTCCTCGGCGCCTCCACCGCCCTCGCCGACCACCTCGCCCGCCACCCCACCGACTGGCAGGCCCTGGTCACGTACGAGCCGCAGGACCTCCACCCCGGCGTCACCGAGTTCGAACGCGGCCTGGACGGCGCCACCGACCCCGTCGCCCTCCGCGTCGCCTACCGCCGCTGCCTCCTGTCCATCGCCGCCCGCGACGTCTGCGGCACCACCGACGTCGCCGAGACCGCCGCCGAACTCGCCGACCTCGCCACCGCCACCCTCCGCGCCGCCCTGGCCATGGCCCAGGCCGCCGCCCCCGAGGACGCCGCCGCCTGCCGCCTCTCGGTGATCGGCATGGGCAAGTGCGGCGGCCACGAACTGAACTACGTCTCCGACGTGGACGTCATCTTCGTGGCGGAGGCCACCGACGGCACCGACGAGACCAAGGCCGTCCGCGCGGCCACCAGCCTCGCCTCGCACCTGATGCGGATCTGCTCCGAGACCACCGTCGAGGGCTCCATCTGGCCGGTCGACGCCAACCTCCGCCCCGAGGGCCGCAACGGCCCCCTCGTCCGCACCCTCTCCTCCCACGTCGCCTACTACCAACGCTGGGCGAAGACCTGGGAGTTCCAGGCCCTCCTCAAGGCCCGCCCGGTCGCCGGCGACGAGAACCTCGGCCAGGAGTACCTGGCCGCGCTGCACCCCCTGGTCTGGCAGGCCGCCGACCGCGACAACTTCGTCGCGGACGTGCAGAAGATGCGCCGCCGCGTCGTCGACAACATCCCCCCGACCGAGGTCGACCGTGAACTGAAGCTCGGCCCCGGCGGCCTGCGGGACGTCGAATTCGCCGTACAGCTCCTCCAGTTGGTCCACGGCCGCACCGACCCCACCCTGCGCAGCGGCACCACTCTGGACGCCCTGGAGGCCCTCGCCGCCGGCGGCTACGTGGGCCGCGAGGACGCCGCCCGCCTGGACGAGGCGTACCGCTTCCTGCGCACGATGGAGCACCGCATCCAGCTCTACCGGCTGCGCCGCACCCACCTCGTCCCCACCGCCGAGGAGGACCTGCGCCGCCTCGGCCGCTCCCTCGGCCTGCGCGCCAACCCCGTCACCGAGCTGAACCGCGAGTGGAAACGGCACGCCGGCGTCGTACGACGGCTGCACGAGAAGCTGTTCTACCGCCCGCTCCTGGACGCCGTCGCCCAGCTCGCCCCCGGCGAGGCCCGCCTCAGGCCCGAGGCCGCCCGGGAACGCCTGGTCGCCCTCGGCTACGCCGACCCCGCCGCCGCCCTGCGCCACCTGGAGGCCCTGGCCTCGGGCGTCACCCGCAAGGCCGCGATCCAGCGCACTCTGCTCCCCGTCCTGCTGGGCTGGTTCGCGGACTCCGCCGACCCGGACGCCGGCCTGCTGAACTTCCGCAAGGTCTCCGACGCCCTCGGCAAGACCCCCTGGTACCTGCGCCTGCTCCGCGACGAGGGCGCCGCCGCCGAGAACCTGGCCCGCGTCCTGTCGGCGGGCCGCCTGGCGCCCGACCTGCTGATGCGCGCCCCCGAGGCCGTCGCCCTCCTCGGTGACGGCGACGGCGCGGCGAGCGGCCTGACCCCCCGCGGCCGCACCGCCCTCGAACAGGAGATCCTGGCCGCCGTCGGCCGGGCGGAGAACGCCGAGCAGGGCGTCACCGCCGCCCGTGGCGTCCGCCGCCGCGAACTCTTCCGCACCGCCGCCGCCGACATCGTCGCCTCCTACGGCACCGAGACCACCCCCGTGCAGGCCGACCAGGGCGCCCTGGTCGACCTCGTCGGCGGCGCCGTCTCCGACCTCACCGCCGCCACCCTCGCGGGCACGCTGCGCGCCGTGGTGCGGGCCGGCTGGGGCGACACGCTGCCCACCCGGTTCGCGATCATCGGCATGGGCCGCTTCGGCGGCCATGAACTGGGCTACGGCTCCGACGCGGACGTCCTGTTCGTGCACGAACCGCAGGACGGCGTGGACGAACAGGAGGCCACCGCCGCCGCGAACAAGGTCGTCGGCGAGATGCGCCGACTGCTCCAGCTGCCCAGCGCCGACCCGCCGCTGCTGATCGACGCCGACCTGCGCCCGGAGGGCAAGTCGGGCCCGCTGGTGCGCACGCTGAAGTCGTACGCGGCGTACTACCGCCGCTGGTCACTGGTGTGGGAGTCGCAGGCGCTGCTGCGCGCGGAGCCGTTCGCGGGCGACGCCGACCTGGGCCGCCGCTTCGTGGAGCTGATCGACCCGCTGCGCTACCCGGCGCGCGGCCTGAGCGAGGACTCCGTGCGCGAGATCCGCCGGCTGAAGGCCCGCATGGAGTCGGAGCGGCTGCCCCGCGGCGCCGACCCCCGGCTGCACACCAAGCTGGGCCCCGGCGGCCTCTCGGACGTGGAGTGGACGGTCCAGCTGCTCCAGCTGCGGCACGCCCACGAGATCCCCGGGCTGCGTACGACCCGCACCCGGGCCGCGCTGGCGGCCGCGCGGGAGGCGGGCCTGCTGGGCGAGGAGGAGACGGCGACCCTGGACGAGGCGTGGGTGCTGGCCACCCGGGTCCGCAACGCGGTGATGCTGGTGCGCGGCCGGGCGGGCGACACCTTCCCGACCCAGCCCCGCGAGCTGGCCGCGGTGGGCCGCTACCTGGGCTACGGCGAGGGCCACGTCGGCGACATGCTGGACGCTTACGGCCGTACGACCCGCAAGGCCCGCACCGTCATGGAGGAGCTCTTCTACGACGACGAGGCGTAACCGGGCCGGCGGCCCGCGCCCTCGCGTACTCCGCGCGGCAATCCGTACGGCCCCGCCCCGTACCAGAGCCGCGCCACCGCGAACCCGAACGAGAGGCAGACCACGCCGCCCACCGCGTCCAGCCAGAAATGGTTGGCCGTGGAGACGATGACCACCAGTGTCGCCACCGGGTACAGCAGCCCCAGCACCCGCACCCACGGCACCGACGCCAGCGCGAAGATCGTCAGCCCGCACCACAGCGACCAGCCGATGTGCATGGAGGGCATCGCCGCGTACTGGTTGGACATGTGCTTGAGGTCCCCGGAGGCCATCGAGCCCCAGGTGTGGTGCACCATCACCGTGTCCACGAACCCCCCGCCCCGCATCAGGCGGGGCGGGGCGAGCGGGAACAGGTAGTAACCGGCCAACGCGCCCCCCGTGGTGGCGAAGAGCGCGAGGCGCGCGGCCGCGTACCGGCCCGGATGCCACCGGTACAGCCACACCAGGACGCCCAGCGTCATGATGAAGTGCAGTGTGGCGTAGTAGTAGTTCATGCCGATGATCAGCCAAGTCACCGCGTTCACCGCGTGGTTGACGGACCGTTCGACATCGATGCCCAGCGCCTGCTCCGCGCGCCAGATCCGGTCCGCGTTGCGCAGCGCCTCGCTCTTCTGCTCGGGCACCGCGTTGCGGATCAGCGAGTACAGCCAGTAACTCACCGCGATCAGAAGGATCTCGAACCGGAGCCGGGGTCTGCGCGGCCGTCGCAGCCGGCCCAGCAGACCTCGCACGCCGCTGCCGGCCCTGCCCGTGTCGGTCCGGGGACCGGCCGCCTCCTCGCGACCTTCCCACTGCGTCACGGTCGAGTCACTCATAGGCATCAAGTCTGCCAGAAAACGGCCTCAGCGCCCGATCATCCCGGAACCGGGGCCGCCCCGCATGTTCTGCGGCTTCTACGGCGCGCGCAGGAGGTGCGGCGCCGAGGCCGTGGACCCGCGCACCACCAGCTCCGGCATGAAGACGAACTCGCTGTGCGGCGCGGGCGTACCGCCGATCTCCTCCAGCAGCGTGCGCACCGCCGCCTGCCCCATCGCCGGGACCGGCTTGCGGACCGTGGTGAGCGGCGGGTCGGTGAAGGCGATCAGCGGGGAGTCGTCGAAACCGACCACGGACACGTCCCGCGGCACCTCCAGGCCCCGCTGCCGGGCGGCCCGTATGGCGCCGAGGGCCATCATGTCGCTGGCGCACACCACCGCGGTGCAGTCCCGGTCGATCAGCGCCGTCGCGGCCGCCTGACCGCCCTCCAGGGTGTACAGCGAGTGCTGCACCAGCTCGGTCTCCACCGTCTCGGCGCCGAGTCCCAACTGGTCCTGCATCGCCCGCAGGAAGCCCTCGATCTTGCGCTGCACGGGCACGAACCGCTTCGGGCCGAGCGCGAGCCCGATCCGGGTGTGGCCGAGCGAGACGAGATGGGTCACCGCGAGCGTCATCGCGGCCCGGTCGTCGGGGGAGATGAACGGCGCCTGCACCCGCGGCGAGAACCCGTCCACCAGCACGAACGGCACGCCCCGCGCCCGCAGCCGCTCATAGCGCTGCATGTCGGCGGTGGTGTCGGCGTGCAGTCCGGAGACGTAGATGATGCCCGCGACCCCGCGGTCCACCAGCAGCTCGGTCAGCTCGTCCTCGGTGGAGCCGCCCGGGGTCTGGGTGGCGAGCACCGGGGTGTAGCCCTGGCGGGTCAGCGCCTGGCCGATGACCTGCGCCAGAGCGGGGAATATCGGGTTCTCCAGCTCCGGCGTGATGAGCCCGACCAGGCCCTCGCTGCGCTGCCGCAGCCGCACCGGCCGTTCGTAGCCGAGCACGTCGAGTGCGGCGAGCACGGACTGGCGGGTGGTGGCGGCGACGCCCGGTTTCCCGTTGAGGACCCGGCTGACGGTCGCTTCGCTCACCCCCGCCTGCGCTGCGATGTCGGCAAGCCGTGTGGTCACGCCACTGGACTGTACCGGTCGTCTCTCGCCTTGCACACCGCCCGGGCGCCGGGTGCGCGCGGTCGTACGACCCCCTGCGGGTTGCTGCCTCATCGCGCTCCCTCTGCGTTCGTCGTGGCAAGAGCTTGCAGAGTCTTGCACAACTTCCTGCGGGCCGCTGAGCGGTAACGACGGGGTAACCACCGGGTTCCCTTGCATTTTTTTTCTGCAAGGTCTTTCGCAACGCTTACATCGCTGTTACGTTCCCTGACGCCCGCCGGACGCAACGGCGCAGTCGGCATCACTCGGGCTCAACCCTCAAGGAGAACTCATGCGGCGTGGCATAGCGGCCTCCGCGCTGGTGGCGTCCCTCGCCCTCGCGGCGACGGCCTGCGGCGGCGGGAGCGGCGACGGCAAGTCGGACGGGCCGGTGACCATCACCTGGTGGGACACCTCCAACGCCACGAATGAGGCACCGACCTACAAGGCCCTTGTTCAGAAGTTCGAAGCCGCGAACAAGAACATCAAGGTCAAGTACGTCAACGTCCCGTTCGACCAGGCGCAGAACAAGTTCGACACCGCCGCGGGTGCCTCCGGTGCCCCGGACGTGATGCGCTCCGAGGTCGGCTGGACCCCCGCCTTCGCCAAGAAGGGCTACTTCCTGCCGCTGGACGGCACCGAGGCCCTCGCCGACCGGGCCAAGTTCGAGCCGAACCTGATCAAGCAGGCGCAGTACCAGGGCAAGACCTACGGCGTGCCGCTGGTCACCGACACCCTGGCCCTGGTCTACAACAAGGACCTGTTCAAGAAGGCCGGGATCACCACGCCGCCCAAGACCTGGGACGAGCTGAAGAGCGACGCCGCCAAGATCAAGGACAAGACCGGCCAGGACGGCTACTGGGGCTCCACCGCGGGCTACTACGGCCAGCCGTTCCTGTACGGCGAGGGCACCGACACCGTCGACACCGCCGCCAAGAAGGTCACCATCGACACGCCGGCCGCCAAGAAGGCGTACGCCACCTGGCTGAGCCTGTTCTCCGGCAAGGGTCTGCACAAGGCCGACATCACCGCGGACGCGTACGCCCACATCATGGACGCGTTCTCCAACGGCAAGGTCGCCGCCATCATCCAGGGCCCCTGGGAGAACACGAACATCTACAAGGGCAGCGCCTTCAAGGACAAGGCCAACCTGGGCGTCGCGGTCGTCCCGGCCGGCTCCACCGGCAAGGCGGAGGCCCCGACCGGCGGTCACAACCTCTCCGTCTACGCCGGCTCCGACAAGGCGCACCAGGCGGCGGCCCTGAAGTTCGTCAACTTCATGACGTCGGCCTCCTCCCAGGAGACCATCGCGCTGGGGAACGCCACCCTGCCGACGCGTACGGACGCCTACACCGCCAAGGTGACGGCCGACCCGGGCACCGCCGGCTTCCAGCGCGTGCTGTCCGCCGCCCAGCCCCGCCCCGCCCTGCCCGAGTACGGCTCGCTGTGGGCGCCGCTCGACACCGAGCTGCCGAAGATCGCCAGCGGCAAGGAGTCGCTGGACCAGGGCCTGAGCAACGCCGGTTCCGCCATCGGCAAGCTGGTCCCCGACTTCGGCAAGTAAGACCGGCCGGCCGCCGGCTGCCTCACCCACGAGGAGGCAGCCGGCGGCCACCGCCCTGCCCGGCCATCCTTGAACCATTTGAAGGTGTCGAACCATGACAGTCGCCATCGACCGCGCGACCGGCAGGAGCCGCGGTGACCGTGCGCCTCGGCCAGGGCTGGGGCAGCGCGTGAGGAGCAGTCTCCAGAAGTACTGGTACGCCTACGCGATGATCGCCCCGGTGGTCATCGTGCTCGCCGTGCTCGTCGGCTACCCGCTCGTGCGCGGTTTCTACATCACGCTGACGGACGCCGACAGCCTCAACTCGGCGCGCACCATCGGCGTCAACCACATCGCCGCGACCTACAAGTTCGTCGGTCTGGACAACTACAGGAACATCCTGTTCGGCCCGCTGTCCTACGACCGCTTCTGGTCCCATGTGATCTGGACGATCGTATGGACGGTCGCCTGCGTCACCCTGCACTACACCTTCGGCCTCGGCCTCGCGCTGATGCTGAACCAGAAGCTGCGCGGCCGCACCGTCTACCGGGTGCTGCTCGTCCTGCCGTGGGCCGTGCCCACCTTCGTCACCGTCTTCTCCTGGCGGATCATGCTCGCCGACTCCGGCGCGATCAACCAGATCCTGCACGCGCTGCACCTGCCGCAGCCGCAGTGGCTGGAGGACACCTTCTGGCAGCGCTTCGCCGCCATCATGGTCAACACCTGGTGCGGTGTGCCGTTCATGATGCTCTCGCTGCTCGGCGGCCTCCAGTCCATCGACGCCACCCTGTACGAGGCGGCGAAGATGGACGGCGCCACCTCCTGGCAGCGCTTCCGGCACGTCACCCTGCCCGGACTGCGCTCGGTCAGCTCCACCGTCGTCCTGCTCGGCGTCATCTGGACCTTCAACCAGTTCGCCATCATCTTCCTGCTGTTCGGCCCGACCAGCGCCCCGGACGCCCAGATCCTCGTCACCTGGGCCTACTACCTGGGCTTCGGACAGCAGCCGCGCGACTTCGCGCAGTCCGCCGCCTACGGCGTACTGCTGCTGTCGATCGTCACCGTCTTCACCTCCTTCTACTTCCGCTGGCTGAAGCGCAATGACCAGCTCGCCGTCTGACGCCGCAGGAGCCGCCGCCATGAGCACCACCACCCTCGAGAAGCCGGCCGACGCACCGGCCCCCGCCGCGCGGCCCGCCGGGCGCGGGCGCCGACCGGGCGAGCGCGGCCCCCTCGGCACCGTCCTGCTGCACGCCGGCCTCATGGTCGCGAGCCTCATCGCGCTGGCCCCGGTGGCCTGGCTGGTCTACCTCTCGCTCGGCCCGGACAAGAACGACTATCTGCACCCGGGCGGCATCGCGGGGAAGATGAGCTTCGCCAACTACAGCTTCGTGCTCCAGCACACGGAGTTCTTCAGCTGGTTCAAGTCCACGATGATCGTGGCCCTCGGCACCACCGTCGTCGGTGTGCTGCTCGCCGCGACCACCGGCTACGCCGTCTCCCGGATGCGCTTCCCCGGCCACAAGCAGCTGATGTGGGTCCTGCTGCTCACCCAGGCGTTCCCGATCGCCGTCCTGATCGTGCCGATGTACCAGATCTTCAGCGACCTGGGCCTCATCAACTCCTACTGGGCGCTGATCCTCGTCAACTGCACCACCGCGGTGCCGTACAGCGCCTGGCTGCTCAAGGGCTACTTCGACACGATCCCGATCGAGATCGACGAGGCCGGCCGGGTGGACGGGCTCACCCCGTTCGGCACCTTCTTCCGGCTGATCCTGCCGCTGGCCCGGCCGGGCCTGGCCGTCGCCGCGTTCTACAACTTCATCACCGCGGTCGCCGAGGTGGCCTTCGCGACCACCTTCATGCTGGACGACTCCAAGTACACCTTCTCCGTCGGCCTGCAGACCTTCGTCAGCGAGCACGACGCCGAGTGGAACTACATGGCCGCCACCGCGGTGCTGATCGCGATACCCGTCTCCGTGTTCTTCTACCTGGTGCAGAAGAACCTCGTCACCGGTCTCACCTCCGGCGGCACCAAGGGCTGACGCCCCCGGCGCACAAGGCGCACAAGGCGCACAAGAGGCTCCCGCGCGCCCGACGCGCGGGTAGGCGGCCGCGGTGTCCCTCCGACCCCGCTGACACCGCGGCCGCCTCGCATCCGTTCCCCCGGCCCGCCTCCGCCGCCGAACCACCAGGGCCATACGTGTCCGTGACCCCACGCGCCATGACCCGAATCCCGTCACCACCAAGGAAGCCATGAGCCAGCAGCACTCCGCCGCCCCGGCCACCGACTCCGCCACCGCCACCGTCGCAGGCCACCGCCGCGACTGGTGGCGGGAGGCGGTCATCTACCAGGTCTACCCGCGCAGCTTCGCCGACAGCAACGGCGACGGCATGGGCGACCTGGAGGGCGTACGCACCCGCCTGCCGTACCTGCGCGACCTCGGCGTCGACGCGGTGTGGCTCAGCCCCTTCTACGCCTCCCCGCAGGCCGACGCCGGCTACGACGTCGCCGACTACCGCGCGGTCGACCCGATGTTCGGCACCCTGCTGGACGCCGACGCGCTGATCCGCGAGGCCCACGGGCTCGGCCTGCGCATCATCGTGGACCTGGTGCCCAACCACTCCTCCGACCAGCACGAGTGGTTCAAGCGCGCCCTCGCCGAGGGCCCCGGCTCCCCGCTGCGGGAGCGCTACCACTTCCGCCCCGGCAAGGGCGCGGACGGCGAACTCCCGCCCAACGACTGGGAGTCCATCTTCGGCGGCCCGGCCTGGACCCGCGTCACCGAGCCCGACGGCACGCCCGGCGAGTGGTACCTGCACCTCTTCGCCCCCGAGCAGCCCGACCTCAACTGGGAACACCCGGCGGTCGGCGACGAGTTCCGCTCCATCCTGCGCTTCTGGCTGGACATGGGTGTGGACGGCTTCCGCATCGACGTGGCGCACGGCCTGGTCAAGGCCGAGGGCCTGCCCGACCTCGGCTCGGCCGAGCAGCTGAAGCTGCTGGGCAACGATGTCATGCCGTTCTTCGACCAGGACGGCGTGCACGCCATCTACCGGCAGTGGCGCATGATCCTCGACGAGTACGCCAATAAAATGGGGCCCGAGGGGCCTTCGTCACAAGGGCGGTGGTGGGAGACGGGTGGGCGTATCTTCGTCGCCGAGGCGTGGACCCCGACCGTCGAGCGCACCGCCAACTACGTTCGCCCGGACGAGCTGCACCAGGCGTTCAACTTCCAGTACCTGTCGACGGCCTGGGACGCGACCGAGCTGCGTGCGGTCATCGACTCCACGCTGGCGGCGATGCGTCCGGTCGGCGCCCCGGCCACCTGGGTGCTGTCCAACCACGACGTCACCCGGCACGCCACCCGCTTCGCCAACCCGGCCGGGCTCGGCACCCAGATCCGCACGGCCGGCGACCGCGAACTCGGCCTGCGCCGGGCCCGCGCCGCGACCCTGCTGATGCTGGCGCTGCCCGGCTCGGCCTACCTCTACCAGGGCGAGGAGCTGGGCCTCCCGGACGTCGTGGACCTGCCCGACGAGGTGCGCCAGGACCCGGCGTACTTCCGCGGCGCGGGCCAGGACGGCTTCCGCGACGGCTGCCGGGTGCCGATCCCGTGGACCCGCACGGGGACGTCGTACGGCTTCGGCGACGGCGGCAGCTGGCTCCCGCAGCCGGAGAGCTGGGGCGAACTGAGCGTCGAGGCGCAGACCGGGGCGGCCGGCTCCACCCTGGAGCTGTACCGCGCCGCCCTCGCCGCCCGCCGTGCCCGGCCCGACCTGGGCGCCGGGGACACGCTGGAGTGGCTGCGCGCCCCCGAGGGCGTCCTGGCCTTCCGCCGGGGCGAGTTCGTGTGCGTCACCAACACCACGGGCGAGTCGGTGACGACCCCGGCGTACGGCCGGGTGCTGCTGGCGAGCGGTGAGGTGGCCGAGACCGGCGGCGAGGCGAAGGTGCCCGCCGACACCACGGTGTGGTGGACCGCGGCGGTCTGACGCCCCGTGTGAAATTTCTTGCATCAACTTCTCTACGGCCCGCTGCCTTTTCCGGCAGCGGGCCTTTAACATCTGCGTCACCGCAAGGTTTCTGAAACTTTGCTGCAAGTACCTTCAAGGACGAAGGAACCCCCACATGCCACGCAAGACGCTCTCCGGGGCGGTCGCCCTCGCAGCCGCCGCCCTTGTCATGACCCCGACGACAGCGGACGCCTCCCCGCCCGGCACCAAGGACGTCACCGCCGTCCTGTTCGAGTGGAACTACGCCTCGGTGGCCCGCGAGTGCACCAGCACGCTGGGCCCCGCCGGCTACGGCTATGTGCAGGTCTCGCCGCCCGAGGAGCACATACAGGGCTCCCAGTGGTGGACCTCGTACCAGCCCGTCTCGTACAAGATCGCGGGCCGGCTCGGCGACCGGGCCACCTTCAGGAACATGATCTCCACCTGCCACGCGGCCGGTGTGAAGGTCGTGGTGGACACCGTCGTCAACCACATGACGGCCGGCAGCGGTACCGGCACCGGCGGCACGCAGTACACCAAGTACACCTACCCGGGCGTGTATTCGGACTCCGACTTCCACACCTGCCGGACGCCGATCGACAACTACCAGGACCGCTCGAACGTCCAGAACTGCGAACTCGTCGGCCTGGCCGACCTGGACACCGGCGCGGAGCATGTGCGCGCGACGATCGCCGGGTACATGAACGACCTGCTCTCGCTCGGCGCCGACGGCTTCCGCATCGACGCGGCCAAGCACATCGCGGCCGCCGACCTCGCGAACATCAAGAGCCGGCTGACCGACCCGGGCGTCTACTGGAAGCAGGAGGTCATCTACGGCGCGGGCGAGGCCGTCCAGCCCACCGAGTACACGGGCAACGGGGACGTCCAGGAGTTCCGCTACGGCTACGACCTCAAGCGCGTCTTCACCAGCGAGAAGCTCGCCTACCTGGACAACTTCGGCGAGGGCTGGGGCTATATGCCCGGCAATGTGGCCGGTGTCTTCGTCGACAACCACGACACCGAGCGCAACGGCGCCACCCTGAACTACAAGGACGGCGCGAACTACACGCTGGCCAACGTCTTCATGCTGGCCTGGCCCTACGGCTCCCCGGACATCGACTCCGGCTACGAGTGGAGCGACGCGGACGCGGGGCCGCCGAACAACGGCCAGGTCAACGCCTGCTGGCAGGACGGCTGGAAGTGCCAGCACGCCTGGCCGGAGATCAAGTCCATGGTCGCCTTCCGCAACACCACCCACGGCCAGGCGGTCTCCAACTGGTGGGACGACGGCGACAACCTGATCGCCTTCGGCCGCGGCAGCAAGGGCTATGTGGTCATCAACCACGAGGGCGCCACGGCCAGTCGCTCCTTCCAGACCTCGCTGCCCGCCGGCAGCTACTGCGACGTGCAGAACAACACCACGGTGACGGTCAACGGCACCGGCTGGTTCACCGCCTCGGTCGCCCCGGACACCGCGCTGGCGATCTACGCCGGCAAGTCCTCCTGCTGAACCGGGAGTCGGCCCGCACCGCGCCCCCACGGCGGTGCGGGCCGCGGTGGTTGAAATTCCTTTCCGATGCTTTCAGGACTCTTGCTGCAACCCTTTCACGAGGGGTACGGTCGCGCGGGCGCCCGGCATCGAGGCCGAGCCGCGGCGTGGGGTCGGACCCGACTGAGCCGCCATCGCAAGGAGTTCATGCCTGTGATACCGAGATGGCCGACGCCCGCGCGGCGTCGCACCACCCACCGCAGGAGAGCCGCGGCCCTCGCCGTCGCCGCGCTCACGGCCGCACTCGTGCAGCCACTGGCCGCGCCCGCCGCGCAGGCCGCCGCCCCGCCCCCGCCCCCGTCGGACTCGGCCCTCGCGGCCCAGCCGGCCCGGCACGGCGACACCCATGAGCAGTTCTACTTCGTCATGCCGGACCGGTTCGCCGACGGCGACAGGGCCAACGACAAGGGCGGGCTCACCGGTTCGCGGATGACGACCGGCTACGACCCCACCGACGCGGGCTTCTTCCAGGGCGGCGACCTCAAGGGCGTCACCCGGAAGCTGGACTACATCAAGGGGCTCGGCACCACCGCCCTGTGGCTCGCGCCGATCTTCAAGAACATCCCGGTGCAGGGCACGGGCAGCAACGCCTCGGCGGGCTACCACGGTTACTGGATCACCGACTTCACCCAGGTCGACCCGCACTTCGGCACCGACCAGGATCTGCGGAACCTCATCTCCGCGGCGCACGCCAAGGGCATGAAGGTCTTCTTCGACGTCATCACCAACCACACCGCCGACGTGGTGACGAACAAGGAGGGTTCCTCCGACTACCGCTCCAAGGGCGCCTACCCGTATCTCACCAAGGACGGCAGGCCCTTCGACGACGCCGACTACGCGGACGGAGCCAGGACGTTCCCGGCCGTCTCCGACGCCTCCTTCCCGTACACCCCGCAGGTCACCGGCGAGTCCAAGGTCCCGGCCTGGCTCAACGACCCGACGATGTACCACAACCGGGGCGACTCCACCTTCACCGGCGAGTCCGGCACCTACGGCGACTTCGACGGCCTGGACGACCTGTGGACCGAGCGTCCCGAGGTCGTGCACGGCATGGAGCGGATCTACGAGCGGTGGGTGAAGGACTTCGCCGTCGACGGGTTCCGCATCGACACCGCCAAGAACGTCGACCTGGACTTCTGGACCCAGTGGGCCACCGCACTCGACCGTTACGCGGCGGCGCACGGCCGGAGGAACTTCTTCCTGTTCGGCGAGACGTACGACACCGACACCTCGGTGACCGCCCCCTACGTCACCCGGGGCCGCCTCGACGCCACCCTCGACTTCCCCTTCCAGGGAGCGGCCCGCGGCTACGCCTCCCAGGGCGCGAGCGCCCGGAAGCTGGCGGGCGTCCTCGGTGACGACTACAAGTACACGACCGACCGGGCCAACGCCTACGAGCAGGTCACCTTCCTCGGCAACCACGACATGGGCCGCATCGGGTACTTCCTGAAGCAGGACAACCCGGACGCCTCCGACGCCGAGCTGCTGAAGAAGGACGAGCTGGCGAACGAGGTGATGTTCCTCAGCCGCGGCAACCCGGTCGTCTACTACGGCGACGAACAGGGCTTCACCGGCAACGGCGGCGACAAGGCGGCCCGCCAGACCATGTTCGCCTCCCGGGTGCCCGCCTACCTCGCCGACGACGAGATCGGCACCGACCGCACCCACGCCAGTGACGCGTACGACACGAAAGCGCCGCTGTACCGGCAGATCGCCGGTCTCTCCGCCCTGCGCAAGGCCAACCCGGCCCTGACCGACGGCGTGCAGAGCGAGCGGTACGCGGCCGACGGCGCCGGGATCTACGCCTTCACCCGCACCGACGCGAAGAGCGGCCAGGAGTACATCGTCGCGTTCAACAACGCGGGCGAGGCCAAGTCGGCGACCTTCAGGACCGCTTCGGCGGACATGTCGTACCGGGGCGTCTACGGCGCGACGGGCAGCGTGAGTTCGGGCGGCGGCCGCGAGGTCACCGTCACCGTCCCCGCCGAGTCCGCCGTCGTCTACAAGGCGTCCGGCACGCTCGACAAGCCCGCGAGCAGGCCCACGCTCACCCTGAACGCCCCGGCCGCCGGCGCCACCGGCACGGTGACCCTCGGCGCGGACGTCGACGGCGGGCAGCTGAACCGGGTGGTCTTCGCCGCCCAGGTCGGCGACGCGAAGTGGCAGGTCCTCGGCTCCGCCGACCACGCCCCCTACCAGGTCACCCAGACCCTCGGGGCCAAGGTCCCGGCCGGTACCGCGCTGCGCTACAAGGCCGTCGTGACCGACAGCGCGGGCCACACCGCGAGCGCCACGGCGCAGAGCACCACCGGCGCCGTACCCGCGCCCGCCCCGCCCACCGCCTCCTCGCGCGACTACGTGATCGTCCACTACCGGCGCACCGCCGGCGACTACGCCGACTGGGGCCTGTACGCCTGGGGCGACATCGCCGACGGCGAGTCCACCACCTGGCCCACCGGACACCCCTTCACCGGCCGGGACGCCTGGGGCGCCTTCGCGTACGTCAAGGTCGAGCCGGGCGCCTCGAACGTGGGCTTCCTGGTCGTGGACGGACACGGGAACAAGGACGGTGACGCCGACCGCAGCATCGACGTCACCAGGACGGGTGAGGTCTGGGTCCAGCAGGGCGACTCCGGCGTCCAGACCCAGCGGCCCTCCTCGTACCCCGCGCCGGACACCACCGAGGCGGTCATCCACTACCACCGCGCCGACGGCGACTACGACGGCTGGGGGCTGCACGTCTGGACCGGCGCCGCGCACCCCACCGACTGGTCGGCCCCGCTGAAGCCGGTGAAGACCGATGCCTATGGCGCCGTCTTCGAGGTCCCGCTCGCCGCGGGTGCCAGCAGCCTCAGCTACATCATCCACAAGGGCGACGAGAAGGACCTCGCCACCGACCAGTCCCTGGACCTCACGTCCGACGGCTACGAGGTGTGGCTGTTGAACGGCCAGGACAAGCACCTGCTGCCGCAGCCCGCGGGCAGCGCCGCCGCCCTCGACCTGACCACCTCCAAGGCGGTCTGGATCGACAAGGACACGGTCGCCTGGGACGGCGCCGACGGCGCCGCCTCCACCCAGCTGGTCTACTCCCACGACGGCTCCATCGCCGCCAAGGACGGCGCCCTGACCAGCGACGACGAGCGCTGGCTGCGCCTGGGGAAGACCACCCTCACGGCCGCCCAGAAGGCCAGGTTCCCCTATCTGAAGGACTACACGGCCTGGTCCGTGGACCCGCGGGACCGCGGCCGGGTGCGCGAGGCGCTCACCGGTCAGCTGGTCGCCTCCCAGCGCGCCGCCGACGGCGCCGTGCTCGCCGCGACCGGCGTGCAGACCGCGGGCGTCCTGGACGACCTCTACCCGGCCGCCACCAAGGCGCGGCTCGGCCCGGTCCTCCACGGCGGAAAGCCCACCCTGTCCGTATGGGCGCCGACCGCCCAGAGCGTCTCCCTGGAGATCGACGGCACCGTCGAGCCCATGCACCGCGACGACACCACCGGCGTCTGGTCGATCACCGGGCCCGCGTCCTGGAAGGGCAGGACCTACCGCTACGTGGTCACGGTGTGGGCGCCCAGCGTCCGGCAGCTGGTCACCAACAAGGTCACCGACCCCTACTCGGTCGCCCTCACCGCGAACTCCGAGCGCAGCGTCGTGGCCGACCTGGACGACAGGTCCCTCGCCCCGAGCGGCTGGTCCACCCTGCGCAAGCCCAAGGCCGTACCGCTGCGGGACGCGCAGATCCAGGAGCTGCACGTCCGGGACTTCTCGGTCGCGGACAAGACCGTCCCGGCGAAGGACCAGGGCACCTACCTCGCCTTCACCGACAACAACAGCGACGGCTCGAAGCACCTGAAGGCGCTGGCGGGGTCCGGCACGTCGTACGTGCACCTGCTGCCCGCCTTCGACTTCGCCACCGTCCCCGAGAAGAAGGCCGACCAGCAGAGCCCCGGCTGCGATCTCGCCGCCTACCCGGCCGACTCCGACCAGCAGCAGGCGTGCGTGGCGAAGAGCGCCGCGAAGGACGCCTACAACTGGGGCTACGACCCGTACCACTTCACCGTCCCCGAGGGCTCCTACGCCACCGGCCCGGACGGCACCGCGCGCACCAGGCAGTTCCGGCAGATGGTGCAGGGGATCAACCAGGACGGCCTGCGGGTCGTGATGGACGTCGTCTACAACCACACCGCGGCCAGCGGCCAGGCGGACACCTCCGTCCTGGACAAGATCGTGCCCGGCTACTACCAGCGGCTGCTCGCCGACGGCTCGGTGGCGAACTCCACCTGCTGCTCCGACACCGCGCCGGAGAACGCGATGATGGGCAAGCTGGTCGTGGACTCGATCGTCACCTGGGCCAAGGAGTACAAGGTCGACGGGTTCCGCTTCGACCTCATGGGCCACCACCCGAAGGCCAACATCCTCGCGGTCAGGAAGGCCCTCGACGCGCTCACCCTGAACAAGGACGGCGTCGACGGCAAGAAGATCATCCTGTACGGCGAGGGCTGGAACTTCGGCGAGGTCGCCGACGACGCCCGCTTCGTGCAGGCCACACAGGCCAACATGGCCGGCACCGGCATCGCCACCTTCTCCGACCGCGCCCGCGACGCGGTACGCGGCGGGAGCCCCTTCGACTCCGACCCCGGCGTCCAGGGCTTCGCCTCCGGTCTGTACACCGACCCCAACGGCTCCACCGCGAACGGCACCCCGGCCGAGCAGAAGGCCCGGCTGCTGCACTACCAGGACCTGATCAAGATCGGGCTGACCGGCAACCTCGCCGCGTACCGCTTCACGGACACCGGCGGCAAGGAGGTCACCGGCGCCGAGGTCGACTACAACGGCGCGCCCGCCGGATACGCGGCCGCGCCCGGCGACGCCCTCGCCTATGTGGACGCGCACGACAACGAGTCCCTGTTCGACGCCCTCGCCTACAAGCTGCCGGGGGGCACCCCGGCCGCCGACCGGGCCCGGATGCAGGTCCTGGCGATGGCCACGGCCACCCTCTCGCAGGGCCCGTCCCTGTCGCAGGCGGGCACCGATCTGCTGCGCTCGAAGTCGCTGGACCGCAACTCCTTCGACAGCGGCGACTGGTTCAACGCCATCCACTGGAACTGCGCCGACGGCAACGGCTTCGGCCGGGGCCTGCCCATGGCGGCCGGCAACCAGGACAAGTGGCCGTACGCCGTCCCGCTGCTGACCTCCGTCAAGGTCGGCTGCCCGCAGATCGAGGGCGGTTCGGCCGCCTACCAGGACCTGCTGAAGATCCGTACGACGGAGAAGGCGTTCTCGCTCGACACGGCGGGCCGGGTGCAGAGCGAGCTGTCCTTCCCGCTGTCCGGCAAGGACGAGACCCCGGGCGTGATCACCATGCGCCTCGGCGGCCTGGTCGTCGTCTTCAACGCCACCCCGCAGGCGCGGCGGCAGACCGTCTCCGCCCTGGCCGGGACCCCGTACCGGCTGCACCCCGTGCAGGCGTCCGGCGCGGACCCGGTGGTGAAGACCTCCGGCTACACGGCGGCCACCGGCACCTTCACGGTGCCGGCCAGGACCGTGGCGGTGTTCACCCGGTCCTAGCCGCCCTATGCAGCCAGGGAGGTGAGCCGGCCGACGAGCTCCGCGAAGGGGCCGTCGGCCGGTTCGTCCTTGAGCATGGCCCGCAGCAGGTCCGCCATGCCCTCGTCGCGGGTCGCGCTCACCGCGACCAGGGCGGCGAAGTCGTGCACCAGCTGGAGTTCCAGTTCCTCGCGCGGGATGCGGCGGCCGTCCAGCCAGATCAGCGCGGTGGACTCGGCGAGCGAGATCCAGGAGCGGATGACCAGCTCCAGGCGCGGGGGCGCCTCGGCGATCCCGAGGTGGGAGAGCATCTGCTCGTACGCGGACTGCCGTACGTCGTCGATCAGCGCGTTGGTGGTCGAGACATGCTCCTTCTCCCGGGAGCCGGTCGCGGACACGGCCGGGCCGCCGCGCATCAGGGCCGAGAAACCGGGGCCGTACTCGTCCACATGGGCGAAGAAGCGGTGCATCACATGCAGCAGCCGGGCGCCCAGCGGCCCCTCGTGCGGCTCGGTGAAGCGGGCCTTCAGCTCCTCGGAGGCGCGCCGCAACGCGGCCTCGTACAGGCTGAGTTTGCCCGGGAAGTAGTGGTACACCAGCGGCCGCGAGATACCCGCGGCCGCCGCTATGTCGTCGATGGAGACCTCGTCGGGCGAGCGGCGGCTGAACAGGTCGAGAGCGACGCCGATCAGCTGCTGCCGTCGCTCCTCGACACCCATCCTGCGGCGCACCCCGGTACTCATACGAACACCTTACCGAGCGGATCCGGCCGTCAACGGTCCGGACCCGAGCCGGTGTTCACATCACCGCGTCACAGATCGAGCACGAGGCGTTCGCCACGGGCGCGGGACACACAGATCAGCATCGAGTCGGCACGCTCCGCGTCCGTGAGCAGCTCGTCCCGGTGCTCCACCTCGCCCTCCAGCACCCGCTGCTGGCAGGTCCCGCAGAAACCCTGCTCACAGGAGTAGACGGTGCCCGGCAGCTCCCGCCGCACGGCGGCCAGCACCGTGGAGTCGGCCGGCACGCTCACCGTGCGCCCGCTGCGCCGCAGTTCCACCTCGAACGCGGTGTCCCCGCCCGCCGGGGTGCGCGGCGCGAACCGCTCCAGATGCAGCGTGGCCCCCTCCGGCACCCGCTTCGCGACCGCCTCCATCAGCCCCTCGGGACCGCAGCAGTACACCGCCGTGCCCGGGGCCACCCCCGCGAACAGGGCGTCCAGGTCAGGCCGCCCGTCCTCGTCCTCCGCGACCAGCGTCAGCCGGTCCCCGGCCAGCTCGCCCACCTCGTCCAGGAAGGGCATCGAGGCCCGGTTCCGCCCGCAGTACAGCAGCCGCCACTGCGCGTCCTCCGGCAGCGCGCGCAGCATCGGCAGCACCGGGGTGATGCCGATCCCGCCGACGACGAAGACGTACGACGGCGCCTCGGCGAGCGGGAACCGGTTGCGCGGCCCGCGCACCTCCAGCTCCATGCCCTCGGCCAGCTGCTCGTGCACCTCCCGCGAACCGCCCCGCCCGTCCTCGACCAGCCGGGTGGCGACCGTGTACGCGGAGGTGTCCTCGGGGTCCCCGCACAGCGAGTACTGCCGCACCAGACCCGAGGGCAGCACCAGATCCAGATGCGCCCCCGGCGTCCAGCGCGGCAACTCCGGTCCCTCAAGGCGCAGTTGTACGACCCCGTCGGCGATCGTCTCGTGCGCGGTGACCAGCAGCCGCAGGGCCCGGGAGCGCGGCCGGCCGGAGATCGGCGTCTCCAGCGCGGGCATCGGCCACAGCGGCGAGACCTGGACGCGGCGGCGCAGCGCGCTCCGGGTGAGCAGGGCGGCGCCCGCGAGCAGGGCGACCGTACGCAGCTTCGGCATCAGGCGGCACCCTTCAGCGAGCGCTCCGCCTGCTCGGCGGCGAGCGCGGCCGGGGAGGCGGACAGATAGGCGACGGCCTGGGCGGTGGAGAACTCGTGCGAGGGGTGGTAGTCCCGGCCGAGATAGCGCGGGATGGAGCGCAGCATGGCGCCGGTGCCGGGCAGCACGCCCGCACGGCCGCGGTCGTAGAAGTCCTTGAAGGACGTCTTGGCCGCCTTGGGGCCGGTCAGCGTCGGGTCGTTCTCCATGAAGAAGCGGACCCCGCGCTGCCACAGGAACAGCAGGGCCGAGAACGCGCTCGCCCAGGTGCGGGCCCGGCGCCGGTAGCTGCCGTCCAGATGCGTGAACAGGTCGAAGGCGACCGAGCGGTGCTCGACCTCCTCCGCGCCGTGCCAGCGCAGCAGGTCCAGCATGGTGGGGTCGGCGCCGCGCCGGTCCAGCTCGGCCGCGCCGAGCACCCAGTCGCCGAGGAACGCGGTGTAGTGCTCGATCGCCGCGATGAGCGCCACCCGCTCCAGGAGCCACCAGCGGCGCGCCCGGCCCGGCGGCAGGGTGCGGTCGCCGAGCAGCTTCTCGAAGAACCAGTCGACCTGCGCGGTGTACGGCGTCGGGTCCAGGCCCTGCTCGCGCAGGTGCGGCAGCACCTCGTCATGGGACTGGGAGTGCATGGCCTCCTGCCCGATGAACCCGATGACGTCCTCGCGCAGCCGGTCGTCCTCGATCAGCGGCAGCGCCTGCTTGTACACGTGCACGAACCAGCGCTCGCCGGCGGGCAGCAGCAGGTGCAGCACATTGATGGTGTGCGTGGTGAACGGATCCCCGGGCACCCAGTGCAGCGGCGTGTCCTCCCACGAGAAGGACACATTGCGGGCCTTGAGTGCGATGCGCTCGGACTCCACCGGCCGGGCCTGCGTATGAGACATGGCGTCAATGTACTGACGGGTAGGCGCTCTGAGAAGGGTTCCGGCACGGCTTGTTTACACGAATGTCAGCAGTGGGATGCCGGTGGCATCCGCGCGCGGGGTCCTAGTGCAGCCCGTCGATCACCCTGCCGCCCGCCAGGGTGGCCTTCAGCTGGGCCTGCGCCCCCTTGGCCGCCTTGGAGACCAGCAGCGAGCCCGGAGCCGACGCGGTGATCCCGCCGCTCGCGTGGATCCCCACCGTGTCCGGGGAGCCCGCGGCCAGCAGATACCAGTGCCCGCCCTGGGACTTCCACAGCACCCCGGCCAGCACATGCGGATCGCGCGGACCGCAGGCCGTGGTGTCGGTGCCCTTCGCCGTGACGGCGCCGTAGCGGGAGCCGGGGGTGCGGAACTGGGCCAGCGCCGCGCTGCCGTCGCCGCGCCAGGTCTCGGCGCGGGTGCAGGCCCACTGACCGGCCCCGCTGCCGTCGGGCAGCGGCTGCTCCGCGTAGTCCCAGGCGTTCACACTGCGCACCCCCGAGGAGCGCTCGGTGGCCAGCGAACAGGCGAACGGCGCCCACGCCTGGAGCCCTTCGGGGGTCGCGGCCTCGGCGCTCGCACCGGGGCGGCCCGCGGTGAGGCGGGCCGGGACCAGCTCGCCGAGGTCGGTGGCGAGCTGGGTGCCCTGGCCGCCGGAGACCTGGAGCACGGTCCAGGACGTGCAGTTGCCGGTCCCCAGGGCGGGGCTGGTCAGCGGGGCGGTCAGGCCGTCGGTGACCGTGAGCGGGACCGGCGCCGAGGAGGGCTTCATCAGGTCACGGGTGGCCGCCTTCTTCACCCAGGGGGCCAGCAGGTACTGCACATTGCCGTCGGCGCGGCCGAGGACCAGGGCGCTCGCCTCGGCGCCGGTCGCGCCGTCCACCCGGGCGAAGTCCAGGGCGGCGCCCTGGGTGCCGTCGGTCGGCTCGGCGTAGCGCGCGATGCGCAGACCGTCGTAGAGGATCACCACCCGGGCGGCGTCGACCTGCCCCGCGTACAGCAGTTGCGGCGGGCCCGCGGGGCCGCCGGTCTGGGTGCCGGGGGTGGCCGAGACCCGGACGTTGCGCCCAGGCCGGGCCCAGACCGCGAGGGCGCGGCGCAGCAGGTCCTTGTCGCCGGTGAGCGGGCCGCGCGCGGGCCAGGCCGAGAAGTCGGTGCGGGCCGCGGAGCGCCAGGCGGTGGGGGAGACCCGGGTCAGCCTGCCCGGGTCGAGGGCGGCCTGGGCGGCCGGGTTCTCGGCGTAGACGGGGGCGGCGGCGCCGTCCGGGCCCCAGCCGGAGTGCGGCATCACCAGCAGCGCCCCGCACACCGCGAGGGCCGCCGCGGCGCCGAGGGCGGCCCGGGTGTGCTGGCGGCGGCGCAGCAGATCGGTGGGCCGGGCCTGGAGGGCGCAGGGGTCGAACTCGGGGGAGGAGAGCAGGCCCGGCTGGGCGGGCACGCTGTTCGCCATGGCGAGGGCGCCGCCCGGGTCGTCCACCCCGGCCGCGTCGAGGAGTTCGCGGATGTCCTGGTCGGGCAGCCGGTCCAGGCCGCGCAGCACATAGGCGGCGCGGGCCGGCGCGGACAGCTTCGACAGCCGCTGTTCCAGGGCGAGTTCGTCGGCGCCGCCCGAGCGCGGCAGCAGCCGCAGGCCCCAGACGCGGGGGAGCAGCGGGGGCAGGCCCCGGTGCGGGCGGGCGGCGGCGAGGGCGGCGCACAGGACGCGCTCGCGCAGATAGGCGTAGCCGGGGTCGCTCTCCCGGGCCCCCGGGCCCCCGGGGTCCCGGCGGGCGCGGTTACGGCCAAAGGGCTGGGCCGGGATCCGGTCGGCCTGCTTGCGGCCCCGGGGCAGGGCGCGCTGGACGAGGGCGTGTGCGGTCAGCACCCGGCGCCCGCGGCCGAGGCCCGGCGGCAGCACGAGATAGGCGAGCCGGACCAGCGGCGGGTAGTGCTCGACGAGCGTGGCCTCGGCGCGCTCGGCGCCGGCCGGTCCGGGGGCGGGTGCGTGACGGTGGGCTACATCCTGTGACTGCACGTCCGGGAGAACGAGCGAGCCCTTGGTTGGTCACCGTCAAGCGACGCGTACATGCCGAGGGGCGGGCGGTTCAGGCCCCTCCGGATCGACCAGGGCGCGCGCGTAACGGGCCATCGACCGCTGGTAGCGCGGCAGATGGGCGGCCAGCGCCTCGATCACCAGGGACAGGCCCTCCCGGTCGCGGCCGAGACCGGAGAGGCAGAGCGCGAGACAGGCCCGCACCGCGTCGTCCAACTCGTCGCTCGGACCGTCCAGTTCGGGGGTGAGAAGCTTGACACCCTCCTCGGGCTGCCCGACGTTGCGCAGGGAACTCGCCAGCTGGATCCGGGTCCGCCGCCCCCGGTAGCCGTCGAGGCCGCGCGCCAGCGCCTGCCGGTACAGCGGCACGGCCCGGTCCGAGTGCCCGGTCGAGTCGAAGGCGCAGGCCCGCTCGAAGGGGCCCCGCGGGCTGTCCTCGGGCAGTTCGGCGACGAGGCCGTCGATCAGGGCGCGGAACTCCGCCGCGCGTTCCTCCGGGTACTCGTCGCGGGCGAAGGCGGCCCAAGCGGCGTCCACACGGTCTTCCCAGTCCTGGTTCACCGCGTCACCCTCGCACACACGTGCCCCCGGGGTCACCGGAATTGAGCCGGTGCTCAGCGGGGTCCGCGAGCCGGTGCTCACCGGGGTCCGTAAGCCGGTGCTCAGCGGGGTCCGCCGTCGAGGTACGCCAGCACCGCGAGCACGCGCCGGTTGTCGTCGTCCGACACCTCCAGGCCGAGCTTGCCGAAGATGTTGGAGGTGTGCTTGGCCACCGCCCGCTCGGTGAACACGAGTTGGGCGGCGATGCCCGCGTTCGACCGGCCCTGCGCCATCAGCTCCAGCACCTCCCGCTCGCGCGGGGTGAGCCGCGCGAGCGGCCGGTCGTCGGCCGAACTCCGGGCCAGCAGCTGCTGGATGACCTGCGGATCCATCGCCGTACCGCCCGCCGCGACCCGTCGTACGGCGTCCACGAACTGCTCCGCGTCGAACACCCGGTCCTTGAGCAGATACCCGATCCCGCCGTCGCCGTCCGCGAGCAGCTCCCGCGCGTACAGCTGCTCCACATGCTGGGAGAGGACCAGCACCGGCAGCCCCGGCCGGGCCCGCCGGGCGGCCAGGGCGCACTGCAGGCCCTCGTCGGTGTGCGTGGGCGGCAGCCGTACGTCCACCACCGCCACGTCCGGCACCGACTCGGCCAGCGCCCGCGTCAGTTCGGGCCCGGACTCGACGGCCGCCGCGATCTCGAAGCCGTACGCCTCCAGCAGCCGGACCAGTCCGTCGCGCAGCAGGAAGAGGTCTTCGGCTAGGACAACGCGCACGGGATCTCCATGGTCACCATGGTGGGGCCGCCCGCGGGCGAGCTGACGGCCAGGACGCCGTCGAATGTACCGAGCCGCTTCTCGACCCCGGCGAGCCCGGAGCCGGCGCCGACCGAGGCACCGCCCCCGCCGTTGTCGGTGACCGTGATCCGCAGCCGGCCGTCGGTGTGGTGCAGATCCACCCAGATCCGGTCGGCGCCCGCGTGCTTGGCCGCGTTGGTGAGCACCTCGCTGACCGCGAAGTAGGCCGCCGACTCCACCGGCGCGTCGGCGCGGCCCGGCAGCTCCACCGCGACCTCGGCGGGCAGCGGCAGCCGCAGCGCCAACGCCCGTACGGCGTCGCCCAGTCCGCGTTCGGCGAGCACCGGCGGATGGATGCCGCGGACCAGGTCGCGCAGCTCCTCCAGGGCGTCCACGGAGTTGCGCCGGGCCTGCGCCAGCAGCCGCCGGGCCTGCGCCGGGTCCTTGTCGAGCAGCATCTCGATGGTGCCGAGGTCCATGCCCATGGCGACGAGACGGGCCTGGGCGCCGTCGTGCAGGTCCCGTTCGATGCGGCGCAGTTCGGCGGCGGAGGTGTCCACCGCGTCCCGCCGCGTCTCGGTCAACACCCGCACCCGCTCCACGAGTTCGCCCTCGCTGTTGTCGAGGACCGCCCGTACGAGCCGGAAGTGCGCGGTCAGCAGGCCCGGGGTGAACCGCAGGGAGACGCGCGCGATCACCAGGGCGAGCAGGGCCGCGCCGATGGCGGTGGCCTCCCCGGTGACCGGGACGAACGCGTACCAGTAGGTGTCGCCGCCATGGGTGTACGCCCGCCACAGCCCGAAGGGCAGCAGCAGTCCCTCGACGGGGTAGAACAGCAGCAGGGCCGGGAGCAGCGCGCTGACGAAGCCCGCCGTGAAGTCCACCGGCAGCCAGCGCACGTCCCGCCAGGTCTGCGGGTCGCCCAGCATCGTGAAGGTGCGCCTCCACGGGCTGGTGCCGCGCGGGACGGGCCGGTACACCGCCCGGATCCGCACCCCGCACCACTCGGCCGCCAGCCTGCGGCGCACATCCGCCAGCGCCCTGACCCCCGCCAGCACGAGGGGGGTCGTGAGCAGTCCGATGCCGAGCGGGACGAAGGCGAGGGACAGCAGGGTCAGCACCAGGAACGCTATGCCGAAGGGCATCGTGATCAGGGCCAGCATCAGTCCCCGTACGGCTGCCAGCACGGACCGGCGGGCCCTGTCGCGCATGTTGTCGCTGTTCATACGGCGAGTCTCGCCGACCGGCGGGCGCGGGTCACTGGCCCGAGGCCCCCTCTCGGGGGGTGGTGCCAGGTACACCATCGGCCCCGGGGGCGGTGCCGGACGCGCCGTCGCCCTCGGACGCGGCGCCGGGGACGCCGTCGCGCAGCGCGGCCAGCACCTTCTCCTCCACCTCCGGGGCGAGGCCCGGGGCGTGCCGGCCGGGCCGCCGGGGCGGGGTGCCGCCGATCGAGGTCAGCCACCGCCAGGTGTCCGCGACGGTCTCCGCCGCCGGACGGCACACCAGCCCGGTGTCCGCCGCCCGGCCGGCATCGGCCCGGTGACAGGCGTCGTACATCTCACCGCCCGGCGGCACCCACACCGGCAGCTCGGTCCACGGCTCGATCCCGGCGTCCAGCACCGTCCGCGGGTCGGCCCAGCACAGCTCGGCGTCCGCGCCGGTGGCCGCGAGGCACGCGTCGAGGAAGGCGCCCATGGTGGTGTGCCCGGGCGGGCTCACCAGGTCGTAGGGGCCGCTCAACTCCCGCTCCAGGGCGCCGAGGAGCCAGTCCGCGAGGTCGCGGGCGTCGATGTACTGGAGCTTCAGTTCGCGCGGGCCGGGCGCGAGGACGGGACCCCCGCGGGCGATCCGGGCCAGCCACCAGGGCAGCCGGCCCACGTTCTCGTACGGCCCGAGGATCAGCCCCGCCCGCACCAGCAGCGAGCCGTCCGCGCCGAAGGACTCCAGCGCGGCCAGCTCACCGCCCCGCTTGTCCACGGCGTACTCGCGCTGCCCGGCGTCCGCCGCCGCGCCCTCGACCAGCGGGGCGTCCGCCCTGTCCCCGGCGGGCCAGGGCCAGGCGTACACCGAGCAGCTGGAGACGTACGCGTACCGCCCGGCGCGGCCGCGCAGCAGGCGGGCCGTCTCCCGCACCGCGCGGGGCGCCGCCGACCAGGTGTCCACCACCGCGTCCCAGTCGCCCTCGGCGAGCGCGTCCAGACCGCCGGGCGCGGTGCGGTCACCGCGCAACAGCCTTGACCCGGGCGGCGGTTGGTGGCGTCCCCGGTTGAAGACGGTCACGTCCCAGCCGCGCCCGAGGGCCGCCTCGGCCACGGCCCGCCCCACGAACTCCGTTCCGCCCAGCACCAGAAGTCTCATGCCGGGCAGCCTGCCCGGCCGGGCGCCGCGGGGCACGGGACTCCGCCGAGGGCGGAACCGCGAGGTCAACGCCCGGTCGGCGGAATGTACTTGTAGCCGACCCGGCGCACGGTCTGGATGGTCCGGCGGTGCTCGGCGCCCAGCTTGCGGCGCAGCCGGGCGATGTGGACGTCGACCGTGCGGCCGTCGCCGACATGGCCGTACCCCCACACCGTGGTGACCAGCTGGTCGCGGGTGTGCACCCGGTGCGGATGGGCCACCAGATGCGCGAGCAGCTCGAACTCCAGGTAGGTCAGGTCGAGTTCACGGCCCTCGATGAAGGCGGTACGGCGCCCGGAGTCGATCCGCACCAGCGGTTCGCAGGCGGCGAGGCCCGAGGCGGCCGCCCGGCCGGAGAGGTCCGTCCGGACGGTCTGCCCGGCCGCTCCCGGCTGGTGCGCAAGCCCCGGCTGCCCGGCCTGGCCCGCGAGCGCGGGCCGGCCCGCCGCTTCCGGCTGGTCCGGCACCGCGACGGGCAGGAACGGCGGCTGCTGGTCGGCGGGGACCAGCACCAGATAGCCGACCATCGGCGGGCGGCCGGGCAGGACGGGCAGGGTGTGCTGCGGTGCGGGCAGCCAGGTGGCGCCCGGCGGCAGGAAGTCCGCGACGTCGACCACCTCGTCCCGGTCGACGGCGCGCAGCCGGTGCCGGGCGGGGGAGTTCAGGGGGGCCGCGGAGGGGGCCGGGGAGACAGCGGAGACGGGGGAGACGGAACGAGAGGTCGCCATGAGAGGTCAGCTCTTTCGCGCGAGAGGTTCGTCGGGAGGGACGGCGGCCGCGATTCGTGGTCGGGGCGCGCCGGGACGTACGTCGTTCCGCGCTGGCCGAAGGCCGGGGTTACGGCTTCACAGGGCCCGCGCGGACATCGCGCGACAACACACCCGGTCGAAGTCGTGATGCTGGCGGGAGGGCCAGAAGGGCTCAAGGTCGTGGCGACCCGTCGCGGTGATCTTCTGGAAGCTGGCCATGCGCCCATTGAAGCAGAGGTGTGCGCCCGGCACGAGAGTCCTCTCACAGGTTGGACGTGTCATTGGCGTGAAGTCTGCGTTGCGAGGGCCGTGAGAGCCGTGGTTAAGCCGCTGATCAGCGAGTTGTGGGTGTGGAGACGGCCGAATTGATGTCTCAGTATGCGGACAGGCGTCGGTGTCCGGGGGTACTCCGGGGCGCACCCGGGCATACGGCAGGGGCGCCCGCCGCGAACGGCGAGCGCCCCTGTCAGGGTCTCCGAGTCTCCGGGCGGATCTCCGGGCGGATCAGACCTGTCCGGCCTTCTCCAGCGCCGCGCAGCAGGTGTCCACCATCAGACGGGTCACCAGGTAGGGGTCGACGTTGGCGTTCGGACGGCGGTCCTCGATGTAGCCCTTGCCGTCCACCTCGACCTGCCACGGGATGCGCACCGAGGCGCCGCGGTCGGAGACGCCGTAGGTGAACTCGTCCCACGGGGCGGTCTCGTGCAGACCGGTCAGCCGCTCGTCGATGCCCGCGCCGTAGTTCTTGACGTGGTCCAGCGGCTTGGAGCCCTCGCCCAGCGCCTCGCACGCGGTGATGATCGCGTCGTAGCCCTCGCGCATCGCCCTGGTGGAGAAGTTGGTGTGCGCGCCCGCGCCGTTCCAGTCGCCCTTGACCGGCTTGGGGTCGAGGGTCGCGGAGATCTTGAAGTCCTCGGCGGTGCGGTACAGCAGCCAGCGGGCCACCCACAGCTGGTCGGAGACCTCCAGCGGGGCGAGCGGGCCGACCTGGAACTCCCACTGACCCGGCATGACCTCGGCGTTGATGCCGGAGATGCCGAGACCGGCCTTCAGGCAGTTGTCGAGGTGCGCCTCGACGACCTCGCGGCCGAAGATCTCGTCGGCGCCGACACCGCAGTAGTAGCCGCCCTGGGGGGCCGGGAAGCCGCCCTCGGGGAAGCCCAGCGGGCGGGTGCCGTCGAAGAAGGTGTACTCCTGCTCGATGCCGAAGACCGGCTCCTGCGCGGCGAACCGGGCGGCGACCTCGGTCAGTTCGGCGCGGGTGTTGGAGGAGTGCGGCGTCATGTCCGTGTTCAGGACCTCGCACAGCACCAGCACGTCGTCGCCGCCGCGGATCGGGTCCGGGCAGGTGAAGACCGGCTTGAGCACGCGGTCCGAGGCGTGGCCCTCGGCCTGGTTGGTGGAGGAGCCGTCGAAGCCCCACAGCGGCAGCGCGTCGAGACCGGCCGGGGCACCCGTGATGATCTTCGTCTTGGAACGGAGCTTGGCCGTCGGCGCGGTGCCGTCGATCCAGATGTACTCGGCCTTGAAGGTCACGGGGGACACATCCTTCGGGGTGGTTCGGGCGCACTTGCGGGTGCCGGTGCGGCGCCGCGCGCCGTCTGTCGATCTGTCCCGCAGCCTGTCAACAGGCGGTTTCCCGACCATTGCCCTTCTGTGAACCCCGTGTTACCTGGAGGTTCTGTGCCCCGGATCACGCGAGGGGACCCGGCCGGCCGGGAGCCGCCGGCCGGCCCCGACCGCGGCGCCTGGTCAGCCGTACACCAGCAGGTAGTCGCACGTGCTCGTGCCGTCGTGGAGGGACGTGTCGCTGTTGAGGACGTAGAAGGATCCGGCGAAGACTCCGGCGGCCGTCAGCTTGGGGACCACGATGACGGTCTGGTCCGCCATGTTCAGCGAGTTCGGGACCACCACGTTCCGGTACAGCAGCGTGAACAGGTTCTGCTGGAGGTCCTGGAGCTTGAGGATGCGGTAGACGCGGTCGCCCGAGCCCGCGGGCCCCGACACGGGTGCCTGGCTTCCCGGGGCGGCCCACTGGGAGGGCTGGGTGGCCATACGGCCCTGCGATTCGAGTTCCTGCAGCCGCCGCTGTGTGCTCGCCCTGATCCCGGCCATGTGGATGTGCAGCTGGTCGTAGCGGCGGGCGTGCTGCGAGTTGATCCCCAGCCCGATGTCCGGGTACTGCACGGGGACGCTTCCCCCTCTTCTCCCGTTCTCCCAGGCCTCGTGCCAGTAGTTGGCCGCCGAGTCCGCGTGGACGAAGGGGCATTCGATGCCCGTGATCCGGCAGGAGGGGAGGAGGAGGTAGTTGTGCGTGTTCTCCGGCTTTCCGTGCAGTACGACGTAATTCGCCGTCATCTTCAGGCAGTCGGGCTTGGTCTGCGGAGGCGGCGGGGTGATGCCCTGTGTGCAGTACTGGACGTCGTGCCACAGCGGGTCGTTGTCGGTGGGCCTGCCGCACAGGGGTTGCAGCCCGGCGGGCGGACAGGGGCTCGCGGTCCCGCCGGGCGGTGGGGTCGCGGGACACGACGGGTCGGGCGAGGGAGCGCCGTGCCCGGGATTCGCCGCGGCGGTCGTGCCCGCCATGACTCCCGCGCCGGTCAGCAGCGTCGCGGCACCGAGGGTGCCCGAGAGGGCGACGAATCGACGCCGGGGGAATTCGCTCGCGTTCCTCTGGTCGCTCATGCGCGTGATCTCCGATGGTGATGACGTCCGTTCCGGATTCCGCCCCCGCCGATCCGTTCACAGAACAGGGGCCGGGAAATCGGATTTCCCGTCGGATGAACCGCTCGGTGTGGCGCGTTCCGCCATTGAGAGGCGTTCCGTCTCATCACCCTCGGCAGCGAGGCGGCGAGGCGGCGAGGCGGCGAGGCGGCGAGGCGGCGAGGCAGCGAGGCAGCGAGGCAGCGAGGCAGCGAGGCAGCGAGGTGGCACAGGGGGCCGGGGTGGAACGGGGGCCGGGGCGGTCGTGCGGATCGCTCGCCCGGCCCCGTACCGCCGCGTCACGCGGAGGCCGAACCGTGCCCGATCGCCTCCCGGACCGCCTCCTCCGTCCGGGCCACCAGCGCCGTGCCGTCGTCCGCCGTGATGATCGGCCGCTGGATCAGCTTCGGGTGTTCGGACAGCGCCCGGATCCAGCGCTCCCGGGAACCCTCGTCCCGCGCCCAGTCCTTGAGCCCCAGTTCCCTGGCGTCCGCCTCCTGGGTCCGGGTGATGTCCCACGGCTCCAGGCCGAGGCGCCCGAGTACGGCCCTGATCTCGTCCTCGCTCGGCACGTCCTCCAGGTAGCGGCGCACGGTGTACCCGACCCCCTCGGCGTCGAGCAGGCTGACCGCGCTGCGGCACTTCGAGCAGGCCGGATTGATCCAGATCTCCATGCCCCCACGGTACGCGAGAACCCGTTCGCCACCCCTGTCCCGAGAGCCCCGAAAGCCCTTGTGGCCAGGGCCTTTTGTCAGTGGTCCGCCGTAGAATAGAAGCAGTGTTCGAGGGTGCCGCCGGGCTCGCCGGCCGGTGCCCTGATCGCGTCTGGAGGATGCCCGTGCCCGCTGCCGCTCTCAAGCCGAAGCCGTCGCCGACCCAGTCCACCGCCCAGCACCCCGTGCTCCTCGACTCGCCGTACGAGCCCACCACGAAGCGGCCCCTGCCGGCCGGGCGCCCCCGGGAGTGGTACGTCTCGCACAACCGGCGCCTGAAGGCCATGCGCCTGGCCATCGCCCTGCTCGACTCCGGCGTCTACCTGCCGGACCAGGCGCGCGACGACACCATCCGGGGCACCGCCGAGACGATCGGCATGCGCCCGCCGTCCGACACCACGTGCCGTATGGTGCGGGCGCTCATGCGCTACAGCCGCTGACCCGCCACGGCGCCGGGCACCTGGCCGACGGGGCCGCCCGGCGCCGCCGACAGCTGCCTCGTACGGGATCACAGACCGGGGGCGCCCCACACCGGGAACCAGCGGGACAGGTCCTGCTCGATCCGCAGATCCCCGGCGAGCACGGACCGCGCCTGGAGCTCCAGCGCGTTGTCCCGGCGCTCACCGCCCCCGGGCAGCGGGGCGAAGGGGTAGAAGGTGCCCCGCTTGTAGAGGTAGACGAGCGCGAGGGCGCGCCCCGCGTCGTCGGCGAAGCCGGCCAGCGAGCACAGCAGCTGCGGCCCGAAGCCGTTGATCTCCAGGGAGCTGTTCACCGCGTGCAGATCGTTGACCAGCTGCGGCAGCTGGTCGGGGGAGCGGCGGGAGACCAGCCACGAGTAGCCGTAGTCGTCCCGGCGCAGCTCCACCGGTGAGTCGGCGCGCTCCGCGTCCGCGTCCAGCAGCGCCTGCACCTCCCGGTGGGTCTGCTCGAAGGCCGCGCCCTCCACGGTCGCGAAGCACACCGCGCCCCGGCCGGTCGGGGCGAAGCCCATCGCGGCCTGGAGCGTGATGGCGGCCGAGGGCAGCGCGAAGAGCTGGTCGAGATCGGGCGCGACGGGCTTGGTGCGCCCCAGCAGGATGTCCAGCAGCCCCAACGCTCAGCCCGCCTTCTTGTGGAGATGTCGGTGGTGACGACGATGTCGTCGGTATCCCCGCTTCCGCTCCGCTCATGCCCGGTCGGCCTCCGGCGGTACGGCCGTCTCGCCCAGCTCCGCCGAGATCCGGCCCAGCTGGTCCAGCCGCTGCTGGAGCGTCGGGTGGGTGGAGAAGAACCGCTCGATGCCGGGCTCCTTGCCGGTCGCCGGGGTGAAGTAGAACGCGTTGAACGCCTGGGCCGTCCGCAGATCCTTGGTCGGGATGCGGGCGATGTCCCCGGTGACCTTGGTGAGCGCCGAGGCCAGCGCCGAGGGGCGCCCGGTCAGCTGCGCGGCGGCGCGGTCGGCGGCCAGCTCCCGGTACCGCGACAGCGCCCTGATCAGCAGGAAGCTGATCGCGTACACGGCCGCCGAGACACCCATCACGCCCGCGAAGACGACGGCGGTGTTCTGGTCCCTGCGGCCCCCGCCGAAGATCTGCGAGTAGAAGGCGAAGCGCACGAGCAGGCCCGCGACCACGCCGAGGAAGGAGGCGATGGTGATCACGGCGACGTCCTTGTGCGCCACGTGCGACAGCTCGTGCGCCAGCACGCCCTCCAGCTCGCCGGGCTCCAGCCGGCGCAGCAGCCCGGTGGTCACGCAGACCACGGCGTGATCGGGATTGCGCCCCGTCGCGAACGCGTTCGGCATGTCCATCTCGGACACGGCGACCGTCGGTTTCGGCATGTCCGCCAACGCGCACAGCCGGTCCACCACCGCGTGCAGCTCGGGATACTCCTCGCGCTCCACGACCCGCCCGTGCATGGCGAACATCGCGATCCGGTCGGAGAACCAGAACTGGGCCACGAACAGCGCGCCCATCAGGACCACGACCAGCAGCCAGGATTTCAGCAGTACGAGCAGCGCGGCGATGAAGGCCACGTACAGCAGTCCGAGCAGAAACATGGTGACCGTCATCCGCACGGTCAGCCGCCGGTCGCTCCGGAAGCGGCTCCGCATCTTGCATCACCCCGCAGTCGGGCACCTTCGTCCCGCTGTCCAGTGTGCACCTGCGGCACGGTATGGCGAGGGGGCCGACAGGCCCCACTCGCTGGGACCGGCGACCTTCGTCACTCCCAGTGACGCATCAGAAGCCGTTCCGTATCCGAGCGTAACCCAGCAGTACGATCACCCCGGCCACGCAGCCGAGGACCACCGCGGTGGACACCCAGGAGGAACGGCGGGGCCCCGTGAGCTCCGGATCGGCGCGGAAGGGCGCCGGGTCCGGGGGGTTCTCCTTCCAGCGGGCGGCGAGCATCCGGGCACGGGCGGAAGGCTCCTTGTGCTGGGCGGAGTTCGCCCAACCATGATCGAACTCCCGCTCCCAGTCGTCCTGTTCAGACATTCCCCGTTCAACCTCTCTGGTCCGGACAGCTGCGGGGGCACCATCCCGTGGGGCCCCCGGAAATAGGAAGCCTGAGCGATACGAAAGGTTGCACAGAGGCCCTGAGCAGCCCGTTTACGCCCGTTTCGCGTCCGGATGCCGGGTGCAGATCCGGCCGCTAGCATTTTCAGCAGAGCCGCGCCGCAGGGTGCGCCGGACGTGCGCCATCCCCGTCGACCAGGGGAACGTCAGCCCTGCTTCCTGAACCCGGGCGGCATCACCCACGACCGCGTCCCGCGAAAGCGCGGGTGCGGCCATCTTCCGGTGCCCGAAACGGCCCCGGGGGAATGGAAGGAGGGCAGTTCGATGAATGCACAGCGTGCGAGGCGTCTCGCCGCGGTGTCCGCCGTCGGCGTTCTGCTGGCGGGCGGTGCCACCGTCGCCACCGCCGGCTCCGCGTCGGCGACCACCCAGACCCACGTCTCCACCAACCGTGGCTGCTACGGCCGTAACTGCTTCGGCTTCAACAACTTCAACCGCGGCTTCAACCGCGGCGGCTTCTTCGGCTACAACAACGGCTTCGGCTACGGCTACAACTCCCCCGTGGTGGTCGTCGTGGTGCCCTGACGCACCCAGGCTGTGACGTATGCCCGGGGCCGCTTCCCACGAGGGGAGCGGCCCCGGTGTCGTACCGGCTCAAGGCGGCTGCGGGCCGCGCTCGTCGGTGGCCGCCACGTCGTCCTCGGAGACGGCCCTGCCGCGCAGTTCCTGTCGTACCCGCCGCCATGCGCGGATGACCTGCGGCAGCTTGGACAGCACCTCGCTGATCTGCGTGAGCAGCAGGGTGAGACAGCCGGACGCCGCGAGCACCCCCAAGGTGATGTCGTCCCACCTCACAACGCGGCCTCCGCACTCTGATCAAGGATCCAGCCGAGGGCGTCCGCCCCGAGCCGGTCGGGCGCCTCGATCAGCAGCGCTTCCACCGCCCCGAGGTCGGCCAGCGCAGGGGGCGCGTCCGAACGGTCCAGCTCGGCGAGGCGCCTCGTCACCGAGGCCACGCGGTCGGCCCAGCCCGGCATGCCGAAATGGCCTGGGGCACGGGAAGCGGCCGAAACCGCCAGGCGCAGCAGTCCCGCCCGCCAGCCCTGCTCACGCATGATCTCCGACATGTACCGGATCCGGTCGTCGATGCGCTGGACGAAGTTCTCCGTGGTCGCGCCGCTGGCCCGCAAGGTGAAGGGCGAGTTCCCGGCCCACGGCAGGTCCACGGAGGAAGCCACCGCCTGGAAGGCGCGCAGTGTCTGCGGCCCATCGTCCCGGGCAGCCGCCAGTGCCCTGCGCGCCCTGCGGTACAGGTCGGCGCGCTGCGCGAGGATCTCCCCGGGGGCCGGCTGGGCGGTGGCGGGGATCTCGCTCAGGAGGGCGTCGTGCCACGCGTCGGTCACGAGACCGACCGCAGCCGCGTCCAGGAGGAGTTCGGTGTCGTCGGTGTCGATGCCGTGCTGCGCCAGGGCTTCGGCTGGTCCGGTCATGCCGGGGGCGGATTTCCTCGTCCGTCCCGGGAGGGCGCGGTCCGGGGCGGGCGCGGGATCGTCTTCCGCACGGGGTACGACGACCCCGTGGCGCGCCAGGCCCTCGAAGACGGTGTCCGGGCCGCAGCCGATGTGCGAGCTGTCATGCCGTCCGGAGCAACCGTCCGGGCAGTCGAACTCCTCGCACATCTCCGGCTCGGCGGGCATGGCCTCGTTGATCAGGTGATAGGCGAGCCGTTCGGCCACCGCCTCTCGTGCCGAGATCAACTCCAGACCCAGCCGGAACTCCGCGTCGCGCACGGAACTGTCCGAGGGATCCACGGGGTTGGGCGCCTTTGGGGCATCGTCCGCGGTCCAGGTGTGCGCGGATTCCAGTGCCACCAGAAGCCAGGCGATCTCCAGCGGCTTCGCGGTGCCGTCCGCCGCGAGCCGGGCGACTGCCTCGGCGGCCTCGCGCACGGATTCCACCCCTGCCAGATACCGGTCGCGGGTACGGGTCCACGCGGCCCACTCCGCTCTGGCGTGTTCGGCGTTCCGCGCGAGGGCCGAGTCCCGTGACCGCCGCGCCTGTGCGATCAGCCGGGTCAGGCAGTCATGGCAGCTGAACAGCCCCGATGTCGGTGTCGGTCCGAGCGGTACCGGTTCCCGGTCCTCGAACGGCGTGTCGCAGAGGCCGCAGTCGAGGGCGCCGACGTGGCGCGCTGTGGGCACGGTGGGCAGCGCGGCACGGATGGTGGCGCGCGCGTAGGAGGGGATGTGCATCGGCGGGCGGCTCCTTGGGAGTTGGTGCCGAGCCCCCCGGCACCGACGTCCATGCTCCCCTTCCGGACCGATCCCGAGTCAGTGTTTGACGGACTGCACGGCAACTTGGCGAAATCTGTCACAGCGCTGTTGTCTGCTGTCTTAGTGTTCTGACAAAACTTGGCACTGCGATCCAGAAGGCAGGTCACGCCCGTGGACACCGAGGCGTCCCGTCAACGAGCGGAGCACCGAACCGAGTTGGGCGCGGCTCTCGAAGAGCTGCACCGGGCAGCGGGCTGGCCGAGCATGCGCAAGGTGAGCACGCTTCTCAAGGACCGGGACGACCTACCGGGCGTCGTCAGCCACGAAGGTGTCCGCACCACCCTCAAGGGACTGCGCGTCCCCCGCTGGGAGACCGTTCAGTCGATCGTCACGGTGCTGGCGGAGCTGTGCGACCCGCCCCGGGACCCTCGGGCGGAGGTGGCCAGGCTCCTCCCGCTCTGGCGCGCGACCCGTGAAGGGGAGGCGGGGACGCTCAGGTCGGCACGGGAGATCGAGCTGGGCGGCTTGGGCGGCGAGGATGGTGCGTGGGCCGCCGAACAGGTCGCCGGGATGCTGATCAACCCGTTCAACGCCATCGAGATCCATCCCGCGCTCGCGGTGCCGCACGATCCGGTGGTGACCGAGGACGAGTGGGTCAGGATGGGGGTGCGCATGATCGAGCAGCACGGCGCGGAGTTCGCCCTGCGCCTCCTGCTGCACACGCTCAAGGGCGACTACGTGGGAGTCGAGAGCGGATCGCCCTTCGGCTACCGCGATCCGGAGTCCGAGGCGATGGAGGCTCGGGCGGCCTTCCAGTACTGCTGCGCGCAGATCCGTCGGCGGCTGGGCACCGAGCCCAATATCCTCCAGAAATCGATCCTGGCGATGCGGGCCGACACGACGATGGACCGGGACGACAGGGCGGAGATGCTGGAGAACGAGGCGGACCCGGCCCTGATACGGGAGGTCATGACGGTCACCCCCGAGACATGGGACGACGTGTCGGAACAGGCGCATCACATGGTCTTCGGGTACCTCGTCAAGGAGGTGACGGCCGTCGGCCGCCCCGGTCTGCCGCCCGCCAAGCGCTTCCGGATCACCTGGCGGGTGCCGGAGCCGTCGGATCGGTGAGCGGAGACCGCCGGGCGGTGCGGTGATCCGAAGGAAGGCCGCACCCTGAGCGCTCCGGATCCCAGTGGCATCCGTACCGCGGGCGCGACACAATCGCCCGGAACCCCGGCCTCGCCCCGACGTCCTCCTCGTCCCCCGCCGCCCCCTCACCGGGGCGCCGCTCGACAGCGGGATCTGGGCCTACCTTGCCGCCTCGGCCGAGATTTCCGCCGCCGCCCGCGACCGGAGTCCTCCCGGAGGGCGTCCAGCGCGCGACTACCCCCTGCCCCGCCGCGCCCCTGGCTGCGCGGATACCCGGACACGTACCGTCAGGCCGCCCCGCTCGCGCCGACGAGCTGATCAGAACCCGCGGAGCCAGTCGCCGGGCATTCCGGGGCGTCATTCCCAGGGACGACGGAGCCGCACACCCCTACGCCGAACACGGCCGGGGCCGCCTCCCCGTGGAGGAGGCGGCCCCGGCCGTGTATGAGGTCACGCGGGTCCGCGTGACGGGCCGGTCACACGTCGAAGTACAGCTCGAACTCGTGCGGGTGCGGGCGCAGCTGGAGGGGGGCGATTTCCTGGGTGCGCTTGAGGTCGATCCAGGTTTCGATCAGGTCGGACGTGAAGACGTCGCCCTGGAGGAGGAACTCGTGGTCGGACTCCAGGCGGTCGAGGACGGCGCCGAGGGAGGTCGGGACCTGGGCGACGCCCGCGTGCTCCTCGGGGGCCAGCTCGTAGAGGTCCTTGTCGATCGGCTCGGCCGGCTCGATCTTGTTCTTGATGCCGTCCAGGCCCGCGAGGAGCAGGGCCGAGAAGGCGAGGTACGGGTTGCCGGAGGAGTCGGGCGCGCGGAACTCGACGCGCTTGGCCTTCGGGTTGGAGCCGGTGATCGGGATACGCATCGCGGCGGAGCGGTTGCGCTGCGAGTACACCAGGTTGATCGGCGCCTCGAAGCCCGGCACCAGGCGGTGGTACGAGTTCACCGTCGGGTTGGTGAAGGCCAGCAGCGACGGGGCGTGCTTGAGGATGCCGCCGATGTAGTAGCGGGCGGTGTCGGACAGGCCCGCGTACCCGGCCTCGTCGTAGAACAGCGGGTCGCCGTTGCTCCACAGCGACTGGTGGACGTGCATGCCCGAGCCGTTGTCGCCGAAGATCGGCTTCGGCATGAAGGTCGCGGTCTTGCCGTTGCGCCAGGCCACGTTCTTCACGATGTACTTGAAGAGCTGGAGGTCGTCGGCGGCGGCGAGCAGCGTGTTGAACTTGTAGTTGATCTCCGCCTGGCCGGCCGTGCCCACCTCGTGGTGCTGGCGCTCCACCTTCAGGCCGGACCTCTCCAGCTCCAGGGAGATCTCGGCGCGCAGGTCGGCGAAGTGGTCCACCGGCGCGACCGGGAAGTAGCCGCCCTTGTAGCGGACCTTGTAGCCGCGGTTGTCGTCCACCGCACCGGTGTTCCAGGCGCCCGCCTCGGAGTCGATGTGGTAGAAGGACTCGTTCGCGCTGGTCTGGAAGCGCACCGAGTCGAAGACGTAGAACTCGGCCTCGGGACCGAAGAACGCGGTGTCCGCGATGCCGGTCGAGGCGAGGTACGCCTCCGCCTTGCGGGCCACGTTGCGCGGGTCACGGGAGTACTGCTCGCCCGTGATCGGGTCGTGGATGAAGAAGTTGATGTTGACCGTCTTGTCCCGGCGGAACGGGTCGACACGGGCCGTGGACAGATCGGCGCGCAGCGCCATGTCGGACTCGTGGATGGCCTGGAATCCGCGGATCGACGATCCGTCGAAGGCCAGCTCCTCGTCCGGGTCGAACGCCTCGGCGGGCACGGTGAAGTGCTGCATGATGCCCGGCAGGTCGCAGAACCGGACGTCGATGAACTTGACGTCCTCGTCCGCGATGAACTTCTTGGCCTCGTCGGCGTTCTGGAACATCCAGCTCCTCCTACTCCCGACCGTCCGCGCCGGGGTGGTAGATCGTTCGTGCGGCCAGTGCGGTGGCACACGCTCGTCACGACCCTAGGGACGGGTGATTTCTCCGGCGTGACCCGATTGTTTCGCAGAAGTTAACCGGGCCCTCCTCAACCGTAGCCCCGGGACACCCCGGCGTCCCCCGGTCATATGGGGACGCAGTACCGTGGTCGGGTGGACAACAGGCAGGCAATCGGATCGTGGCTCTCCGGCCCCCGCGCGGCCATGGAAGACGCCGGCGCGGACTTCGGTTACCGGGGTGAACAGCTGGGTCTTCCCGAGGAGGGCCCCAATTCCCTGGCCCGGCCGGGCAGGCGGCTCGGGGCCATCGCGGTCGACTGGGCGCTGTGCCTGCTGATCGCATACAGCTTGATCACGCATGGCTACGACCAGGGCACCGGCAACTGGGCGCTCGGCGTCTTCCTCGTGATGAGCGCCCTGCTGGTCGGCACCATCGGCTTCACCCCGGGCAAGCGCCTGTTCGGCATCCGGGTCGTGGCCCTGGAGACCGGCACGGTCAACCCGCTGCGCGCCCTGGTGCGCACCGTGCTGCTGTGCCTCGCCATCCCGGCCCTGGTCTGGGACCGCGACGGCCGCGGCCTGCACGACCGGCTGGCCAAGACGGTCGAGGTCCGGGTCTGAGCCCCGGTACGACCGGGGGGCGAGCGGTACGACGAGGGGGCGCCCGGTGTCACACCGGGCGCCCCCTCGTCGTCGTGATCGCGCCGTACGCGCGTCGCGGGCCTAGCGGCCGCTCTTGCCGCCCTTCGGCATCCGCATGCCCTTGGGCATCGGACCCTTCGGCACCGGCATGTTGCTCATCAGGTCGCCGAGCGCGCGCAGCCGGTCGTTGGTGGCGGTCACCTGGGGGCCGGTCAGCACCCGCGGGAACTTCAGCATGGTGGTCCGCAGCTTCTTCAGCTCGACCTGGCCCTCGCCGCTGCCCACGATGAGGTCGTGCACCGGCACATCGGCGACGATGCGGTTCATCTTCTTCTTCTCGGCGGCCAGCAGGCTCTTCACCCGGTTCGGGTTGCCCTCGGCGACCAGCACGATGCCGGCCTTGCCGACCGCGCGGTGCACCACGTCCTGGCTGCGGTTCATCGCCACCGCCGGAGTGGTGGTCCAGCCCCGGCCGACGTTGTCCAGCACCGCCGCCGCGGCGCCCGGCTGGCCCTCCATCTGACCGAAGGCGGCACGCTCGGCCCGGCGGCCGAACACGACCGCCGCCCCCAGCAGGCCGACCAGCAGGCCGAAGATGCCCAGGTACACCGGGTGGCCCAGCAAGAAGCCGATCACGAGGAACACCGCGAGCGTGCCGAGGCCGACCGCCGCGAGCACAAGGCCGATCTTGGTGTCGACCTTGCGGGTCATCTTGTATGTGAGGGCGATCTGCTTCAGTCGCCCGGCATTCGCGGCGTCCGCCGCGGTTTCCTTCCTCGCCATGGCACGAAGTCTACGTGGCCCCGGGAGCGCGGACGACGGCAGTGCCCGCGGGGGCGGCGGGGCTACGAGCCGCCCGCGGACCGCTCGTAGAAGCGCTGCGCCTCCACCCGGTCCTTGGCCCGGCGGCGGTCCTCCAGGACCGAGGTCCAGGCGTTGCGGCGGGCGGTGCGCTGGCCGCCGCTCATCAGCAGCGACTCGACGGCGCGGAGGGCGTCGGTGAAGGAGGGGATGGCGGTGGCGCGTACCGGCGGGGCCTGCATGGTCGAGATACCCCCTGCGAGCGGGTGGTGTACGAGGCGTGATTCGAGGGTCACTGATTGGTGTTACCAGGGCGTGTCCGAGCGGTCAAACGCCAATGAAGCCTTGATATGGGACCCACAAACCCTGACGCGGCCCTGACGGGCGCCCCCATCAGGGAGGACGGTCAGGACCGCGCCGAACCGGCCGCTACTGGCCGGTAATCACTTGTGCGCGAATTCACACACGGGCGGGGGTACGGGGCTCACACCGCCTGGCCGGCGACATAGCTCCCGCGCTTCTCGATCGCCATCCGGTACAGGCGGCCGGCGCGGTACGACGAGCGCACCAGCGGGCCGGACATCACACCGGAGAAGCCGAGCTGCTCGGCCTCCTCCTTCAGCTCCACGAACTCCTGCGGCTTCACCCAGCGCTCGACGGGGTGGTGGCGCACGGAGGGGCGCAGGTACTGCGTGATGGTGATCAGCTCGCAGCCGGCCTCGTGCAGCTGCCGCAGCGCCTCGCTGACCTCCTCGCGGGTCTCGCCCATGCCGAGGATCAGGTTGGACTTGGTGACCAGACCGAAGTCGCGGGCGTCCGTGATGACCTTCAGGGACCGCTCGTAGCGGAAGCCGGGGCGGATCCGCTTGAAGATCCGGGGCACGGTCTCGACGTTGTGCGCGAAGACCTCGGGGCGGGACTCGAAGACCTCGGCCAGCTGCTCGGGAACCGCGTTGAAGTCCGGGGCGAGCAGTTCGACCTTCGTACGGCCGTCCGCGCGCTCCGCGGTCTGCTGGTGGATCTGGCGCACGGTCTCGGCGTACAGCCAGGCCCCGCCGTCCGCCAGGTCGTCGCGGGCGACACCGGTGATGGTGGCGTAGTTGAGGTCCATCGTGACCACGGACTCGCCCACCCGGCGGGGCTCGTCGCGGTCCAGGGCCTCGGGCTTGCCCGTGTCGATCTGGCAGAAGTCGCAGCGACGGGTGCACTGGTCGCCGCCGATGAGGAAGGTGGCCTCGCGGTCCTCCCAGCACTCGTAGATGTTCGGGCAGCCGGCTTCCTGGCAGACCGTGTGCAGGCCCTCGCTCTTCACGAGGTTCTGCATCTTGGTGTACTCGGGGCCCATTTTCGCCCGGGTCTTGATCCACTCGGGCTTGCGCTCGATGGGGGTCTGGCTGTTGCGGACCTCCAGGCGCAGCAATTTGCGTCCGTCGGGTGCGACTGCGGACACGACCGGCTCCCTCAGCTTTGATTCTTCGGCGTCCCCCAGGGTACGCCCGTGTTCTGTACGCCCTGGCGCCGAGACCAACCCCATGACCGCAGGGCGCATTCCCGTCCGGGGGATTCTCAGGCCGACGCCTTCTCGACCGGCCGGGGCCGCGGGTCGGCGTTCTCCAAAACCTCCCGGAGATGCTTCTCGGCCACCGGTACGACCTCCTCCACCGTGACGTCCCGGCCCAGCTCGCTCGCCAGGGAGGCCACGCCCGCGTCGCGGATGCCGCAGGGGATGATCCGGTCGAACCACTTCATGTCGGGGCAGACGTTGAACGAGAAGCCGTGCATGGTGACGCCCTTGGCGACCCGGATGCCGATCTGGGCGATCTTGCGGTCCTCGCGGCGCTGGCCGGCGTTCGAGGGGGCGTACTCGGGGCCGTCGAGCCGCGGGTCGAACTCCTCGTCGGCCAGCCGGGGGTCGAAGTCGAGGGAGAGGCCGCCGATCGCGGGCCGCTGCTCGACGGGGTCGCCCAGCACCCACACGCCGCTGCGCCCCTCGACGCGGGTGGTCTCCAGGCCGAACTCCGCGCAGGTGCGGATCAGGGCCTCTTCGAGGCGTCGTACGTGCGCCACCACGTCCACCGGGCGGGGGAGCTTCTGGATCGGGTAGCCGACCAGCTGGCCCGGGCCGTGCCAGGTGATCTTGCCGCCGCGGTCCACATCGATCACCGGGGTGCCGTCCAGCGGGCGCTCGCTGTCCTCCGTGCGCCGGCCCGCCGTGTAGACCGGGGGGTGCTCCAGGAGCAGCAGGGTGTCCGGGATCTCGTCGGCGAACCGGGCGGCGTGCACCCGGCGCTGCTCGTCCCATGCCTCCTGGTAGTCGACGGCCTCCGCGCCGAACCCCATACGGACGAACCGCAATTCACTCACGGCAAGCGCCTCCCTAGCGATGTCAGGCACGTAACGCGCCCACGCCACTGTACGTCCGTCCGCGCGCCGTCAGCCCTGCGGGCAATCCTCACACGATCGGATGAATGAAAGCTGAAGTATCCGACCGGGTGCTCACTCTCCGCTACATTCGCGCCGTTCATGAGGCCAAAAGGGCTGCTCACAGGCAATCCCGGCACGTCACGACGCCCGGAGGCAGGAGACCGCACCACCCATGACGGACCGACCCGCGCAGCGCACCCCCAACCGCCAGCTCGCCGCGCTCATCGCAGAGGCGGGGTTCTCCAACGCGGGTCTGGCCCGGCGCGTCGACCAGCTCGGCCTGGAACACGGGCTGGACCTCAGATACGACAAGACCTCCGTCACCCGCTGGCTGCGCGGCCAGCAGCCGAGAGGTACGACGCCCGCGCTGATCGCCGAGGTGTTCACCCGCCGGCTCGGGCGCCGGCTCTCCGCCCAGGATCTCGGCCTGGACGCGTGTGCGCCGGTGTACGCCGGGCTGGAGTTCGCGGCCACCCCGGAGGAGGCCGTGGACATCGTCAGCGGGCTGTGGCGCAAGGACTCCGGCAGCCACGCCGAGCTGCGCAAGATCGCGTTCACCCCGGCGGGGCTCGTCGTGCCCAGCCGGGACTGGCTGATCGGCAAGCCCGACGACCGGGTGGCCCGGGAGCCGGCGCCCCGGGTGCCCGCGCAGGGGCGTCCGGGCGTGCTGCGGACACCGGTCGGGCGGCCCCGCCCGCGCGGACCCCTGGAGCGGATCCCCGGGCACCGGGTCGGCGCGGGCGACATCGCCGCGCTGCGCTCGGTGGGCGAGCTGTTCCGCACCCTGGACGACCGGTTCGGCGGCGGGCACGCGCGGCAGGCGCTGGTGCGGTACCTGGAGCACGAGTGCGAGCCGATGCTGCGCGGCAGCTACGACGAGCCCACCGGGCGCCGGCTGTTCTCGGCGGCCGCGGACCTGACCCGGCTCGCGGGCTGGACGTCGTACGACATCGCCGCGCACGGGCTGGCCCAGCGGTACTTCGTGCAGGCGCTGCGGCTCGCGCAGGCGGCGGGGGACCGGCCGTACGGCTCCTTCGTGCTGGTCACGATGAGCAGGCAGGCGGTGTACCTCGGGCACGGCAGGGAGGCGGTGCAGCTGGCGCGGGTCGCCCAGCAGGGGATCGGCACCGGGGGACCGCCGGCCGTGCAGTCGCTGCTGCACGCGGCGGAGGCGCGGGCGCACGGGGTGCTGGGGGAGGTGCGGGCGTGCACGGCGGCGCTGGTGCGGGCCGAGCGGGCGCTGGAGGCGGCCCGGCCGGGGGACGAAGTGCCGTACTGGGCGCGGTTCTTCGACGAGGCGCAGCTCGCGGACGAGCTGGGGCACTGCCACCGGGACCTCCAGCAGTTCCGGGCGGCCGCGCAACACGCCGAGCGCTCGCTCCAGTTGCGCGCCCCCGCGTACGCCCGCAGCCGGCTCTTCTGCCGGGTCGTCCTCGCCACGGCCCGCCTCGGCCTCGGCGAACTCGACCAGGCGTGCGCGCTGGCGGCCGAGGCGGCGACCCAGGCCGCGGACATGCGCAGCGCCCGCGCCGTCGAGTACATCCGCGACTTCGAACGCCGCCTGGAGCCCTACAAGGACGCGGCCCCGGCGAGGACGTACCACGAGAAGGTGGCGGCCCTGAACTGACGCCGAACGGCCCCCGGGCGACGCTGATCCGGTGCTGATCCGGTCCAGGGGCGAGGCCGGCGGGTCCCGAAACGGCGCCGGTCGATCCGAAGTCCGCCGCGACGGCGCTCGGCCACGACGGTGGTGGTCGGCGGTGCCGGGCCGGTGTCGGCCGCCGGTGGGGCCGGGCAGGGTTCGGCACCGCCGGGACACGCCGTCGTGGTGGTTCGCCGTCGCGGCCGGATCAGGGGGCTGGTGAGGACCGGTCAGCGGCGGGATTCGGGGGCCGGTCGCATCGAAATCCCGCCGCGGTGGCGCTCCGTACCGCCGGAGGCGTCAGGCGGCCTTCGGCATCGTCGGGGCCGGGTCGGCCGTGTGGAGGGAGCCCGTGGTGCCCAGGTCGGAGAGGATGGACCTGGTGGCGCGGTGGGCGGAGTGGAGGGCGCCCTGGAGGGTGCTGGTGCCGCGGTGGTCGCCGCAGACGTAGAGGCCGGCGAGCAGGCGCACCGGGCGGCGGAGGTCGTGCGGCGGGCGCATGACCGGGACCGCCTCCGGGGTGTGGTGCACGGCCAGCGTCTCCCAGCGGCGCGTGGACATGCCGTACAGGCGGGAGAGATGGATACGGACCGCGGTGTCCACGCCCTCGGGCGGGGTACCGAGCACCGTCGAGGAGATCAGCACCCGCCCGCCCGGCGCCCGGCTCGGGTCCACGTTGCTGAGCACCGACGTGTGCGCCACCGGCCCGCCCCGGTCCGCGTCCAGCAGCAGCGACGCCCTCGTCGCGAACGCCGCCGCCGGCTCGTCCGTCGTGTGGTGGACCACCGTCACCGGATGGAACTCCGGCACCCTGAGCCCCGGCAGCAGCTCCGCCGCCGAGCGCGCGTCGGCCGCCAGCAGCACCGCACGGCAGCGGATCTCCCCGTGCTCCGCCGTGGTCACCCTCGTCGTGGACACCGATGTCACCCGCACCCCGGTGTGCACCGTCCCCGGCGGCAGCGCCCGCGCCAGCACCTCGGGCAGCATGTCCGCGCCGCCCTCCGGCACACACAGCCGCCCGCCCGCGAACGCCCGCAGCGCCAGGTCCGCGCACCTGCTGGACGTCGTCAGCTCCGGGTCGCACAGCAACGCGGCGAGCAGCGGCCGCAGGAACCCCTCGACCGTACGGACCGGCACCCCCCGGGCCGCGAGGGCCTGCGCGGCGGGCAGCTCCGGGCGGGCGAGCAGCCGTTCGACCGGCATCGCGGCGATCCGGCTCAGCGCCGCGCCCAGCCGTGCCTGGTCCATCGCGCCGCCCACCGGTGCGCCACCACCGCCCCTCCCGGGCGGTGCCGCCGCTCCCCTGGGGGCGCTCGCCAGGGCGCGCACCGCATGAAGTGCGCCCCTCGCGCTTCCTCCGTTCGCCGGCGCGCCCGCCCGATGGGTGCGCCCGTCGCGGTGCAGCAGGACGCCCGGCGCGAAGGGCCGCAGGACCAGGGAGTCCAGCCCCGGCGTCAGCCGGAGCTCGGGGTATGCCGTGGACAGCAGCTGTCCGATCCGGTCGAGCCGGAAACCGTCGACCTTCTCCGTCGCCATGCGGCCGCCGACGCAGGAGGCGGCCTCCAGGACTGCGGTCGTTACTCCTGCGCTGGTGAGCCGGTGGGCCGCCGAGAGTCCGGCGATGCCGGCCCCCACGATGACGACGTCCACCTGGTTCGCGGGCTCAAGCACGAGGCCCCTCCTGTGGTTGCGCTGAGCGGTCGGTGGAGACGTAGTGCCCCCAACCGGCTTCAGGGATACCCGAGTTCGGGTCGAGTATCAGCGCCGTTATCGGTCGTAAGGAGTCGCGCATGGACAGAGCACGGTCGCATAGAGGTCGCATACGGTCACATCCGTTCCGCACGCCGCACGCCGCCCTTGCGCGCCACCACGAAGCGCCCGCGCGCGCCCGGAGCGCGGGCAGGCAGGCCCCACAGGCCGCCCGGAGCACGGTCGGGGAAACCCCGTAGGCCACCCGGAGCGCGGACACGGAAACCCCGTAGGCCGCCCGGGGAGCGCCGACTTAGGGTGACCACCATGCCCGAGCCGCACATACGCACCGCCACGCCCGCCGACGAGGAGCCCCTCGCCCACCTCGACCGGGACACCTGGTCCACCCTGCACGCGGTGATGCCCCGCCCCGAGCCGCCGTACCCGCCGCTCTTCGACGAGCGCCACCGCCCCGAAGACTTCCTCGTCGCCGAGCTGGACGGGCGCGTCGTCGGCTATGTGCGCCTCGTCCAGATGATCCCGCTGCCCGCCCACGCGCATATCCTCACCATCCAGGGCTTCGTGGTCGCCGAGGAGGCCCGCGGCCGGGGCCTGGGCCGGGCGCTGATCCGGGCCGCCGTGACCGAGGCCCGCGCGCGCGGCGCCCGCCGGCTGAACCTGCGCGTGCTCGGCCACAACACCCCGGCCAGGAAGCTCTACGAGACCGAGGGCTTCACCGTGGAGGGCGTCAGCCCGGAGGAGTTCCTCCTCGACGGCGCCTACGTCGACGACATCTCCATGGGCCGTGCCCTGTAGGCGGACCGCCGGGGGCCGGGTGGGCCGGGTGGGCCGGGCGGCCGCGCTCAGCCGACCAGCGCGCCCGTGTCCACCGCCGCCGTCGCCGTGGCCGCCCGCCGGGCGTCCGCCGCCACCTCGGACGCCGTCAGCACGTACCCCGTCTCGGCGTCCGAGGTGGAACGGGCGAACACCACCCCGAACACCCGCCCGTCCGTGGTCAGCAGCGGCCCGCCGGAGTTGCCCGGCCGGACCGTGGAGCGGATCGAGTAGATCTCCCTGGTGACCGCGCCGTCGCTGTAGATGTTCTGCCCGGTCGCCCGCACCAGGTTCCCCACGGTCGCCGCCTGGAGATTCAGGCTGCCGTCCTGCGGATAGCCCGCCACCACCGCCGAGTCCCCGCGCGAGGCGGCGGTGTCGAAGCGCAGCACCGGCGCGTTCAGCCCCGGCACGTACAGCACGGCCACATCCCGGTCGGGGTCGAAGAGCACCACCCGCGCCGGATACACCGGGCCGACCCCGCCCACCCGCACGCTCGGCCGGGCGATGCCCGCCACCACATGCGCGTTGGTCATCACCCGCCCCGGCGCGAACACGAACCCGCTGCCCTCCCGGCCCTCGCTGCCCGAGACCCCCTCGATCTTGACCGTGCTCGCCTTGGCGGCGTTCGTCGCGGCCGCCGTGACGCTGTCCCCGGTGGGGCGCGGCACCTGCGCCGTCGACTCGTTCTCGAACGGGTTGAAGACCTGCGGGAACCCCGCGTCGGTGAGCGCCGAGGTGGCCCGGGAGAACCAGGCGGGCGTCGTCTCCGGCATCGTCCGCTGTACGGCACCGAGCAGCGAGGAGTCCCGGATCGCCGTGGTCAGCGCGGGGGAGGGGGCCGCGCTGAGCACGCTCGCCGCCACCCAGGCCACGAGCAGCACGGCGACCGCGTTGGCCGCCGCGCCCCCGACGCCGTCCACCACCCGCAGCGGGCCCTTGTCCAGGCCCCCGCGCAGCCGCAGCGCGAGCCGGCCCGCCAGCTCATGGCCCACCGCGGCGGGCACCAGCACGGTCAGCACCGCGAGCACCGTCGCCGTCGCCGTACCCCGCGCCACCTGGCCGGTCACCCACGGCAGCGCCCAGACGCCGACGACCGCGCCGCCGACGAACCCGGCCAGCGAGACACACCCGGCCACCAGGCCGCGCCGGTAACCGGACGCGGCGTACAGGAGGATCACCAGCGCCAGGAGCAGGTCGAGCAGGTCCACGGGGCCGCCTTTCTCTTCGGACCCCTCACACGGGCGGGTCGGGCCCGCTGAAGGGTCACAGGTACATGATCGGGCGCCGAGGGCGAACCGGCCACGTGTGCCTGTAACCGCAGAAACGTCCCGGACCGGGACGTCGGTTCCGCCAGGTGGCACAGCGCACATCGCGGGCAGGGGTGACCGGTCCGAGAGTGGGACCATGTCCGTCGTCCGAAGAGCCAGGGGGATCCGCGGCTCGCTCACCGCACGACTGCCGCGGCCCGCCCTGCTGCTCCGGCCGCTCCGGCCGTCCCTGCTGCCCCGGCCGTCCCTGCTGCCCCGGCGCTCCCGGTCACCACGGCCGTCCCAGCCGCCCTCCCGGTCGCCCCGCCCTACGCGCCGGGGCCGGCTCCCCGGTCCGCTGCTGGTGCTGCTGGGCTCCCTGCCCGGTCTGATGGCCGTCCTCGCGCTCGCCCTGTACGCGCGCGGCGTGGAGCGGCCCGCCCGGATCCCGGTCGACCGGCCCGCCGCCCTCGACCTGCGCTCCGCCGCGCCCACCCACCTCGCGGGCCGGCCCCTGATCGTGCCGCGCTCCGCCTGGCTGGCCGGCGCCCCCGCCGGGCACAGCCAGCCGCCGCCGCGCTACGACGACAAGGTGATCGCCGTCTTCGTGCACCACACCGACTCGTCCAACGCCTACCGGTGCGCGGACACCCCCGAGATCATCCGCCGCCTCTACGCCGGGCAGACCGGCGTCCGGCAGTGGGACGACATCGGCTACAACTTCCTCGTCGACCGCTGCGGCACGATCTACGAGGGCCGGGCGGGCGGCGCCGACCGGGCCGTCACCGGCGCCCACGCACAGGGCTTCAACCACCGCACCGCCGGGATCGCCGCGATCGGCACCTTCACCGCGGGCGTGCCGGTGCCGCGCGCCATGACGGACGCCATCGCGGCGATCGCCGCCTGGAAACTGGGGCCGGCCGGCATCGATCCGCGCGGCCGGGTGCGGCTGGTCTCCAGCAACGGGCACAGCCGCTTCCGCGCGGGCACCACGGTCACGCTGCCCGCCGTCGCCGGTCACAACGACGGGTTCATGACCAACTGCCCGGGTGCCGCCCTCGCCGCCCGGCTGCCCGAGATCAGGGAGACCGCGGCCCGCCTCCAGGGCCGGGCACCCACCGCGCCGACACCCCGCGCCCCGCGCACACCCGCCACGCGCCCCACGGATGCGCCTGCCACGCGCACGCCTGCCACGGGCACACCCGCCACGGGCACACCCGCCACGTCACACACGCCCACCACGTCACAGACACCCCCCCCACCACGTCACACACGCCCCCCGCGCCCACCCCGTCCGCTCTCCTCAGCCCCTGAAGCGCGCCCAGAGCCTCGGGTAGAGCTCGGCGAGCAGCGCCTCGTCCTCCAGGTCGACCGGCGTGCCCACCGGTTCCGCGGGCGCGGGCGGGATGCCGAGGTCGGCCGCCACCGTGCCGGTGAGCTGCTCGTACGCCTCGTCGGCCGCGTACCCCAGCTCCTCGGCGTCGCCGTCGACCTCCTCGTCGAAGTCGCCCAGCAGCCCGGCCAGCGCGTCCGGGTCGTGCAGGGCGCCCTCGAACACCTCCCGGCCCTGGCCGATCAGCCAGCACCGGAAGAAGTCGAACGCGTCGTCGCTGGCCCCGTCCAGGAGCACCCAGGCGGCGCCCCACAGGTCCCAGCGGTAGGCGCGGTTGTAACGGGCCTCGAAATGGCGGGCGAAGTCCAGGACCTGCTCGGGGTCCAGTCGGGTGAGCCGGTCCACCAGCAGCTCGGCCTGGTCCTCGGGATCGCCCCCGGCGGCCTCGCGCGTGCTGTCGACCAGCTCCCAGAACTCCGTCTCGTCCATCACCGCTCCAGCATCGGGCCTGCGCCGGTGGGACGCACGCGGGAGTACGACGGCCGCGTCACCGCTCCCCGTACAACGCCGCGAGGCGCCCCGCGTCCCGCACGAACCGCGCCCGCAGGCTCTCCGGGGCCAGCACCTCCACCTCGGGGCCGAGCCCGGTCAGCTGGGCGTGCGCGACCTCCTCCGACTCCACCGGCAGCGTCACCGTCACCCATCCCGCGGCGTCCGGCTCCCCGGCACCGGCCGACACCTCCCGGGCGGCCGGCACACCGACGGCGTCCGGCAGCCCGCGCACCCCCTCCGGCGAGAGCCGTACGACCGCCTCGGCGCGCAGCAGCGAGCGCGCGAACCGCTCGGCCTGATCGGACCAGTGGGCGGGCAGGTCGAAGTCCTCGTCCCGGTGGAAACGGGTGTCCGACGCGTCCACGGAGGTGAACCGGTCGACGCGGTAGGTGCGGAAGGCCCCCGGATCCGGCACCCGCGCGCACAGATACCAGGCGCCCGCCTTCAGCACGAGCCCGTACGGCTCCAGCAGCCGCTCCACCTCGCCGTCCCCGCGCCGGTAGCGGGCCGTGACGCACCGGTCGTCCCACACGGCCTCGGCCAGCGCGGGCAGCGGCGCGGGTGTCTCGGGCGCCCGGAACCAGCCCGGCGCGTCCAGATGGAAGCGCTGGGCCGCGGCCCGGGGCGCGTCCCGGAGGGAGGGCAGCAGCGCCGCCGCCACCTTCAGCCGGGCGGCCGACGCCGCGTCCGCGAGCCCCATCTCCCGCAGCGCCCCCGGCACCCCGCTGAGGAACAGCGCCTCCGCCTCGTCCCGCCCCAGCCCCGTCAGCCGCGTCCGGTACCCCCCGACCAGCCGGTACCCGCCGGCCCGCCCCCGGTCCGCGTACACCGGCACCCCCGCCTCCGACAGGGCCTGGGCGTCCCGGGTCACCGTCCGCTCCGACACCTCCAGCTCCCGCGCCAGCTCACCGGCGGTCATGGCCGCCCGCGACTGGAGGAGCAGGACCATCTTGATGAGCCGGGCCGCACGCATGGCCCCATGATGCCGGGAGGCACTGACAGAGAAGGGGTACGGCGGTCCGCCGTACCCCTTCTCACGTCACCTCGCGCGTCGCCGCGCGGCGATCACAGCCCGTACTTCTCCCGGGCCTCCTTCACCGCCGTCGCCTTGACCTCGCCGCGCCTGGCGAGCTGGGCGAGGGCGGCGACCACGATCGACTCGGCGTCCACGCCGAAGTGACGGCGGGCGGCCGGACGGGTGTCCGAGATGCCGAAGCCGTCGGTGCCGAGGGAGGACCAGTCCTGGTCGACCCACTGCGCGATCTGGTCCGGGACCTGGCGCATGTAGTCGGAGACCGCGAGGACCGGGCCCTCGGCGCCCTGGAGCGCCCGGCGGACGAACGGCACCCGCTCCTCGCCGCGCAGCAGGGCCGCGTCGGCCTCCAGCGCGTCACGGCGCAGCTCGGTCCAGGACGTCGCCGACCAGACGTCGGCCGCGACACCCCACTCCTCGGCCAGCAGGCGCTGCGCCTGAAGCGCCCAGTGGATCGCCGTACCGGAACCCAGCAGCTGGATGCGCGGGGCGTTGGCCGGGACGGTGACGCCCGCGGACTCCGCGGTGTTGAAGCGGTACAGGCCCTTGACGATGCCCTCGTCGACACCGGGGACACCGGGCTTCGCGGGCTGCGGCAGCGGCTCGTTGTAGACGGTGAGGTAGTAGAAGACGTTCTGGTCCTCGCCCGGCTGGGCCTCGCCGTACATCCGGCGCAGACCCTCGCGGACGATCACCGCGATCTCGTAGGCGAACGCGGGGTCGTACGACAGCGCGGCCGGGTTGGTCGCGGCGATCACCGGCGAGTGGCCGTCGGCGTGCTGGAGGCCCTCGCCCGTCAGCGTCGTACGGCCGGCCGTGGCGCCGACGAGGAAGCCGCGGCCGAGCTGGTCGCCGAGCTGCCACATCTGGTCGGCGGTGCGCTGCCAGCCGAACATCGAGTAGAAGATGTAGAACGGGATCATCGCCTCGCCGTGCGTCGCGTACGCGGTGGACGCGGCGATGAAGTCGGCCATCGAACCGGCCTCGGTGATCCCCTCGTTGAGGATCTGGCCGTTCTTGGCCTCCTTGTAGTACATCAGCTGGTCGCGGTCGACCGGCTCGTACGTCTGGCCCTTGGGGGAGTAGATCCCGAGCGACGGGAAGAGCGACTCCATGCCGAAGGTGCGCGCCTCGTCCGGGACGATCGGCACCCAGCGCTTGCCCGTCTCCTTGTCGCGGACCAGGTCCTTGACGAGGCGGACGAAGGCCATCGTGGTCGCCACGTTCTGCGAGCCGGAGCCCTTGTCGAAGGAGGCGAACGCCTTCTCGGCCGGGGCGGGCAGCGGGGCGATCGGGTGCGTACGGCGGGCCGGGGCGAGACCGCCGAGGGCCGCGCGGCGCTCCTGGAGGTAGCGGACCTCGGGGGAGTCGGCGCCCGGGTGGCCGTAGGGCACCACGCCGTCGGCGAAGTCGCTGTCCTTGATCGGCAGGTCGAGCAGGTCCCGCATCGCCTTGAACTCGTCCACCGTCAGCTTCTTCATCTGGTGGTTGGCGTTCTTCGACGCGAAGCCCTCGCCCAGGGTGTGGCCCTTGACCGTCTGGGCCAGGATCACGGTCGGCGCGCCCTTGTGCTCGACGGCCGCCTTGTACGCGGCGTAGACCTTGCGGGCCTCGTGACCGCCGCGCGAGAGGTGGAAGCACTCCAGGATCTTGTCGTCCGAGAGCAGCTTCGCCATCTCCACCAGCGCCGGGTCGGCGCCGAAGAAGTCCTGGCGGATGTAGGCGGCGTCGCGGGTCTGGTACGTCTGCACCTGCGCGTCCGGCACCTGGCGCAGCCGGCGGACCAGCGCGCCCGTGGTGTCGAGTGCGAACAGCTCGTCCCAGGCGGTGCCCCACAGCGTCTTGACGACGTTCCAGCCGGCGCCGCGGAACTGGGCCTCCAGCTCCTGCACGATCTTGAAGTTCGCGCGGACCGGGCCGTCCAGGCGCTGCAGGTTGCAGTTGATGACGAAGGTCAGGTTGTCGAGACCCTCGCGGGAGGCGAGCGCGAGCGCCGCCGTGGACTCGGGCTCGTCCATCTCGCCGTCGCCGAGGAACGCCCAGACGTGCGAGGCCGAGACGTCCTTGATGCCGCGGTTGGTCAGGTAGCGGTTGAAGCGCGCCTGGTAGATCGCCGACAGCGGGCCGAGGCCCATGGAGACGGTCGGGAACTCCCACAGCCAGGGCAGCCGGCGCGGGTGCGGGTACGACGGCAGACCGTCGCCGCCCGCCTCCTGGCGGAAGTTGTCCAGCTGCGCCTCGCTCAGGCGGCCGTCCAGGAAGGCGCGGGCGTAGATGCCGGGGGAGGCGTGGCCCTGGATGTACAGCTGGTCGCCGGACCCGGCGGCTTCCCCGGTGTCCTTGCCCTTGAAGAAGTGGTTGAAGCCGGTCTCGTAGAGCCAGGCCGCGGAGGCGAAGGTGGCGATGTGGCCGCCGACGCCGTGCTTGCTGCCCCGGGTGACCATCGCGGCCGCGTTCCAGCGGTTCCAGGCGGTGATCCGGGCCTCCATCTCCGGGTCACCGGGCAGGCCCGGCTCCGCGGAGGTGGGGATGGTGTTGACGTAGTCCGTCTCCAGCAGCTTCGGCAGCGCGATGCCGCCCGCCTCGGCGCGCTCCAGCGTGCGCCGCATCAGGTACGCGGCACGATGCGGGCCCGCCTCCCTGGCCACGGCGTCCAGGGAGGCCTGCCATTCGGCGGTCTCCTCCGGGTCGCGGTCCGGGAGCTGGTCGAGCTCGCTCGGCTGGATGGCGTGGGGGTCGGTCATGTCGCCGCCTTCCTCAGTCGAAGGGGGTTCCCTCATCGGTAAGGGTTCGGGGGTGCCCTTGTGTCTTTGGCAGGACAGGGCAGAGGACCTCGGGTGGAAGTCCGTCGGTGACTGTAACTCCCTGATCGATGATCGATCAAAGGGTTGAGCGGGAAAACCTCTTGATTCCAAGAAAGTCGGCACCCGGTGCCTTGGAACTGGGCACCCGGTGCCGACTTTGATCAGGGAATTCGCAGGTGAGCGGGGGTATGCTCGGGGGTGCGAGCGTCAGCCGGGCGTCAGTCCGCGTCAGTCGACCGTCAGCCGGCCGTCAGACCGGATGCCGGTCAGGCGCGAGGCGCGCAGCCGAGCACATGCGCCTTCACCAGCTCCGCGATCCGCGGGTCCCGGCGCTTGAACGCCTGCACCAGTTCCTCGTGCTCCTCGGCGTACGACTGCTGCACCGTGCCCAGCCAGCGGATCGACAGGGCGGTGAAGACCTCGATGCCGAGCCCCTCCCAGGTGTGCAGCAGCACCGAGTTGTCGGCGGCGCGCACGAGTTCGCGGTGGAAGCCGACGGTGTGCCGCACCTGCGCGGTGCCGTCGGCGGCGCGGTCGGCCTCGTACAGGGCCAGCACATGGGGTTCCAGGGCCGAGCAGTCGCCGGCGAGGCGGTCGGCGGCCAGCTCGGCCGCGATGGCCTCCAGACCGGCCCTGACCGGGTAGCTCTCCTCCAGGTCGGCCGCGGTGAGATTGCGGACCCGCACGCCCTTGTTCGGCGCCGACTCGATCAGCCGCAGCGTCTCCAGCTCCCGCAGCGCCTCGCGCACCGGGGTCTGGCTGACCTCCAGCTCGGTGGCGATACGGCGCTCCACGATGCGCTCGCCCGGCTGCCAGCGCCCGCTGACGATCCCCTCCACGATGTGCTCGCGGATCTGTTCGCGCAGCGAGTGGACTACGGGCGCGGTCATGAGGGCTCCTCCCGGGGGCTGACCTTTAGACAATACGGCGGCTTCGCTCGGCGGGAGCGTGCGCGGGGGGCGCTTCGATGCAGGTGAGACGAGGCTTACACGGGACGCGGAGGGGCAAACGGGCGCCTTTCGGTTCGGTTCGGTGATTGCCGGACGACCACACCCCGCGTGCGCCCGCTCGCACCCGGCGACGGATCCGGGGCCCCGGACGCCTTCGCGGCGTCCTGCCGCAGCGTGACCGACACGTGGGGCGGGGCCGCCGTCGGCCTCACGGACACGGCGGACAAGTACCGCCGGGCCGACTGGCAGGCCCGGCGGGTGCAGGGGCATCTCGGGGTGCGACCCGATTTCCGTGCACGACCGGGACCTGGCCTGTCCCTCGTGTCCGATCAGGAAGTCGGAAGTGGAAACGGGCGGAGCCCCCGTCCGGAGAAGAACTCCGGGCGGGGGCTCCGCCGTGGTCGCCGCAGGGCGTTCGAGCCTTACAGGCCGAGCTCGACCTCGAACTCGCCCGCCTCCAGGATCGACTTGACCGCCGTCAGGTAACGGGCCGCGTCGGCGCCGTCGACCAGGCGGTGGTCGTAGGAGAGGGTCAGGTAGGTCATGTCGCGGACGCCGATGACCGTACCCTCCTCGGTCTCGATGACGGCCGGACGCTTGACCGTGGCACCGATGCCGAGGATCGCGACCTGGCCCGGCGGCACGATGATCGTGTCGAACAGGGCACCGCGCGAACCGGTGTTGGAGATGGTGAAGGTCCCGCCGGACAGCTCGTCCGGGGTGATCTTGTTGGCGCGGACCTTGCCCGCCAGCTCCGCCGTGGCCTTGGCGATGCCCGCGATGTTGAGGTCGCCGGCGTGCTTGATGACCGGGGTCATCAGGCCCTTCTCGGAGTCCACCGCGATACCGACGTTCTCGGTGTCGAAGTAGGTGATCGTGCCCTCGGCCTCGTTGATCTTGGCGTTGATGACCGGGTGGGCCTTCAGCGCCTGCGCGGCGGCCTTGACGAAGAACGGCATCGGGGAGAGCTTGACGCCCTCGCGGGCCGCGAAGGAGGCCTTCGCCTGGCCGCGCAGCCGCATCAGACGCGTCACGTCGACCTCGACGACCGACGACAGCTGGGCCTGCTCGCGCAGCGCCTTGACCATGTTGTCGCCGATGACCTTGCGGATGCGGGTCATCTTGACGGTCTGGCCGCGCAGCGGGGAGGCCTCCAGCGCCGGGGCCTTCTTGGCGGCCGGGGCGGCGGCCGCGGCGGCCGGAGCCGGAGCGGCGGCGGGAGCCTTCGCGGCCTCGGCGGCGGCGATGACGTCCTGCTTGCGGATACGGCCGCCGACACCGGTGCCCTTGACGGTGGACAGGTCGACGCCGTTCTCGGCGGCGAGCTTGCGCACCAGCGGGGTCACGTACGCGCCCTCGTCCGTCGCCTGGGTGGCGGTCGGGGAGGTCGGCGCGGTGGCCGGGGTGACCGGAGCCGGGGCGGGCGCCGGGGCCGGGGCGGGCGCCGGGGTGGCGGGCTGCGCCGGGGCGGCCGGAGCCGGGGCCGCGGGGGCAGCCGGAGCGGCCGGGGCGGGAGCCGGGGTGGGCTCGGCGACCGGGGCCGGGGCGGGCGCCGGTTCGGCGGCGGGGGCCGGGGCGGCCGGAGCCGGGGCGGCGGCGGGGGCGGCACCGGGCGCGCCGATGACGGCGAGCTTGGCGCCGACCTCGGCGGTCTCGTCCTCGCCGACCACGATCTCCAGCAGCACGCCGGACGTGGGCGCCGGGATCTCGGTGTCGACCTTGTCCGTGGAGACCTCGAGCAGCGGCTCGTCGGCCTCGACGGAGTCGCCGACCGACTTCAGCCAGCGGGTGACGGTGCCCTCGGTGACGGACTCACCGAGCGCGGGCAGCACCACGTCGGTGCCCTCGGCGCCACCGGCGGGGGCGGCGGCCGGGGCCTCGGCGGGCTGCGCCGGGGCGGGCTCGGCCACCGGGGCCGGCGCCTCGGCGGCGGGGGCCTCGGCGGCAGGTGCCTCGGCGGCGGCCGGGGCCGGGGCCTCGGCGGGGGCGCCGCTGCCGTCGTCGATCAGGGCCAGCTCGGCACCGACCTCGACGGTCTCGTCCTCGGCGACCTTGATGGACGCCAGCACGCCGGAGACGGGCGAGGGGATCTCGGTGTCGACCTTGTCGGTCGAGACCTCGAGCAGCGGCTCGTCGGCCTCGACGCGCTCACCCTCGGCCTTCAGCCAGCGGGTGACGGTGCCCTCGGTGACGCTCTCACCGAGCGCCGGAAGGGTTACGGAAACCGCCATGGTTTCGGTTGCTCCTTACGAATTGCGGAAGTCTGTGTCGTCGCGCCCGTGACCGAGGGCTCAGTCGTGGGAGTGCAGCGGCTTGCCGGCCAGCGCCAGGTGGGCCTCGCCCATCGCCTCGTTCTGCGTCGGGTGGGCGTGGATGAGCTGGGCCACCTCGGCCGGCAGCGCCTCCCAGTTGTAGATCAGCTGGGCCTCGCCGACCTGCTCGCCCATGCGGTCGCCGACCATGTGGACGCCGACCACGGCACCGTCCTTGACCTGGACGAGCTTGATCTCGCCCGAGGTGTTCAGGATCTTGCTCTTGCCGTTGCCCGCCAGGTTGTACTTCAGAGCGACGACCTTGTCCGCGCCGTAGATCTCCTTGGCCTTGGCCTCGGTGATGCCGACGGAGGCGACCTCGGGGTGGCAGTACGTCACCCGCGGGACACCGTCGTAGTCGATCGGGACGGCCTTCAGACCGGCCAGGCGCTCCGCCACCAGGATGCCCTCGGCGAAGCCGACGTGCGCGAGCTGGAGGGTCGGGACCAGGTCGCCGACGGCGGAGATGGTCGGGACGTTGGTCCGCATGTACTCGTCGACCAGGACGTAGCCACGGTCCATGGCGACACCCTGCTCCTCGTAGCCGAGGCCCTGGGAGACCGGGCCGCGGCCGACGGCGACGAGGAGGACCTCGGCCTCGAACTCCTTGCCGTCGGCGAGGGTGACCTTGACGCCGTCCTGGGTGTACTCGGCCTTCTGGAAGAAGGTGCCGAGGCTGAACTTGATCCCGCGCTTGCGGAACGCGCGCTCAAGAAGCTTCGAGGAGTTCTCGTCCTCGACCGGCACGAGGTGCTTGAGGCCCTCGATCACGGTCACGTCGGAGCCGAAGGACTTCCACGCGGAGGCGAACTCGACGCCGATGACACCGCCGCCGAGGATGATCGCGGACTTGGGCACGCGGTCCAGGACGAGGGCGTGGTCCGAGGAGATGATCCGGTTGCCGTCGATCTCCAGGCCCGGCAGCGACTTCGGCACGGAGCCGGTCGCCAGCAGGACGTGGCGGCCCTGGACACGCTGACCGTTCACATCGACGGAGGTGGGGGAGGACAGCCGGCCCTCGCCCTCGATGTACGTCACCTTGCGGGACGCGATCAGGCCCTGGAGGCCCTTGTACAGGCCGGCGATCACGCCGTCCTTGTACTTGTGGACGGCCGGGACGTCGATGCCCTCGAAGGTGGCCTTGACGCCGAACTGCTCGCTCTCGCGGGCCTGGTCGGCGATCTCGCCCGCGTGCAGCAGGGCCTTGGTGGGGATGCAGCCCCGGTGCAGGCAGGTGCCGCCGACCTTGTCCTTCTCGATCAGGGCGACGTCCAGGCCCAGCTGCGCCCCGCGCAGGGCCGCGGCGTAACCACCGCTACCACCGCCGAGGATCACTAGGTCGAAAACGGTGCTGGCGTCGTTCGCCACGTCACGTCCTCCATGCATGTGCGCCTTGCGCCGATCTCCGATGACCGGCGGGCGGCTGGTGTCCGGCCGCTTGATGCTTCGGCCCTTCGGTGGGGGCCCTGTCCTGCCGGGCTCCATCTTTGCACTTGTTGGAGGCGGACGAGACGCCGGGCTGGTGTGTGAGACGTCCCACTACGAGCGCCCGAAGGGGCGCGGGGAACCGCGCGAGCGGCCCCCACGCCCCGAGGACGCGCCACGGACCGTGCGGCCCGAGCCATCGAGCAGGCGTCAGCCCAGCTCGCCCGCGGCCGTCAGCTCCACGAGCCGGACCAGCGTACGGACCGCCGTGCCGGTGCCGCCCTTCGGCGTGTACCCGAAGGGCGCGCCCTCGTTGAAGGCCGGGCCCGCGATGTCGAGGTGCGCCCAGGCGATGCCCTCGCCCACGAACTCGCGCAGGAACAGACCGGCCAGCAGCCCGCCGCCCCAGCGCTCGCCGACGTTGGTCATGTCGGCGACCTGGGACTCCAGGCCCTTGGTCAGGTGCTCCGGCATCGGCATCGGCCACGCCGGCTCGCCGGTCTCCTCCGCCGCCTCGTACACCGAGGTGCGGAACGCGTCGTCGTTGGCGAGGACACCCATCGTCCGGCTGCCCAGCGCCACCATCATCGCGCCGGTCAGCGTCGCGACGTCCACGATCGCGTCCGGCTCCTCCAGCGAGGCGGCCCACAGCGCGTCGCCGAGCACCAGCCGCCCCTCGGCGTCGGTGTTGAGCACCTCCACCGTCTTGCCGCTGTACATGCGCAGCACGTCACCCGGGCGCACCGCCGAGCCGGACGGCATGTTCTCGGCCAGCGCCAGCCAGCCGGTGACGTTCGCCCGCAGGCCGAGCCGGGCCGCGGCGACGACGGCCGCGAAGACCGCCGCGGCACCGGCCATGTCGCACTTCATCGTCTCGTTGTGACCGGCCGGCTTCAGCGAGATGCCGCCCGAGTCGTAGGTGATGCCCTTGCCGACGAAGGCGAGGGTCCGCTCGGCCTTCGGGTGCGTGTAGGCGATCTTGACCAGGCGCGGGGTCGCGGCCGAGCCGCCGCCGACGCCGAGGATGCCGCCGTAGCCGCCCTTGACCAGCGCCTTCTCGTCGAGCACCTGCACCTTGAGGCCGTGCTCCTTGGCCGCGGCCTGCACGATGCCCGCGAAGCTCTCCGGGGTGAGGTCGTTCGGCGGCAGGTTGACCAGGTCGCGGGCGCGGTTCAGCTCCTCGCCGACCGCGAGGGAGCGGGCGAGGGCACCCTTGTGGGCGGCGTCGCGCGGCTTGCCGCCGAGCAGGACGGCCTCGCCCAGCGGGGCCTTGCCGTTCTTCGCGCGGGCGCCCTTCGCCTTGCCGCTGCTCTCCTTGAAGGAGTCGAAGGAGTACGCGCCGAGGAGCGCACCCTCGCCGATCGCCTCCAGGGCGCCGGGGCCGTCCACGGGCAGCGCGAACGCGGCCTTCTTGGCGCCGGTGAGCGCCCGGGCCGCCGTACCCGCGGCCTTGCGCAGCGCCTCGGCGCCGAAACCGGCCGCCGCGTCCTTGGTGTCCGGCTCCGCGCCCAGGCCCACCGCCACCACGAGCGGGGCCTTGAAGCCCGCCGGGGCGGGCAGCTTCGTCAGCTCGCCCTCCGCGCCCGAGGCGCCGAGGGTCTCCAGGACGCCGGCCAGCTTGCCGTCGTACGCCTTGTCCACGGCCTCGGCGCCCGGCGCGACGACGGGTCCCTTGGCGCCCTTGGCGACACCGATCACGATCGCGTCGGCCCGCAGGCCGGGCGCCGCGGCGGTGCTGAGAGTCAGAGCAGTCACGGTGGTGAATTCTCGCTTCCGATGTGAAGTTGCTTGGGGTGGGTCGACCGGGCCCGACAGCCGACCCTAGGTCCAGGTCCGGGGGCAGGTGGCAACCGGGATCCCCGCCTTGTAGGCGAACACCCGGGACGAGACTACGCGCGTGCCCCGCCGCGCTCATGCCCCCGGTGTGCACCCGTATGTGGCGCGGCGGCCCCCACCACCTGTCCGGGCAGGCCCTGTGACCTTCCCTTTCGGGCCAAGTGGCTCCTCGCGCGAGGGAGTTGCGACCCGCCCGTCAGCGTCCGAGGGCCAGCACCACGAGGGACGCCGTCGCGGCCGTCTCGGCGAGCGCGCCGAACACGTCCCCGGTCACCCCGCCGAAGCGGCGCACACAGCGGCGCAGCAGCAGTTCGGCGGTGGCGAGCGCGAACAGCACGGCGGCGGCGGCGCGCAGGGCGCCGTACGGGCCGGACCCGGCGCCCCAGGCGGCCGCGCCCCCGGCGCACAGCACGGTGAGGGCGAGCGCGCCCGGCACCGGCACCACCCCGGCGACGGCCGCCCCGAGCCCCTCGGGCCGCGCGGCCGGCACCCCGGTGCGGGCGGCCAGGGTGAGCGCGAGCCGGGCGGTCACCGCGGAGATCACCGCCGCCGCGGCGCCGCGCGCCCACGAGTCGTCGTACGACTGCGCCAGCACCGCCACCTGGGCCAGCAGCGCCAGGACGAGGGTGAGCACCCCGAACGGGCCGATGTCCGACCGCTTCATGATGGTCAGCGCCTCCTCGGCGGGTTTGCCGCTGCCCAGCCCGTCGGCGGTGTCGGCGAGCCCGTCCAGATGCAGTCCGCGGGTGAGGACGGCGGGTACGGCGACCGAACCGACGGCGGCGAGCAGCGGGCCCGCGCCCAGCAGGAGCAGGAGCAGCGCGAGGGCGACCGAGAAGGCGCCGGCGGCCAGGCCCACCAGGGCGGCGGCGAGCATGCCCGACCGCGCGGCCCCGCGGTCCCAGCGGTGCACCCGTACGGGCAGCACGGTGAGCGTGCCGAAGGCGAACCGGAGACCGTCGAGGGGGGAGGGCCGGGGCGAGGACATGCGCATCGGCGCAGGTTATCCGGCGCTCCGGGGCCCGCCGCCGGCCGGGCGGCGGGGATAAAGTGCGCACATGGGGCACTGGTGGGTGCGGAACATCGTCGAGCCGGGCAAGCTTCCGCTGCTGCTCGCCCTCACCGCCTTCGTACTGACGTTCGCCATCACGCGGGTGATCACCCGTCTGATCCGGGCCGGCAGGGGCCCGTTCCGCAATGTCAGCGCGGGCGGACTGCACATCCACCATGTCGTGCCCGGGGTCGTGCTCACCGTCGTCGGCGGCTTCGGCGCGATCGCCAGCGACCGGCACGGCACCGGCGGGGCACTGGCCGCCGTGGTGTTCGGGATCGGCGTGGGCCTGGTCCTGGACGAGTTCGCGCTGATCCTGCATCTCCAGGACGTCTACTGGACCGAGGAGGGCCGCCAGAGCGTCGAGGCCGTGGTGCTCACCGCCGCCTTGGTGGGGCTGCTGCTCGCCGGGTTCGCGCCGTTCGGCGTCAACGACCTGACCCAGGAGGAAGTCGCCGACCGCGGCACCGTCATCGCCAACGTCGCCGCCAACTTCGCGCTCTCCCTGGTCGCCCTGAGCAAGGGCAAGACCCGCACCGCGGTGTTCGGCGCGATCGTGCCGCTGGTCGCGCTGGTCGGCGCGCTCCGCCTGGCCCGCCCCGACTCGCTCTGGGCCCGCCGCTTCTACGGCCGCCGCCCCCGCACCCGCGCGCGGGCCACCCTGCGCGCCTACCGCCACGACCGCCGCTGGACCCCGCGCGGCCGCGCCCTTCAGGACTGGATCGGCGGCAGACCCGACCCGGACCCGGCCAGGCTGCCCGGCGGGCGCCGCTGAAGCAGGCGGCCGGGGCGGTGCCGTACCGCCACCGCCAGGCACAGCGAGCCCACCGCCATCAGCGCGGCCAGATGCTCCTTGCCCGCCAGGTTCTCCTTGAGCAGCACCTCCGCGACCATCGCCACGGTCACCGCGCCCGCCGTGGCGTACGCGCCGTGCCGCCAGGCCACGAACACCGCGAGACCCACCACGGCGGCCGACGGGCCGGTGTCCACCACCTGCGCGTCCGTCCACGGCAGCCCGAAGGGGGCGTGCGCGCCGAGGGTGATGCCGAGGCGCGCGTACAGCGTCCCGGCGAGCGTGGCGAGATACGCGATGACGAGCGTGCGCCACCAGCCCAGGCACAGCTCGGCGATCCCGAACACCAGCAGGATCTGCGCCAGCGCGCCCCACACCGGCAGGTCCAGCGCGGGCACGAACAGCGACAGGGGAGTGCGCAGCAGCGCCAGCCACAGGGGGTCCTCGGCCCGGACCGCGCCGAGGCTCTGCACCACCCGAAAGCCCCACGGCCGGTTCTGCGCGAACTGGAGCAGCGCGGTCAGCAGCACCGCCGCGGCGGTCATCGGCAGCGCGGTCATCGGCATCGCCCACGGACGCGGTCCCCGCAGGGGCCCGCGCACGGTGCCGTACAGCGGTCCCCACTCGGTGCGGGCCCAGCGAGTGAGCGATCCCATGTGAACTTCCCTACCCCGGTACGGTCATCGGCGCGCCCCGAGCCGTCCCCGGTGCAGCCACTTGGGCAGTCCCGGCGCCTCCAGGAAGCCCTCCGCGCGGGCCGAGGCGAGGCCGATGCGCGGCAGGTCCGCGCTCTTCTCGAAGAGCAGGAACCGCGGCTCCCAGATGGGCCGGTACTTGGCGTTGGCGCGGTACAGCGACTCGATCTGCCACCAGCGCGAGAAGAAGCTGAGCAGCGAGCGCCACAGCCGCAGCACCGGTCCGGCGCCGAGCCGCGCGCCACGTTCGAAGACCGAGCGGAACATCGCGAAGTTCAGCGATACCTGTGTGATCCCGATCTCCCCGGCGCGCCGCAGCAGTTCGATGACCATGAACTCCATCAGCCCGTTCTCGGCGTCGCGGTCGCGCCGCATCAGATCCAGCGACAGCCCGCTCGGGCCCCAGGGCACGAAGGACAGCAGCGCGCGCGGCCGGCCCTCGGCGTCCGTGCACTCCAGCATCACGCACCGGCCGTCCGCCGGGTCCCCGAGCCGCCCCAGCGCCATGCTGAACCCGCGCTCGGTCGCCCCGTCCCGCCAGTCGTCCGCGCGCTCGACCAGCACCGCCATCTCGGCCGCCGGGATGTCCTCGTGACGCCGGACCCGCACCTCGTACCCGGCCCGCCGCACCCGGTTGTACGCCTGCCGAACGGTGCGCATCGCCCGCCCCTCCAGGGTGAAGTCGGCGACCTCCACGAGCGCCTCGTCCCCCAGCTCCAGGGCGTCCAGGCCGTACCGGCGGTAGACGGTGCCCGCCTCCTCGCCCGCCCCCATCACCGCCGGGATCCAGCCGTGCGCCCGCGCCTGCGCCAGCCACGGCACGATCGCGCCCGGCCAAGCCTCGGGATCGCCGAGCGGGTCCCCGGAGGCCAGGCTCACCCCGCCGACCACGCGATAGGCGACGGCCGCCTTGCCGGTCGGCGACCACACCACGCTCTTCTCCCGGCGCAGCGCGAAGTAGCCGAGCGAGTCCCGCTCGCCGTGCCGCTCCAGCAGCGCCCGCAGCCGCGCCTCGTCGTCGGCGGTGAGCGGGTCGACGGCGCGCCGGGAGCGGAAGGCGGCGTAGAACACGGCGAGCACCAGGGCCGTGCTGAGCACGTTGACGACGACATTGGCCCAGGTGGGCGGGGCGATGCCGGGGAAGTGGCGCTCGTCGGCGGAGACCGAGACCAGGCGCAGGGTGCCGTAGTGCCAGCGCTCCCGGAACGTCGAACGGGCCGCGTCCGGTGCCTGGTTGGTGACCGTCACCAGCAGCCCGGCCAGCAGGCTGGCGGCCAGCCCGCCGCCGACGGCGACGGTGGCCGCGAGCCGGGGGTTGGCGCGGTCGCCCTTCGCGTAGAACTCCCGCCGCCCCACCAGCAGCGCCGCGACGAACGCGGCCGTCAGCACCAGCGACACCCAGTTCTGCGCGTACCGGTGGATCTCCGGGAACGCCATGGCGAACGCGAACAGCGCGAGGAAGACGCCGCTGAGCACGAGGTTGAGGATCCACGCCGCGCGCTTGCGGCGCCGCATCGTGATCGCCAGGAACGCGGTGAACACACCGGAGGCGAAGCCGGCGGTCAGCAGGTACGGCGTGAAGAAGTCGTCCTGGTTGTGCCGGCGCACGTCCTGGTACAGCGAGACCCACACCGCGGTGAGGAAGTTGATGAACGCGACGACCCGCAGGTACCAGACGGCGCAAGCGGCGGCCTTGGAGGCCACCCCGCCCGACCGCCGCCCGGCCGCACCCGACCGCTCCACTTCGACCGACCGCCCCGCCTCGACGCGCGGCGGGGCGGCAATTCGGGCATCTCCCATGGAGAGGGATCATATGGGCGCCGCCCGGAGGTACGGCTCTTATCGGGCCGGGGTGCGCATGGGTCTCACCGGCACGGCGTCGCCCGGCGGCGACATGGCCCGGCGGCGGCGTGGGCCGGCCGCGGTGGCGGTCGATCCCCGGGGGCGGCCGGTCCGCTGCGGTGGTCGGTCGCGGCGCCGCTTGTGTTTCTTTCCGCCGCGACGGCGCTCGGCCGGGACGGCGCTCGGCCGGGACGGCGCTCGGCCGGGACGGCGCTCGGCCGCGACGGCGCGGCCCGGCGGTGCCGAACCGGCCGCCACGCCACCGGCTACTCCGACTCCGGCTCCGGTTCCTTCTCGGTCTCCGGCTCCAGTTCCTTCTCGGGCTCCAGCTCCGGCTCGGGCTCCGGATCCCGCTCCGGCATCTCCGCGGCCAGCGCCGCCGCGGCCTGCACCAGCGGGAGCGCCAGCAGCGCGCCCATGCCCTCGCCGACCTTCACGCCCTGCTGGAGCAGCGGCTCCAGGGCCATCCGGTCCAACGCCTTCGCCTGCCCCGGCTCACCGCTGTCGTGCGCCGCCAGCCACCAGTCCGGCGCCCGGAACGCGACCCGCTGCGCGACCAGCGCGCACGCCGCGCTCACCACGCCGTCCAGGATCACCGGCAGCTTGCGCACCGCGCACTGGAGCAGGAACCCGGTCATCGCCGCGAGGTCCGCCCCGCCGACCGCGGCCAGCAGCTGCGCCTGGTCGCCGAGCACCGGCCGCGCCCGGCGCAGCGCGTCCCGGATCGCCGCGCACTTGCGCATCCAGGTGAGGTCGTCGATCGCGACGCCGCCCCGCCCGGTCACCACCGACGCGTCGGTCCCGCACAGCGCCGCGATCAGCACCGCCGCCGCGGTGGTGCCGCCCACGCTGATGTCGCCGAGCACCACCAGGTCCGTACCGGAGTCGGCCTCCTCGTCGGCGACGGCGACACCGGCCCGCAGCGCGGCGTCCACCTCCTCCTCGGTGAGCGCGTCCTCGACGTCGATACGACCGCTGCCGCGCCGCACCCGGTGCCGCCCGACGTCCTCGGGGAGGTCGCCCGGGTCGCAGTCCAGGGACATGTCCACGACCCGGACCGGCACCTGGAGCCGGCGCGCGAGCACCGCGGCGGGGCTCACGCCCTCCAGCACGTCCCGCACCAGCTCCCGCGCGCCGCCCGCGGGCCGCGCCGAGATGTCCAGTCCGGCGATGCCGTGGTCGCCGGCGAAGAGGATCAGCCGGGGCCGTTCGACGGTCCGTACCGGTACGGCGCTCTGCGCGGCGGTCAGCCACTCGCCCAGCTCGTCCAGGCGCCCCAGCGCCCCGGGCGGCACGATCTGGCGCTCCCGCCGGGCCTCGGCGTCACGGCGCACGCCCCCGTCCGGGCGCTCGATCAGATCGGTGAAGTCGTCCAGATCAATCCTGCTCATTCGCCGAACAGTACCGCCAGCGGGCGAACGGTTCCGCGCCACATCGCCACCACGACCCGGCGATGTCATTGCGTCCAAGATCGGCATCCCATACGTTCCGTTTTGCCGCGAAATGTCGCACAGGGAGCCGCCGTCCATGCCGACCTCGCCCCGCACACCGCAACCCCTCCTCCGACGCAGCTACTACGAACACCGCTTGGCCCTGATCCGGCACCGCCTCACCGCCCGCGCGCTGTCGTCGCTCCCCGAACCGGAGAGCTGGCTGGACGTGGGCACGGGGTACGGCCACTTCCCGGAGGCGGCGAAGCGCGTCTTCCCCTACACGAGCTTCGACGGCGTCGACCCGACGGACCGCGTGGAGCGGGCGCTGGCGCGGGAGCGGGTGGAGGAGGCGTACCGGGGCCGGCTGACCGACGTGGCACCGCGTCTGCGCGCCCGCTACGACGTGGTGAGCATCTTCGGGCCGCCGAGGCAGACCCCGGACGCCGAACTCGGCGCGGCGGTCACGGTGCTGCGCCCCGGGGGCCACATCGTCCTGGGCGCCTACTGGTCACCGGCCGACCTGGAGGCCCTGGCCTGCGCCGTCCTCCCCGGCACCTTTCCGATCCCGTTCCTCCACCAGCACCGGTTCGTGGCCCGCAAAGCCGTCGCCTGACCGCGGGCCCGCCGCGGCGCGCCGCGCAGTTCCCCGCGCCCCGCACGGGGCTTACCCCCGCAACACCATCGCCTGCCCCGCCACGATCAGCAGCACCTGCTCGCACTCCGCCGCGAACGCCGCGTTCAGCCGCCCGAGTTCGTCCCGGTACCGCCGTCCCGACGCGGTCGCGGGGACGATCCCCGAGCCCACCTCGTTCGACACGGCCACCACCGTCCGCCGCGCACACCGCACCGCCTCCGTCAACTCCCGTACCCGCTCCCGCAACGCCTTCTCGCCCCCGCCCGCCCACTCCGCGTCGTCCCACGCCCCCACCTCGTCCATCACGTCCGTCAGCCACAGCGACAGACAGTCGATCAGCACCGGCGGCCCGTCCTCCGCGAGCACCGGCACCAGGTCCGTCGTCTCGGACGTACGCCATGAACCCGGCCGCCGCTCCCGATGCGCCGCCACCCGCGCCGCCCACTCCGTGTCGCCGCCCCGCGTCCCGCCGGTCGCGACGTACAGCACCTCGGGGAAGGACTCCAACCGCCGCTCCGCCTCGACCGACTTGCCGGAGCGCGCCCCGCCGAGCACCAGCGTGCGCCGGGGCACATCGGGCACCTCCTCGTACGCGCCGACCACCAGCGTCGTACCGTCGGGCACCGCCCGCGCCCCCGCCGCCGCGAGCCGGCGCCGCAGCTCAGTGCCGGGCGGCACATCGTGGTCGAGATGGACCGCGAGCACATCCGTCGTCGGCCCCACCGAACCGACCGCCCGCAGCCGGGCCAGCGCGTCCGGCCGGCCGACGACATCCGCGAGGACCATGTCGTACGACTCCGCCGTCGCCGTCTCCAGACCCGCCGGCGCCCCGCCCGGCGGCAGATACAGCAGCCGCTGCCCGTCCGGACCGGTCACCGCGTACCCGGTGCCGCCCGCGTCCATCGCCACCGCCCGCACCCGATGTCCCGTCAGCAGCGTCAGCTCCCGCCCGTCCGGCACCCGTACCGGATGCGGCAGCCCGGCCGGCACCTCCACCGGGGGACCGTCGTGCGGGTGGGACAGCACCACCTGGCGCACCCCGCCCAGCGAGTGCCCGGCCCGCGCCGCCGCGAAGGCCGCGCCCGGGGTGAGGTCGAGCAGCAGCGCGCCGTCCACCAGCAGCGCGGTGGCCGCCCGCGCGTGCGGACCCAGCGCCGTCGCGCACGCGGCACAGGGGCAGTCGGGGCGGGGCAGGCCGGCGGGGGCACCGGTACCGAGCAGAGTCACTTCCACGGAACGATTTTCGCCTGTCCGATCGGGTATTGCGCTTCCGTCTACTCTTCCAGCAGGTGTCGGATTATTAGGAGGCCCACATGACGGCATGGACGTGGCGGTTCGAGAAGGCCGACGGGACGGAGGTCCAGCCGGCGGTCCAGCCCGAGGAGTTCACCACCCAGGGGGACGCCGAGTCCTGGGTGGGGGAGCACTGGCGGGCGCTGCTGGAGGGCGGCGCGGACCAGGTGCGGCTGTTCGAGGAGACCACCGAGATCTACGGCCCGATGAACCTGCGCGCCGACGCCTCCTGACCCCGCGGTCGCGGTGAGGAGGGGCGCACCACTCCCGAGGCCCGAGCACTCGGAGGCTGGGGTACTCGCAGGCCCGGGTACCCGGAGGCCCCGGTGCCCGGAAGGCCGTACGGCCGGGAAGGTCGCCCCCCTCCTCACCCGCCCCCCTCCTCACCCGCCCCCCTCCTCACCCGCACCCCTCCTCACCCGCACCCCACCTCACCCGCACCCCACCTCGCCCACATCCCTCCTCATCCGCGCCGCCCTCACTGCTCGCCCAGCGTCACCTGCGCCGTCCGCCCCGCCCCGTCGCGCAGATAGGTCACCGTCGTCCGCTGGCCCGGCTTGGCCCCCGCCAGGGCCTCCTGGAGCGAGGTGATGGTGGTGATGGACCGGCCGCCGACCTTGGTGATGATGTCGCCGGTGCGCAGCCCGCCCCGGGCCGCGGGGCCCCCGCCGTGGACGGTCGCGACGGCGACCCCGGCCGGCTGGAGGCGGTCGTCCACCACGGTCCGCCCGGTGATGCCGAGCGCGGCCCGGCCCGAGTCCACGACCCGGCCCTCGCGCACGATCTGACCGGCGATGGTCCGCGCCATCGACGCGGGGATGGCGAAGCCGATCCCGGCCGCCGCGCTGCCCAGGTTGGGATCGGCCGCGGCCAGCGTCGGGATGCCGACGACCTGCCCGTCGAGATCGACCAGGGCGCCCCCGCTGTTGCCCGGGTTGATGGCCGCCGAGGTCTGCACCATGTTGGCGATGGTGGCGCCGGTCGCCCCGCCGCTGCTGCCCTCGCTGACGGTCCGCCCGGTCGCCGAGACGATCCCCTGCGTCACACTGGACGACAGTCCGAGCGGCGAGCCCATGGCCAGCACGATCTGGCCGACCTCCACCTTCTCGGAGTCCCCGAACACCGCGGGCCTCAGCCCGTCCGGCACCCGGTCCAGCTTGATCACGGCGAGGTCCTGCTGGGGGTAGGAGTAGACCAGGCTCGCGGTGAGCGGCTCCTCGTTGCCCGCCGTGGTCACCCGGAAGGTCTTCTCGTCGCCGACCACGTGCGCGTTGGTGACGATGTGCCCCCGGTCGTCGTACACGATCCCGGAACCCAGATCACGGCTCGCCTCGATCTGCACGACCGAGGGCAGCGCCTGCTTGATCACCCGCTGGTAGGCGCTCTGGAGATCGTCCGCCGCCATCGGCACGGTCACCGGGCTCGCCGTCGCCGCGCCGGGCCGCCGCGCGCTCGGGGCGCCGGGGCCCTCGCAGCCCGCCGTGAGCGCCGCGCAGCACAGCAGGACGACGGCGAGGAAGGCACGGCACCGGACAGGGGCAGGGGAAGCGGAAGCGTCCATGCCCCGAGTCTGGCCGCGCGCCGGTCAGCGGGCCCGCCGTGTTGCCCCGATCGGGCTCGGCCCCGTACTCCGCACGGCCGGTGCCCCGCGGCGGTTCAGCCCCGTACCCCGCACAGATGCAGCAGCGCCGCGACGCCCCGGTAGGGGTCCGTGCGGCCCGCCCGCTCCTCGGCCGCGAGCAGCGCCGGGAGGTCGTCCGGCAGCGGGGCGTCGTCCGCCGCCAGGTCCGTGAAGACCCGCACGCCGTACCAGGCGTGCAGCGGGGCGGCGATGCCGGCGAGGGTCGCGGTCAGCGCGGACAGCCGGTCGGCCCGCACGTTCAGACCGAGGCGGTTGGTGTACGCGGTGGAGCCGAAGGCGGCCAGCGCGCCCGCCGAGTCACCGGCGAGCCCGGGCCGCATGGCGAGCGCGTCGCCGTTGCGCACCAGCAGCGAGAGCAGGCCGCCCGGCGCCAGCACCCGCGCCAGGCCCGCCACCAGCGGATCGGGCTCGGTGACGTACATCAGCACACCGTGGCAGAGCACCAGGTCGAAGCTGCCCGGCAGGAAGTGCACCCCGGTGTCCCGGCCGTCGCCCTGCACCAGCCGCACCCGCTCCCGGATGCCCTCCGGCTCCCGGGCCAGCACCTCGCGGGCCGCCGCGACCATCACCGGATCCTGCTCGACCCCGGTCACCTGATGACCGAGGCGGGCCAGGCGCAGGGCCTGGGTGCCCTGCCCGATCCCCACGTCGAGCACCCGCAGCCGCCGCCCGACCGGGAACCGCCCGGCTATCTGCTCGTCCAGCTGCCGTGCCACCAGTTCCTGGCGTACGACATCCCGGAGGCCCCCCACCTTGTCCAGCCAGGAGTGCGCCGCACCCCCGGTGAAAGCGTCTGCGCTCAGGGCCGCTCTCCGCGCTTGACCTGCGGCTTCGGCAGCCGGAGCCGGCGCATCTGGAGCGAACGCATCAGGGCGTAGGCCACCGCGCCGCGCGTGTTGCCGTCCGGGAAGCGCTCCTTGAGGCGCTTCTTCAGCCGCAGCCCGCTGACGGCGGCGTCCACCACGATCAGGACGATCACCGCGGCCCACAGCAGCAGCGCGATGTTCTGGATCGAGGGCACCCGCACCACGCTGAGCACGAGGATCACGATGGCGAGCGGCAGGAAGAACTCCGCCACGTTGAACCGCGAGTCCACCCAGTCACGGGCGAACCTGCGGACCGGGCCCTTGTCGCGGGCCGGCAGAAAACGCTCGTCGCCTCCTGCCAGCGCCTCGCGCTGCTTCTGGAGCGCGAGGCGGCGCTCCTCGCGCTGGCGCTTGGAGGCGTCCTTGCGCGTCGTCGGCGTGTGGGCGACGCTGCGGCGCTGGGACTGGGCCTCACTGCGCTTGGGCGTGGGCCTGCCCTTCGGGGCCTGCGGGTCACGGGGCTGCTTGGAGAAGTTCACCGGCTGGTCGGCCTGGGACTTCTCTTCCTTGGCACGGCTACGGAACACAAAGACCAAGGGTAAGGGCATCCGAGGCATGGACCCCAGCCCGGCCGGGAACGATCCGGCAACGCCGAGCGTCTGTACGACGCAGAGGGGGTGTTCCGGCGGGTTCGAGCGGGGTCCGTGTGAGGGACCGCCTCCTCCCTGCGCGGGAGCGCTACGGTCCGCAGTCGTTCTTGGGGATGAGCGCATCAGGCCCCGGACAGTGCGGTAATGGAGGCAAGGCCCGTACTGTGGGTCTTGTCGCAGGATCGGTGAGCTGGAGTCCGTCAGAAGGGGGCGCGCGAAGCCCATGAGCGGTGTCATGAAGCGTATGGGGATGATCTTCCGCGCGAAAGCGAACAAGGCCCTTGACCGGGCCGAGGACCCGCGCGAGACCCTCGATTACTCGTACCAGAAGCAGCTGGAGCTGCTCCAGAAGGTGCGCCGCGGGGTCGCCGACGTGGCGACCAGCCGCAAGCGCCTGGAGCTCCAGCTCAACCAGCTCCAGCAGCAGTCCGGGAAGCTGGAGGACCAGGGCCGCAAGGCGCTCGCGCTCGGCCGCGAGGACCTGGCCCGCGAGGCGCTGTCCCGGCGCGCCGCGCTCCAGCAGCAGGTGACCGACCTGGAGACCCAGCACGCCACCCTCCAGGGCGAGGAGGAGAAGCTCACCCTGGCGGCCCAGCGCCTGCAGGCCAAGGTGGACGCCTTCCGCACCAAGAAGGAGACCATCAAGGCCACCTACACCGCCGCCCAGGCCCAGACCCGGATCGGCGAGGCCTTCTCCGGCATCTCCGAGGAGATGGGCGACGTCGGCCTCGCGATCCAGCGTGCCGAGGACAAGACGCAGCAGCTCCAGGCCCGCGCCGGCGCCATCGACGAACTGCTCGCCTCGGGCGCCCTGGACGACCCGAGCGGCATGGCCAAGGACGACATCGCGGCCGAGCTGGACCGGCTCTCCGGTGGTAGTGATGTAGAGCTGGAGCTGCAGCGCATGAAGGCCGAGCTGGCCGGAGGCACCCAGCAGCAGGCCATCGAGGGCGGCGCCGGTCAGGGGCAGCCCCAGGCCCAGCAGCAGCCGCGGGACACCCCGCGCTTCGACAAGCAGTAGCCGGGTCCGCAGCCGGGAGACGAGCCGAGGAGGCCGACGTGATCGTACGGATCATGGGGGAGGGCCAGGTCAGGCTGGACGACTCCCACTTCGCCGAGCTGAACAGGCTCGACGACGAGCTGCTGGCCGAGACACAGACCGGCGACGAGGAGGGCTTCCGGCGCACCCTGAGCGCCCTCCTCGCCGCGGTCCGCCGCCTCGGCACCCCCCTCGCGGACGACGACCTCGAACCCTCCGACCTGATCCTCCCCTCCCCGGACGCATCCTTGGCGGAGGTCCGCCTGATGCTCGACGAGGACGGCCTGATCCCGGACTGAGCGCCTGGGACCGGGCCTCAGGGCCTGTTCCGGGTGAAGCGGACTGTGCGGGGGCTTCTTGCTGCTCCAGGCAGGTCAGATTCTTCGTTGCTCATGCGCCGAGGCGGCCAGGCGCGGTACGGAGACGATCGACTCCCAGGAGCCCGCCCCGCGTCCACCGCTGGCAGGTCGACACCTTCACCGGCTGATCGCTCGCGACACCGTCCCAGGGGTGCACCGCCCCTGATCGTTGCGGCGCAGGTCGTGGACGAATGCGTCGCCGCCCGTTCCGGGGTGATACGAGGGGCCGGGGCGCGCCGAAACCGACGTACACCGTGGTCCTGGTCTCCTTCGAGGTCTGCCTGGTGGCGTCACCTGCGGCGAAGCCGCGCCGGTCGCTGCTGGCCCTTGTCTCGTACCGCCAGACCGTCGAGCGGCCGGTGGCCCACGGTGACGAAGGCGAGCTGGGTGGTTGCGTCTGAACGGGGACGGGCGTGACGACGAACCCGGTGTTCCGGTCGGCCTCGTGCCCTCACCGCGGCAAAGGACCTCCGGGCGCCGGGAAGGTACGACGAGGACAGCCCCCGCACTCATGTTTCCGAACTGGGGCGGGGCGCCGTCCGTCACATGGAGGGGCGCCTCTCGACTGAAGCTCGCCTAGCGTCGGGTGGAGGTCCTGCTCAACTGGACCTGATTGCGGCGGTGCCGGCCAACTTTCCAAGACCACCGGCTCTTTGTCTGAACGACGCCGACGTAAACGTACATGCGTCCGGTCTCATGCGGCTGCGGCCCATGGGATCCGCCGGGCTGGTAGACGTGTCGGGGCGTGAACTCCATGGCGGAGCGAATGCCGAGACCTACCGAACGGCGACCCCGGCAACTGGCCACGTCCGTAGCGCCATTGTTCACGAACCAGGTCTAGCATCTACGTAGCACTGCATGAACAGCCGAAAGAACCGAAATGTCCTCTTTCCGAGAAGTGAGGAATTCCGCCTCCCGGCCCCACTAAAACCCCAGCTCACGAACTGTGGTCCCCGCGCCTGCGGGGGTGGTCCCGCAGCGAGAACCCCGTCATCATGGCGTCCGCAGTGGTCCCCGCGCCTGCGGGGGTGGTCCCCGCGCTGCAGGGCCCACAGGGCGCCGAGCAGGGTGGTCCCCGCGCCTGCGGGGGTGGTCCCCAGCCCGGTCAGGGTGAGGGTTCCGGTGACATGTGGTCCCCGCGCCTGCGGGGGTGGTCCCAGAAGTTTTTCCAGGTCGTCGTTCGAGGCGTCGTGGTCCCCGCGCCTGCGGGGGTGGTCCCCTCACCGGCACCAACGCGAATTTCAGTGTCAAGTGGTCCCCGCGCCTGCGGGGGTGGTCCCTCCCTGTACTGCCTGGACGACCCGTCCCGGACGGTGGTCCCCGCGCCTGCGGGGGTGGTCCCATGCCGTACAGACGCGGGGCCCCGGACAGCGAGTGGTCCCCGCGCCTGCGGGGGTGGTCCCTCCCGAGGTGTCTCACCCCATCGGTGAGGGCGGTGGTCCCCGCGCCTGCGGGGGTGGTCCCCACTCCGTGACCTCCGCGTGGTCCCACAGGCGGTGGTCCCCGCGCCTGCGGGGGTGGTCCCGACACCCGGCCGTACGGTGCCGGGCAGCCCCAGTGGTCCCCGCGCCTGCGGGGGTGGTCCCGCCGCGGCTGAGGGCGGAAAGGGCGGCGAAGAGTGGTCCCCGCGCCTGCGGGGGTGGTCCCGTGCTGTTCACCCCGCGCCCGGTCTTCCACCGGTGGTCCCCGCGCCTGCGGGGGTGGTCCCACGACGGCATGACTCCTCCGCCCCTTGGAGACGTGGTCCCCGCGCCTGCGGGGGTGGTCCCTGGCGGCGGACCGGCTGAACGTGACCGAGGAGGTGGTCCCCGCGCCTGCGGGGGTGGTCCCGTCTGCCCGCGCCACCAGTCGCCCGCCTTCTCGTGCTCCCCGCCTCTGCGGGGTGGGTCCCAAGCGCAGTGCACCGACCCTTGTCGCGCCAGGGTGATCCTTGCGCCTGCGGAGTTGTCCCGGGATGAGGGCAGGGGCTAATGGAAGCGGAGCGTAGCGCCACGCTCCGCTTCCAGCCGAGCAGTTCGACCGCATCACGGATCAGGGATGTGGTGGGGTTCGCTCTCCGGGCACCTGAACGAGTCGTCCATGCCCCGGACCCGGAAAGCCCGGAGGGGCACCCCCAGAGATCCGGGGGTGCCCCTCTGCGCGTGGGACCGGTGTCAGACCTGGGCCAGGTCCGGCTCTGCCGGGGCCGGCGGCTGGCGCTTGGCCGACTTCTTCTTCGCGCGGCGTTCCTTGCGGAGTTCCAGCATCGCGTAGAGGGTCGGGACCAGGAGGAGGGTCAGCAGGGTGGAGGTGATCAGGCCGCCGATCACCACGACCGCGAGCGGCTGGGCGATGAAGCCGCCCTCGCCCGTGACGCCCAGGGCCATCGGGAGCAGGGCGAAGATGGTGGCCAGGGCCGTCATCAGGATGGGGCGCAGGCGGTGCCGGCCGCCCTCGATCACGGCTTCGACCACGCCGTGGCCCTGAGCCCGGTACTGGTTGATCAGGTCGATCAGCACGATCGCGTTGGTCACCACGATGCCGATCAGCATCAGCATGCCGATCATGGCGGGGACGCCCATCGGGGTGCCCGTGATGATCAGCAGGCCGAGGGCGCCGGTCGCCGCGAACGGGATGGAGACCAGCAGGATCAGCGGCTGGGCCAGCGAGCGGAACGTCGCGACCAGGAGCATGAAGACGATCGCGATCGCGGCCAGCATGGCGAGGCCGAGGTTCTTGAAGGCGTCGTTCTGGTCGGAGGTGACCCCGCCGATCTGGGCCTCGGCGCCCGCGGGCAGCTTCAGGGCCTTGATCTTCGACTGGAGCTGGGTGCTGACCGCGCCCGTGTTGTCACCGGTCGGCTTGGCCGTGATCGTCGCGGCACGCTGCCCGTCGATCCGGGTCAGCGAGACCGGCCCGTCCACCAGCTTCACCGTGGCGATGTCACCGAGCCGGACCGGGCCGAGGCGCAGCTTCTTCAGCTGGGCGACGGTCGTGGTGGGCTCGGCCGACTTGATGACGACATCGCGCTCGGTGTCGTCGAGGGTCGCCTTCGCCGCCGTCGTACCGCGCACCGCCTGCGCCACCGCCGCGCCGAGCTTCTGGTTGTCGAAACCGGCCGCGGCCGCCTTGGCGTTGGCCGTCACCGAGATCCGCGGCACGCTGGTGGACAGGTCGCTGGTGACGTCGGTGACGCCGTCCAGCCCGGCCACCGTGGAGCGGACCTGCTCGGCCGCCGTGCGCAGCACCTCCGGGTCGGCGGCCTTCACCACGACGCTGAGGTTCTGGCTGCCGAAGCCGTCGCCTGCCGACACCGTGGTCGTACCGATGCCCTTGAGGCCCTTCAGGCCGCTCTCCAGGTGCTTCTGCACGCTGTCGTACGACTTCGAGTCCTTCAGCATCACCTGGTAGGACGCCTGGTTGGTGTCCGTGCCGCCGCCGAAGGCCGCCATGAAGCCGGAGGAGCCGACGGTGACCTGGTAGTCCTTGACGCCGTCGGTGGTGGCGAGGAGCTTCTCGACCTTCTTCGCCTGCGCGTCGGTCGCGGCCAGGCTGGTGCCGGGCTTCAGCTCCTGCTTGACCGTGATGACCTCCTGCTCGCCCTGGTCGAAGAAGTTGGTCTTGAGCAGTCCGGACATGCCGAACGTGACGACCAGGACCACGATCGCGATCAGCACGCTGGTGAGGCGGCGGCGCGTCGCGAAGCGCAGCACGGGGACGTAGGTGCGCTGGAGGCGGCTGTTCGCCTCCTTCTCCTCGGCCTCGCGGCGGGCCTGTGCCGCGTCCTCGGGGGTGCCCTTGGGGGCGCGCAGGAACCAGTAGGAGAGCACGGGGACGACGGTCAGCGAGACCAGCAGGGAGGCCAGCAGGGCCGCCGTGACGGTGATGCTGAAGGAGCCGAACAGTGCGCCCACCATGCCGCCGACCAGGCCGATCGGCAGGAACACCGCGACCGTGGTGAGGGTGGAGGAGGTGACCGCGCCGGCCACCTCGCGCACCGCCTCGATGATCGCCGAGCGGCGCTCCTCGCCGTAGCCGAGGTGCCGCTTGATGTTCTCCAGGACCACGATCGAGTCGTCCACGACCCGGCCGATGGCGATGGTCAGGGCGCCGAGCGTGAGCATGTTCAGGGACAGGCCGTCGGTCCACAGCACGATCAGCGCGAGGACGACGGACAGCGGGATGGACACCGCGGTGACCAGCGTGGAGCGCAGCGAGGCGAGGAAGAGCAGGATGACCAGGACGGCGAAGAGCAGGCCGAGCGCGCCCTCGGTGGTCAGGCCCTTGATGGACTTGGAGACGGCCGGACCCTGGTCGCTGACGACCGTCAACTTGGCGTCGGGACCGAGCTGTTCGCGCAGGCCGGGCAGCTTGTCCTTGACCGTGTTGGAGATCGTGACCGCGCTGCCGTCGTGGTCCATGGTCACGTTGACGGCGAGGCTGGGCCTGCCGTCGGTACGGGTGAGGGAGTCGGCCGGGGCCGGCTGCTCCTTGACGGTGGCCACGTCCCCGAGTCGTACGGCCTTGTGACCGCCCTGGCCGGTGACGGTGAGGTCCTTGATCTGCTCCAGCGTGGTGAAGCCGCCGCCGACCTGGACGGTGCGGTTGGCGCCGTTCTCGTCGAAGGAGCCGGCCGGGACGCTCGCGCCGCCCGCCTGGATTGCCTGGGCGAGGTCGGCGGGGGTGAGGCCGTCCCGCGCGAGCTCGGCGTCGTCGGGGGTGACATCGACCTGGAGGTCGCGGACGCCGGTGACCTGGACGCGGCCGACGCCGTCGATGTCCTTCAGCGCCGGTACGACCGTCTTGTCGAGCTGGTCGGCGAGCGCCTGCTGGTCCTTGCCGGAGGTGGCGGCGAGCACGACGGTCGGCATGTCGTCGGTGGAGCCGGAGATCACCTGCGGGTCGACCTCGGACGGCAGCTGGTTGCGGGCCCGGTTCACGGCCTGCTGCACATCGGCGACGATCTGCTTGGTGTCGTTGCCGTAGTCGAAGGACGCCATGATCACGGCGTTGCCCTCGCCCGCGGTGGAGGTGACCGAGGTGACGCCGTCGACGCCCTGGAGGCCGTCCTCGATCGGCTCGACCACCTGCTTCTCGACGGCGTCGGGGGCGGCGCCCTGGTACGGCGCGATCACCGACACCATGGGCAGGTCGATGGTGGGCAGCAGCTGCTGCTTGATCTGGGGTATCGCGATCGCGCCGAAGACCAGGGCGACGATCGAGATCAGGCCGATGAGGGCCCGTTGGGCGAGGCTGAATCTGGACAGCCAGGACATGGGTGAGGGTCTCTCTTCCGTGAGCGGCAGAAGCGCTTCCGGTCACCGAGAACGCAAGGGCCCCAAGGGAACCCACAGGGTGCGCGGGAAGCGGCGACGGACGCCCAGGAGCGTCCACACCCCACCACCTTCGGCCATCCGGGAGGCCCGGACCGTAGGCCGCAGGTCCCGTTTCCCTACCCGTCTCCTACTCCGCGCGCAGTACACGGCGGGTGGAGATGTACGGAGGTACGCGGGTGGAGATCAGTCCACCCGCGGCCGGACGAGCCCGGACTCGTACGCGATCACCACGAGCTGGGCCCGGTCGCGCGCGCCGAGCTTGGCCATGGCCCGGTTGACATGCGTCTTCACCGTCAGGGGGCTGACCGCGAGGCGTTCGGCGATCTCGTCGTTGGAGTGGCCGCCGGCGACCTGGACGAGCACCTCGCGCTCGCGTCCGGTGAGCGCGTCGAGCCGTTCGGCGCCGAGGGGGGCGCGGCCGTCGTCGCCGTCGCCCTGGGCGAGGAAGCGGGCGATCAGGCCCTTGGTGGCGGCCGGGGAGAGCAGGGCCTCGCCGCCCGCGGCGATCCGGATGGCGCTGAGCAGTTCCTCCGGTTCGCTGCCCTTGCCGAGGAAGCCGGAGGCGCCGGCGCGCAGTGACTGCACCACGTAGTCGTCCACCTCGAAGGTGGTCAGGATGACCACGCGCACCTGGGCGAGATCGGTGTCCTCGCTGATCAGACGGGTGGCGGCGAGGCCGTCGGTGCCGGGCATGCGGATGTCCATGAGGACGACGTCGGGGTGCCGCTCCTTGGCCAGCAGGACCGCCTGCGCGCCGTCGGACGCCTCCCCCACCACCTCCATGTCGGGCTCGGAGTCGACCAGCACCCGGAACGCGCTGCGCAGCAGGGCCTGGTCGTCGGCGAGCAGGACACGGATCGTCATACGGGCTCCCCCGGTGCCGTCGTACGGCCCTCGATGCGGGTGTCGGTGGTGCTGACCGGCAGGATCGCATGGACGCGGAAACCGCCGCCGTAGCGGGGGCCGGTGCTGAGGGTGCCGCCGAGGGCGCTGACGCGTTCACGCATGCCGAGGAGGCCGTGGCCGCCGCCCGTCTCGGGGACGGGGCCGGGGGCGCCTTCAGGGTCGCGCTCGGGGTCGTGCTCGGGGTGGGCGTCGGGGCCGGGAGCCGCGCCGGCGCCGTCGTCCACGACCGTGATCTCGATGTCCCGTCCGACGCGTACGACGCTCACCTCGGCCCGCGCGCCCGCGCCCGCGTGCTTGCGGACGTTGGTCAGGGCCTCCTGGACGATCCGGTAGGCGGCGAGGTCCACGGCCGCGGGCAGACGGGTGTCCTGGTCGGCGCGGGCGACCTCCACCGGCAGGCCCGCGCTGCGGAAGGTGCCGGCCAGCTCTTCCAGGAGGCTGAGGCCGGGGGCGGGTTCGGTGGGCGCCTCAGGGTCGCCGGACTGGCGGAGCAGGCCGACGGTGGCGCGCAGCTCGTTGAGCGCGCTGCGGCTGGCCTCGCGGACGTGGGCGAGGGCCTCCTTGGCCTGGTCGGGGCGCTTGTCCATGACATGGGCGGCGACGCCGGCCTGCACATTGACCAGGGCGATGTGGTGGGCGACGACGTCGTGCAGGTCGCGGGCGATGCGCAGGCGCTCCTCGGCGACCCGGCGGCGCGCCTCCTCCTCCCGGGTGCGCTCGGCGCGTTCGGCGCGTTCCCGGATGGCCTGGACGACGGCTCTGCGGCTGCGGACCGCGTCGCCCGCGGTGGCGCCGATGCCGGTCCAGGCGAGGACGCCCAGGTTCTCCTGCGCGTACCAGGGCAGGGGCCCGGCGAGCATCGCGGCGGCGGTCAGCACGGTCATGGTGAGCAGGCCGACGCGGAAGGTGGTGGTGCGGTCGGTGGTGGCGGCGACGGTGTACAGGGCGACGACGGCGGACATCGTGACCGGGGCGCGGGGGTCGCCGGTGACGCACTCCACCACGGAGAAGGTGCCGGTGAGGGCGAGGACGGTCCGGGGGGCGCGGCGACGGAAGACGAGGGCGACGGCGGCCAGCAGCATCAGCAGCAGGCTCAGGACACCAGGGCTGCGGACGTCCCAGGTGACGCCCTGGTCGTCCGAGGGAGCGGCGAAGGAACCGGCGACCATGCAGACGAGAACGGCCGCGGCGAGGGCCGCGTCGAGCGCGAGGGGGTGGGCCTTGAGCTCACAGCGGGCGCGTTCGAGAGTGGTCACACAAGGAACAGTACGGCGGGGCGCGGCGTACCGGGCCGAGTCGGCGCAGCCCATACCGACGCCCGCTGCCGAGCCGTGCTGAAGCCTCACAACTGTGGGAACCGGCCAGCCCCAAGGACCACGGCAACTCACACGCGAGAGCGGTCCCCCGACCCACTGAGACCGCCTTCTCACCGTGCCCACCCAGCCGAGGGGGCTACCCCGCATGCGCGGGGACCACTCCCCCTGGACTCAGCGCTAGTTGGGCGGATGGGACCACCCCCGCATGCGCGGGGACCACCTGTGCGGTGGTCCGGTTCTTCGGCATGGCTGGGGACCACCCCCGCATGCGCGGGGACCACGGGGCCGCGTCACCTCAGAGCAGCGTGAACCGGGGACCACCCCCGCATGCGCGGGGACCACGACGAGGACGGCCAGGTCCCGACGGTCGGCGCGGGACCACCCCCGCATGCGCGGGGACCACAGTTCCTGAGCTGGGGATTTAGTTGGTTGGGTTACAGGGTGTGCCCCACTTTCAGAGAAACGGGCATTTCGGGCTTTCAGGCTAATCGGTAGGTGGAGGGGGGCTCAGGAGTTACCGAAGCGGCGTCTCTTGGCGGCCTTGCTCCAGCCCTGGCGCGGAGGTGACGGCGAGTTCGTGGTGGGTGGGGAGTGGGGTGAGGGGCGTTTGAGGAGGACGAGGCCTTCGTGGTCGGTGGGATGCCAGGCGTGTTCGTGAGTCGCGAAGGTGAAGCCCTGTTCGTTGTCCGTCTGGTACGCGAGCAGGGCGCGCCCTTTGCCGCGGTACTGGCGGACCTCCTCCCACAGGATGTCGCGTACCCGGGCCGAGGGTGAGCCCAGGAAGACGCCGGGCGAGACTTCCAGCAGCCAGCGGGTCAGGAAGCCCCGCAGGCCCGGTGGGCAGTTGGCGAGGACGATGACCGTCACCAGAGGGGCTCCTCGCCAGCGGCACCGTCATAGTTGCGGCCGGCTTCGACGAGCCGGTCCCCGTCCGACTGGAGACTCACCCGATCGGCCGTCCCCCGGGGCTCGGCGAGGCCGGTCTGCCCGAGAAGCAGCTCTTTGATGTCCCGTACGCAACGGTCGAGCAGACCGGTGGAGTTGATGCGGTCGCGCAGCGCCCGGCGGGTGCGCGTCGCCACATCCTCCTCGCCCTCGGCGGCCGCGTCGAACGCGGCCGGGATCCCGATCTCCGTCTTGTAGAGATCGGCGATGTCCAGGACGAACGAGCGCTCATGCCCGGAGTGCACGAAGCCCAGCCCCGGCGCACAGCCGAGCGCCGCCACCACGGCGTGGGCCACTCCGTACATGCACTGCGCGGACGCGGTCACGGCCTGATTGGCCGCATCTCCCGCGGCGAAGTCGCCATGATGGTAATCACGCCGCCGCCAGGAGACCCCGGTACGGGCCGATTCGCGGCGGTAACACTCCTTCACCCGCCGGCCCTCCATACTGAGGAGTTCCTGCCGGGTGTGGCCGGACGGATCGTCCTCGGGAAAGCGCATCCGGTACATGGCCCGGGCGACATCGAGCCGAGTACGACGATTCGCCCAGGCCGTCGCCTGTGCCTCGACGAGGTGCGAGGAGCGGGTGAGGGCTCGTCCGCCCGCGTAGAAACGCACTCCCTGCTCACCGACCCACACCACTGCGGCCCCGCATTCCCCGAGCACGGACATCGCCTGGTGGGTCAGCCGGGTTCCGGGGCCGAGGAGAAGCGTCCCGATGGTCGCGGACGGGATGTGGGTGACCCCGTCCGTGTCCGTCGCGGTGATCGCGTTGTCCTCCCGGTGAACCGTGCAGCGTTCCAGGTAGATGAAGGAGACCCGGTCACCGACCCGGGTGAGTTCCCGAGGTGAGGATGCGCCCCGGCGGCTGACGGTGGTCATGACGCGCGCACGGGCGCGAGGGTCATCAGCCCGCAGCCGTACGCCTTGGCCTTGCCCAACCCGTGCGTGAGAGTACGGCGGAAGACCTCGGCGTCCGTGACGCGGAGCCGGCCGTCGAAGGTGACGCGGGTGAAGTCGACCTGCCGCCGACTGCGGTGTGCCACGCCCTCGAACTTGCCGAATTGAGTGGGCGTCCTGTCGTGCACGACGACTTCGTGCTCGCTGCCGTGCTCGGTCAGCCGACGTTCGGCGGGGACGCGCAGCACCTCGAAACCGGCCCGCTGCTGCCGGTCGAGCAGCCAGCCGATCTGATGCCGCGGGGTGATGTGCGCGGCCCGTTTCGTCGGTGTCTCCCTGGAGTCCTGTGGCCTGCGGATGTAGTGCACCGGATTCGCGGTGAGCCGGAATCCCCAGGTGCTGTCGACGGCGAGACGGTCGAGCAGCCCCTGGTAGTCGAAGGTCGTCCAGCCCGGCTGCTCGGCGCTCGGCCACCCCGCCTGTTCCACGAGATGAGTGAGGTCGGGGCGGAGCGGACTGACGATGAACAGGTCGGCGCGTCCGGCGGCGGCCGGGTCCACTCGCCACAGGACCCGCGGTCCGCCGTCACCGCGAGGCGGAGCCTCGGGGAAGGACATGTTCACGGCTCCGTGCATGAAGTGCGGTGATCCGAGCAACCGACGAGCGCCGGGCCGGGCGGTGTTGATACGGAAACGGGTCAGGTACATCAGCTGTTCCTCGGACGGTGCTCTGCCGTGCTGGTGCTCGCGGAGGGATCGAGGGAGCGGAGGAGGACGGTCGGGTCGTGCTCGGGGGCGGGAGCGCCGTCGGACGAGTGCCGCCGGGGTTCGGTGAGGGAGGTGACCACGCCGCGCAGCCCGTACTGCCGATGACGGGGGTCGAAACTCACCGGGGTGTCCCTGAGGGACAGATGAGGGAGCTCGCCCGGTGGACAGTCGAGCAGCAGATCCACGGCTACCTCGGGCGGGGGGCCGTTCGGGTCCGGTCCTCCGTACCCGGTCCGGCCGTACGCCTGGGCGGCCTGTCCGATGCGCTTGCGGTACCAGGACGCCGCCTGCCAGGGCGCGGCCCGCAGCGCGTCCTCCAGGCCGGGGCCCGAAAAGGGCCGGCCCATGTCGAGAGGGCGGGACGGGGGACAGGAGCGCCGGCCGAGGTACGGAAGGAAATGTGGGGCACGCACGGCCTCGTACAGACGGTTCAGCAGCACGGCGTCCCCCTCGACCCCTGCGACGAAAACCGCGTCGGCGAGATAGAACCGTTCGGACAAAGGCATCGCCTTGCCGGAGTCCCCGTGGTGGGCGGTGTGGAAGTCCCGCAGCCGGGAGCCGGGCTGGTCGATGCGTACGCCGAACCGCAGTGCGGCCAGGTCGGCGAGGTCCGCACCGCGGGGGCGCCCTTCGGCGGCCGCGAGCAGCCCGAGCACGCCACTCTTGGTGGGTGCGTTCTCAGTGGTGCGACGGGCGAACCGGGCGGCCGAGCCCCAGGCTTGCAGCGGGCCCGCCAGCCGCAGCAGCAACACCGTCATGCGTCCGCTCCGGTGCTCACCCGCGCCGCCACCGCCTCTTGCACCTCCCGTACGAGGGCGTCCAAGGACACCCGGTGGCCCAGCGGTTCGAGCGCATCCGTCTCGTCGCCCACGCGGAACACCCAGCCGTGCTCCGGAGCCTCGATGCCGTACTGCTTCTCCAGATCCGGTACATATGCGGCGAGCCTGCGGCAACTCTCCCGGAGGTAGCCACCCTCCGGACCCTGCGGCACCGGCTCCTCGAATGCGCCGACGAAGCTCACCGGCCGGCGGTCGCGCAGCCGCACGATCACCGCGGAGGGCAGGGTGTGGTTCCCGAAGGTGTTGATCTTCCCCGTCGGGAGGGAGGTGACGAAGGCGTCCAGAAAAGCCCCGACCGCCTTTTCCACCGGGGCGCTGGGTGCCTCGTCCGTCCGCAGCCCGAGCCCCAGGTTGCGGGTCAACTCGTCCACGTCCACGGCGGCGTAGCGGTAGAGGGTCGCCGAGTTGAAGTCGATGGTCCCGATCATTCCGGCGCCGGATTCGTCCGCGCCGCTGAGGTCGTCCACGGCGGTGTAGTAATCGGATTCGATCTCCGACTTGTGCACGCTGATGGCATGAGCTACCTGTGAGGCCGCGTCCACATTGAGGTCGGCGGCATCGGCGACCATGCGTCCGAAGAGAGCGATGTCCACCGAGTGCCTGGAGTCCACCGACTGCCGGGCCTTGGCCTTGTTCTCCTTGTCCTTCAGATAGGTCTGGAGGACCTTGAGGTCACCCTCGGGGCCGCTGCCCTCGATCGTCACCTCGGCGAGGGCGTCCAGCTGCCGGCTGCTCAGGAACATCAGGTACGACGACTCGGGCGCGGCCGATTCCTCGTCTCCGCTCCTGGCCTTTCGCTTCGGCACCTCGATCTTGATCCCCGTCGCCGTTTTCAGCGTCTCGGCGGCCAACTGGACCGCGACGGGCGCCAACGACTCGTTCCGGTCGATGATGCGATCGGCCAGCGCCTCGGCGATCTTCTTCGTACGGACGCCGAGTGCCTCGGGCGGCAGCAGCTTCTCGAAGGCCGTGCGCGTGGCCCGTTTCCAGGCCTGACTCGACACTCGCGCACGCCGGACCCCGCCGTAGTAGGCCGACTTGGGCGTCCCTGTGTCGTCGCGGTTGAGATTGCTCGGCGGGACGACGTGAAGGACATGGATGTCGAGGATGGTTCGGGGCATGGTCATTCCGATCTTTTCGGGCGATGAGGATGCGGCACGTGGGCGGTCAGTCCGCGTCCACGGCCGGGAAGGCGGCGGAGGTGGAGGAGTCGGCGGGCGAACCCGTGTCGTCGCCCGGTCCGGTGCCGTCCTCCTCCCGTCGGCCGCTCCGATGCACTCGGTGGAAGTCCCGGCCCCAGCGACGCCTGACCTCGACCCGGCCCGTCTCGTACTGCCAGCGGTAGATCTGGTCGGCGAGGTCGCCGTAGTCCAGTGGAATGCGGGCGCCGCGCAGCAGCAGCACCATCTCGCGCAGCCGGCGGCCCAGCGTCTCCAGATCGGACGACGTCCCGATCCGTACGAACCGCTTGCGCAGGGCGGCACTCACGTCCTCGACCGGGGTGTACCCGGTGCTCTCCGGCGCCTCCTCGTCTCCGGTCCGCTGCGCGGGGAGGCCGGGTCCCGAGGACTTCGCCTCGGCCAGTCGCCGTACGGACCGACCCAGCGACCAGCCCGGGACGTGCATCGGCTCGTCCCGCAACGACTGCTGGTGCAACGCCCAGAGCGTCACGGCGAGATGGACCGCGCGGTCCTCACGGTCCTCGCGCGCCTCCTGCTGCCGCTGTCCTCCCGCCACCAGGTGACGCGTGGGGTCCTCGCCCTCCGCGCTCCTGCGCTCCCGGAGCTCGGTGAGCGCTTCCACATGGTCGAGCCCCCAGTTGGTGGGCGAGGCGTGGACGTCCCGGCCGACCTCGCGTCGCAACCGTGCCACGGCGGCCACGGCCGCCGGGCTGTCCTTGCGGTAGCCGCCCTGAAGACGGCTCACCGTGCGCCCGGTGGCCGTCCGGACGAGGGAGGGCGTGTGCTGCTCGCGGTGTCCCGCGGGACGGTCGGCACCGGCGGTTCCCGTGGTCGTGGTCATGATGTGCTCCGCGTGAGGTCGTGGCTGTCGGCTTCCGTGCTCGCAGGAAGCGGACGCGCGGGGCCCGGCCCCTGGGGCGGACCCAGCACCTTGTCGAGCCGGATGAGGAAGAGCTGCTCGGCGCGGCCGGCGTCCATCAGCCGCGTACCGCCGCCGGGAACGGTGATCAGGCGGCCTTCGTCCGCGGCCGGACCGCTGTCGTCGAGCACCTGTCGGCCGAGTCCGAGCAGATGGCGGCGCACCGCGGTCCGCCATGCGCGTCGTGCCGTCTCCAGGTCGGGGAAGGACAGCAGACCCTTCAGCCAGGCCCGGTACGGTCCGTCCAAGGTGCCGAAGCCAAGGTCACGGGCGGCGGTGACGGGCGTCGCGGGGTCCGTACCGGCGGCACGGGCCAGATCACCGGCGAGCCCGCCGAGAGCTTTGACGGCGTCCTCCGCGTCGCGGACGGCGTCGACCGCCGCCGCGCCGAAGACCGGGTTCGTCTCGTGCAGGGTGATCACGGGCAGGACCACGGAGTCGTCCACGATCTCGTCCACCACCGACTGCTGGGTGCCGTACGCCGCACCCACGAGACGCAGCCGTACCAGCGTTCCCGGGGGGATCTCGGCGGCGGTGATCACGTGCGTGAACCAACGGGCGATGCCGGAGGACAGTTCGCGCTCGGGCTCCCCCCGTTTCCCTCCGCCTGGGGCCGGTCCACGGGCCGGGAGCAGAGCGGCAAGCCCCCGCCAGGCCGCTCTGTCCGGGTGGTGCCGGAGCGGCGTGTAGACGGGGACGCGGCCCTGCTTCTTCTCCTGCGTCTCACTACGCCGCCAACCGGACATCGGCTCGGTGTTCCAGGGAGCGCTCATCGTGAGCGGGTCGCCGTACCCGAGGACTACGCCCGTCACGGCGCCGTTCTCCGCGTGCAGCCGAATCCGGCGCGACTGCCACGTGTACAGATCCCGGAGCCCCTGCGGGCGGGCGGCGCCGCCGCTGCCCTCGCGCGGTCCGGCGCCGGGGGCAGCCGCGCGGCGCCATACCGGCATGTCCTGGCCGGTCGAGCCGTCCGCGCCCCAGCCTTCCACCTCTTGCAGGGCGATCAGGTTGAGCAGCAGGGTCTCGCGGAGTGTGGCGCCCTCGGCGAACACCCCGCCGAGACTGCCCAGCGAACCCACCCCCAAGGGGTAGACCTTTCCCGCCTTGCCCCGGTCGTCGCCCAGCAGGGCCGGTTTGATCCCGGAGGTGTCGAAGGCGTGTGCGTGCACCAGCCACCGGGCGGCCTCCGCGTACGACAGACAGTCGACGCCGGGACGGCGCATCGAGAACAGGGGCTCGCCCACAGGGACGTCCGCGACGATCCGGCTCAGCGGCGCGATCTCGTTCTTCGCGGTCCTCAGGCCGGCGACCTGGTAGAACGGCCGGTCCGTGGCGAACAGATCGAAACGGTCCCGGTGCGCCGCGAGGTATTCGGGAACGGCGGCAAAGGGGTCGGCCGACAGCCACAGATCCTCCCACTCCTCCACCTCCGCCGGGCCGTCCAGAGCGTCGTACAGGATCGCGAGGAGCAGCCGTAAGATCGCGATCTCCTGGGTGGGCACATCTCCCACCAGTCCCCGCAGGGAGTCGGCCTGCTCGAAGAGCCCGAGCATGGAGACGACATCGGTCGTCCCGTCCCCGCGCTGCACCGGGAGCCACGGCTCGGTGACCAGATCGAACGAGATCGGCCCCGACGTCGCCATGGTCCTCCGGCTCACCACCTCGACCACCTCGGCCGATCGCTCACCATGCTCATCCTGGCTGCCCGCTTCCCCCGCTTGTTCCTCACCGGAACCGCCCGCCGCTCGTTCCTCGCCGCTCCGTGCGATCGCGGGCGCGTCAGCAGACGTGACCCGCAGTCCGTCGGTGCGGCTGTAGGCGAGTACGAAGCCTGCCAGATGGGTCTGACAATCCGGGTCCAGAACGATAATCAGCTCACCAGCCAGCCAAGGACACTCCTTTACCTGCCAGGCAGGGACCAGAAATTGCTCAAGTTCGGCAATGGTTCGGTCGATCATCCAGCGCTTGCTGAAACGGCCCGGCAGCGTGAGAGCACTCGCCGCCACCGCCTCGCAGGCCCGGCGACCGGGCACGAAGTCGACCGGCAGATCCAGACCACCCCGCGGGCCGTCCGGGCCGTCGTCGAGCCATGGCACGGTCGTCAGACGACCGTCGGCCTGCCGCTGGACGACCAGAACCTCCAGCGTCTCCTCACTGTCGCGTACCTGAGCGCGCCCCGCGGGGCTGTCGTCCACATCCCCCGCCGCCGCCTCCAGCCACCCGTACACGGGCCGCCCGGCGCGCCGAGCAGGGCCGAGCAGAAAGGTCTCGGCCTTGTGCCGCTTCTCGTCCAGTAACCGGTCATGCTCGGTACGAGCAGCAGCGAGCCGCTCCGCCCACGCGGCCGGACCGACCGCCCCGTCCCCGTAAACCGCCTGGACCAATGGGCTGATGGAGCCGGGCAGGCCCAGCGCCCGGCCGTCGAGGTACGGACCGAGCGCGCCCAGCGAACGCAGCAGGGTGTACTCACTGCGATAGACCGCACGAGTGCCGTCACCAGGCTGCGGCGGATCCGCCCCCCAGTCCACTCCGGTGACGAGGCAGCGCGCCTGTGCCAGGTGAGCTGGTCGGATCCGAGTGTGCCGGTGCAGGCGGCCCATCCGTTGCAACAGCAGGTCGATCGGGGCCAGATCTGTGATCAGCAGGTCGAAGTCGATGTCGAGCGACTGTTCAGCCACCTGGCTGGCGACCACGACATGCCGGTGGGGCCGTTGCCGGCCGTCCGGTCCGAAGCGCCGTACCAGGTCCGCGTCCAGGGCCGCACGGTCGGCGGCGAGGAAGCGGGAGTGCGCCACGGTGATCGCGTCCTCGCCCAGCCGTGCGCGCAGCACGTCCGCGGCTTCCAGCACCCGGTCCACCGTATTGCGTACGACCAACGCGCAGCCGCCCTGGGCGAGTTCGCGCTCAAGCCGGTCGGCCAGCACGGCCAGGTCGTCGTCCGACCGCTCCAGGGCCACCGCGACGTGTCTGCCGGAAGCGGCGGGAGGGCAGGCGATACGGACCGGGTGTCCAGGGGCCGTGGCGGTGATCAGGGGATAGCCGTCACTGCTCGCCGCGGAGCTCCCGTCAGGGGAGCCGAAGCCCGAGGAACCGGAGTACGCGGCCACCAGCGCGCGCCTGCGGTCGGCCGGCAACGTCGCCGACAGCAGGACGACCGGAACTCGGTACGCCGCCAGCCACTCCAGTACCCGGTCCAGATACCGCCCCATGTACGCGTCGTACGCGTGCACCTCGTCGATCACGACGACCTTGCCTGCCACCGCCAGGTGCCGCAGGGCCAGGTGCCGGCTTTTCAGCCCGGCGAACAGGACTTGGTCGATGGTCCCTACGGCGAAGGAGGCCAGCAGCTGCTTCTTGCGCCCCCGCAGCCACTGATGAGCGTGGAATCCGGCCTCCCTGGCCGGCCGGACAGCGCTCTTCTCTCCTCTTTCTTCCTCGCAGCCGTCGAGTTCGACAGCTACGATGTTTCGCCGCCCTTGGCGCAGTAGTCCCGCCCATACGTGGTTGAGAGCGGCTTTGGCGTGAGCGAGTACGACGGAACGCCGGCCGTCTTCGCCTTCTTCCCCCTCGGGCAGGTGCTTCAGCCAGTCCAGGACCCGCGGGAACATGGCGTCCCCTGTCGCCCGAGTGGGCAGCGCCACGAGCACTCCACCGGCGCCCGATCGGGCCGCGAGGACCTCTGCCGCGGCCAGTGCCGCCTCGGTCTTGCCCTCGCCCATGGGTGCCTCGATCACCAGCATGCCCGGCGCGGGCATGCTGCGGGCCATCCGCACGGCCTCGGCCTGGACCGGCCTGATGACCGCGTTCTCCAGGCCGGGGAACCGGCTTCGGAGCAACTCCTCGGCGGTTCCTCCCGGTTCACGGGGGGCCCAAGGGCGGGGCAGATCGAGCCCGGCCCAGGCCGCGGTGAGCCGGCGCCGCTCGCCCTGGGGGCCAAGGGGCTGCCAGGTTTCGGGATCGTAGGGGAACAGCTCGGCCGAACTCGCGATCCAGTCCGAGAGGATCACGACGGCCGTCAAGGCGATCTGTGCCGGCTGGGGCAGCCTGACCCCGGTCCACTCCGGAAGCCGGTCCGCCGCCCCCGCCGAAGCGGCGCACAGGTCCATCAACTCGAACTGCACCCCGCGCCAGACCGCTTCGCTCGGTCCGTGGTGCCGCATCAGATGAGGACGCAGTTGCAGATCGTGGATGCGCGGGTGATCGGGGTACGTGCCGTGGTGGCCGCCCACGACGACCGCGAACTGCCCGGACACCCGGCTGCGGAGCCCGTACCGCTCGGCCATCCACTCCTGCACCAGCAACTGGCTGGCCAGCCCGTGCGGCGCGATCCGCCGGTCCTGCCCGAACTCGCGGTCGCTCGGCATGTCGAGTCCCTCGTCACGCATCCGCCCGGCCAGGGCCTCGACCTGACATGCGAAGGCCGGGGTCGCCTTGCCCACGTCGTGCACACCGGCGAGAAACACAACGAGCTTCCGGGCATCCGCGTCCCCTGCGGGCAACGCGTCGGCCACCAACTCCTTGACGGACCGCGGAACCCACTGCTCCCACAGCCGCCCCGCGACAGCCGCGCTGTCGGCCATGTGTCGCCACAGGGGGAGCCAACCACCGGCTCTCTGGTCGTGCTTGGCCCAGGCAGATCGGGTGGGGGCGGACAACTGGCCGGTGGCGAAGACGACTTCTACGCCGGGCGGCCCGGATTCCGCGTCGGTCATACTCTCCCTTCCTGTGTGAAACGGCGGAACCGCCCGCAGAGCTCAAGTTTCGTGGCTGGTGTGCGGCAAGCTGGGCAAATGGCAAGCGCGTCTGCGTACGACGGCACCTCTGACCTGCGGTGCGTATGGCATGCGTGCCCGGCGGCCGTCGAATGCGGTCGAGGCTGGTGAGCTGATGTTCTCTTCCGTACCCACTGGGAAGGCGAGGGCGTTCCTGTCTCGACGTATTGGGCCCAAGGTGAACCGGGCTCAAGGCTGCCGACGCGCACGCACCAGTCCGGCCTGTTCACAGCCACGTTGTGACCCAACAGCACTACGCTACATGGCAGTTGGGAGAGTGTGCGGTCGTTCCCCGAAACTGAAAACCAGCGCCGGAACTCAAGTCGGCTCGGTATCGTTGTGTGTGACACGCTGGCCCGACCGCCTCCTGCGAACGCACGAGCGAGCCATCCATGCGTCGAGCGAGAAGCCACGGGCGGCGGGCGCCCCCCTCCGCAGGGTGTGACGACCATGGAGCCGGCTAGGGCTTAGGGCTGAGGCTCCGGTATCGGGAACAACCCCATGGAATGCGGGGACGAGCTGCGGGTCGGTGGGGGATCGCCCCGGTGGACGCGGAGGCCACTCGCCGCCATCGAGCGTCCAGTGCCGTCGGCCGGGATCACCCCCGCAGGCGCGGGGCCCACGTTCACGTCGCCGCGCTGGCGGGGCGGGGGCAGGGACCACCCCGCAGGCGCGGGGACCACACCAGGCGGGCCGCGGCGGCGAGGAACGCCGTGGGACTACCCCCGCAGGCGCGGGGACCACGCTTCGATCGGGTCCAGTCCGAGCCGCTGCTCGGGACTACCCCCGCAGGCGCGGAGACCATACGTCGTCTCGGTCACGTCGCCTCCTGGTGGCAGGGACTACCCCCGCAGGCGCGGGGACCACATGAGCTTCTGTGCGGCCGTGCCCGTGATGCCGGGACTACCCCCGCAGGCGCGGGGACCACCTGGCGCGACGACGGAGGCCGCCCGATGAGCAGGGACTACCCCCGCAGGCGCGGGGGCCACAGGACCGGTATGGCTCCGGCTGGGCCCCGCTTGGGACTACCCCCGCAGGCGCGGGGACCACCCTTTCCCAGGAGACGGCCCCTGACCAGGTGGGGGACTACCCCCGCAGGCGCGGGGACCACTGGCTCATCGAGGTCAGCGACGCCGCCCGGGAGGGACTACCCCCGCAGGCGCGGGGACCACGCGGGCCGAGAGGACCACATGTTCGCATCGCTGGGACTACCCCCGCAGGCGCGGGGACCACCAGTGCCCGGAGACCCGGGGGCCGGTGATCCTGGGACTACCCCCGCAGGCGCGGGGACCACAGTTCTTGAGCTGGGGGTTTGGTGGGGTGGGGAGGTGGGATTCCTTACTTCTCGGGAAGGGGACATTTCGGTTCTTCCGGCTGGTCGTGCGGTGTTGCGTCGATGCTGGGCATGCTTGGTGCGGGAGGCGGAGGTTGTGCTCAACAATCCTATGAATACGTCCCGTTGGCGGAATTCGCCTCCCGAACGGTATCGGCAAGTGTTCCGTAACGGAGTTCCTGGCCCGGCTGTCAGTCCCGTTCACCCGTGGGTCGTAGCAGCAGTGCGTTGGGCGCCTGTACAGCCATGCCGAGCGCTGACGCAGTCGAATTCGGTCGAGCGGCATCACGTGCCGGACCGCCTTGGCGCACGGTCGGCGCAGTCGGGCTCTCGGCGGTTGGACAAGACCTCGACAAAGAGGAAGGCCGCTGTGCGAGTCCGGCTCGGGGAGAGGTGGCTGGAGCGTGCCGCGTGAACCGCGGGCTGAGGTCCCGGCCCCCGCATCCGCCCAGGGAGTACTGCTTCCGCCACCCGGACCCAGGAACCCCGACACCGAACGACGCCCCGCACCCGGTACCGGGACCGGGTATGGGGCGTCGTGCTCGCCGGACCGCCGGAGGCTACGGCAGGGCCAGCATCCGTTCCAGCGCCAGCTTCGCGAACGCCTCGGTCTCGTCGTCGACCTGGATGTGGTTGACCAGGGTGCCCTCGGCGAGGGATTCCAGGGTCCAGACCAGGTGGGGGAGGTCGATGCGGTTCATGGTGGAGCAGAAGCAGACCGTGCGGTCGAGGAAGACGATCTCCTTGCCCTCGGGGGCGAAGCGGTTGGCGAGGCGGCGGACCAGGTTCAGTTCCGTGCCGATCGCCCACTTCGAGCCGGCGGGGGCCGCCTCCAGGGCCTTGATGATGTACTCGGTCGAGCCGACGTGGTCCGCCGCGGCCACGACCTCGTGCCTGCACTCCGGGTGGACCAGGACGTTCACCCCGGGGATGCGGGCGCGCACATCGTTGACCGAGTCCAGGCTGAAGCGGCCGTGGACCGAGCAGTGGCCGCGCCACAGGATCATCTTCGCGGCGCGCAGCTCGTCCGCCGTCAGGCCGCCGTTCGGCTTGTGCGGGTTGTAGACGACGCAGTCCTCCAGGGACATCCCCATGTCCCGCACGGCGGTGTTGCGGCCGAGGTGCTGGTCGGGCAGGAAGAGCACCTTCTCGCCCTGCTCGAACGCCCAGTCGAGCGCCCGCTTGGCGTTGGAGGAGGTGCAGATGGTGCCGCCGTGCTTGCCGGTGAACGCCTTGATATCGGCCGAGGAGTTCATGTACGACACCGGCACGACCTGCTCGGATATCCCGGCCTCGGTCAGCACGTCCCAGCACTCCGCGACCTGCTCGGCCGTCGCCATGTCGGCCATGGAGCAGCCGGCCGCGAGGTCCGGCAGGACGACCTTCTGGTCGGCGGAGGTGAGGATGTCCGCGGACTCGGCCATGAAGTGCACACCGCAGAAGACGATGTACTCGGCCTCCGGACGCGCGGCCGCGTCCCGGGCCAGCTTGAAGGAGTCGCCCGTGACGTCGGCGAACTGGATCACCTCGTCACGCTGGTAATGGTGACCGAGCACGAACACCTTGTCGCCGAGCTTCTCCTTGGCGGCGCGGGCGCGCTCGACCAGGGCGGGGTCGGACGGCGACGGCAGATCGCCGGGGCACTCGACGCCGCGCTCGCTCCTCGGGTCGGCCTCGCGGCCGAGCAGCAACAGGGCGAGCGGAGTCGGCTGGACGTCGAGCTCCGGGGTCTGGGCGGTGGTCACGGCACGCACCCTTTCTATTTCTCGTCTATCTGACGCTATCTATCATAAACGCTTCACGTCAGTTTGACGATGGCCATCGTGTCCATGTGACGTGAATCCCGGTCCGGCCGACCCGGATCCCTCCATGGGCCGCTGTGCGCCTTCGCCCGGGTATGCGAGCATGAAGGGGCAGTAGGCAAAATCGCGACCACGTGACGCCCGGCCCGGAATGAATCCGCGGAAGCGCCGGTTGCACTCGTCGGCAAGCAGTCTCCGTACAACCCGGGAGAGATGTAGATGTCCGTATCGGACGAGACCACTACCGTCAGCGACGGCATCATCCTGACCGACGCCGCCGCGGCCAAGGTCAAGGCCCTGCTCGACCAGGAAGGCCGTGACGACCTCGCGCTGCGCGTCGCCGTCCAGCCCGGCGGCTGCTCGGGCCTGCGGTACCAGCTGTTCTTCGACGAGCGCGCCCTCGACGGCGACGTGGAGAAGGACTTCGGCGGCGTCAAGGTCGTCACCGACCGCATGAGCGCCCCGTACCTGGGCGGCGCCACCGTCGACTTCGTGGACACGATCGAGAAGCAGGGCTTCACGATCGACAACCCGAACGCGACCGGCTCCTGCGCCTGCGGTGACTCCTTCAGCTGAGCCATCGCGCTCAAGCCGATGAAGCCGGTACGACAGAGGCGGCGGCCCCCACCAGCGGGGCTCGCCGCCTCTGTCGTACCCGCGCGCTCCGTCGTGCCCGCTGCGGACCGGGCTCCGTCAGGGAGCGGTCACCGGGTGCGGGTCGCCGAGGTACGGGAACCGGTCCAGGGTGTCGGTGTGCGGGGACAGACCGGTGGGCGGCGCCTCGTTCTTGGTGAGGAAGGCGACGCGGATGTCGATGACGTCCTCCGTGAACGTCCGGCCGTTCGGGTACACGGCGGGCCTGGACGGGTCGAAGTGCAGCACGTCGGGCAGGATGCCGTGCTCGTCGAGCGCGGCGATCGCCTCCTCGCGCGAGTAACCGCCGGTGTGGCCCAGCAGATGGACGAACTGGTCCGTCCATCTGGCCCGGTCGCCCGCCGGCTCGCTCGCGTTGTACTCCTCCTTCGTGTCGTCGGTGTTGAAGAAGCTGCTGATCGACGGGTGGCCGGCCCGGTCCGCGTGGACGAGTTCGCCGTCGCGCAGGACGCTGCACCGGCCCCAGATGTGCAGTTCGGACTGGGCGGCAAGCTCCGCGGTCGGCAGTTCGATCGCCATGGAGAACACGTTGGCCGTGGCGTTGGAATCGACCCCGGTCCAGGGGGACTCGCCGCCCAGGTGCGGCGCGGTGAAGTTCCGCTTGCCGCTGGTGTCGAACAGGTTCTTGATTCCGTCGAAGTCGAAGAAGAAGGCGTCGCTGCGGCTGCCGGCGGCCACCTGGTACTCGCCGAAGGTGACCACATTGGCCTGCGGGCCGAAGGAGACGGCGGCGTCCGAGACGATCTTCGTGCCGACCGCCTCGGGCCTGCGGGCCTCCGCGCCGGTCGCCATGAAGACGCTGTAGGTCTGCGAGCCGTCGGCCGCCGGCGGCCCGAAGACCCAGCTGATGGCGCGGTCGGTGAGGAAGTCGCCGTCGTTGTCGATGTTCAGGCGGTACACGGCGTCGGGATGCATGGCATCCGCGCGGGGATTGGCGTTGAGGATGAGCACGGTCCTGCTCGGATCGGCGGGCGCCGTGAAGGCGTAGAGGTCGCACAGATCCAGGCGCTGGTCGCCGAGTGGTGGTCCAAGACTGAGGCCGGTGAAGTGGTTGGACATGCCGGGCCCTTCCGTTGCTCGCCCGTCGGAAAACCGCTGAAATGTCACGCTAGCCGTCACATCGGTCCGGTCGGCGAGGGTGAAGGTACGACCGTCGGACAACCGCTCGAACGGATCACCGGCAGCCGGGAACTCACGGCAGCCGGGACCGCACAGGGGGCGGGCCCTCATGAGAGGGCCACGGCCATGAGAGGGCTTACGGCCGCAGCGCCCCCGGCTTCGCCTGCGGGATCCGCGCGCCGTCCGCGCCGACCACCGTCCGGCCGTCCACCGGCGCCTTCAGCCGTACGGTCCGCGTGAACTCCTTGGCGATCATCGGGCAGATCTTGCCCTCCTGCCGGCGCTCGGTGACCGTGACCGTCACCCGGGTGGCGCTCTCCCGGGCCGCCGCCGTGTAGTCGGCGCACAGGCCGCCGTAGAAGCTCACGGTGAGGCTCCGGTCGTCGGCCGTATAGCCGGTGATCCTGACCGAGCCGCGGGGGGCGGCCGTCGGCGGTACCGAGCCGCCGGGGCCCGTCGTCGGTGACGTGGAGGGTGCCGGGGAGGCAAGGTAGCGGGGGTCGATCGCCGGGTACGACACCGTCCCCGAGCCCCGCGTCTCGAACAGCCAGGACGGCACCAGGGTCTGCCGGCCGCCGACCGAGTGCGCGGCCAGCCCGAACACCGCCTTGTCCACGGTGACCGTCCCGGAGGACGCCGGGGACGCCTGCCCGCACGGCCCCTCCAGACGCGTCGCGAACCGCGCCGGGCCCGCACAGCCCCCGGGGCCCATCCGGTGGTCGCCCCTCGGCGCCGCGTTCATCAGCGCGAGGGTCTTCTCCGCGTCCAGGACGGGGTACGTCGCCCCCTTCACCGGCGTCGACAGCAGCCCGCGCCCGCCGACCACCTCACCCTGCCGGCTGATCGTCAGCCCGGTCGCCCAGCCGCTCGTGGGCAGGCCGCCCACCACCGGGTCGGCGGTCACCACCCGCTGCTTGCCCATGATCTGGCCGGCATCGGTCCGCGCGCCCTCCAGACCGGCCGCCCGCAGCACGGGCGCCGCCGCCTTCCCGGCCGTCGCCGCGCTCACCGGCGCCCCGGTCGGACCCACCGGGCCGGGCGCGCACAGGGGGCCCTTGCCGCAGTCGTCGGTACCCGGCGCGTACCGGCTGAAGGTCCAGCTGCCCGGCGCGTCCCGGTTCACCTGGAGCGTAGGCCCCGAACCGTCCTTGCCGCCGATCCGCCAGCCGTACCCCTCGGCCACCGGCGTCCCGCTCACCCCGAGCGCCTTCGCCAGCCGGACCACCTGGTCCTCGCGGACCGCCGCCCCCGCTCCGTACACCGCCGCCGCGCCGGGGCCCTTCGGCAGCGCGCCCTGCGCCACGTAATGGGCGCCGTAGGGGTCCGACCCGTCGTCCAGGGCGAGCGGCGGGGGAGTGGTGGACTCCGCCGCGGTGGGGGCCGTACGACCGCCCGGGCCGTCGCTCGCCGCGACGTACGCGCCACCGCCGCCGGCCAGCAGGACGGCGGCCAGGGCGGAGAGGACGACGGCACGCGAGCGCCGCCTGGACCGCCCCGCCTCCCGCGCGTCCGGCACCTCGGGGGCGTCCCCCGTGTTCTCAGGCAGCTCCGTGTTCACCGCATCGCTCCTCGCCGGTCCGTCCGTTTCCCGCGTGCCCCGCGTGAGGGGACGACCATGGGACGAGGGAGGCGGGCGGGAGGTTCCCCGGGCTACGCCGTACGGGTGAGCCGGATCAGTCGCCGTACTCGGACATGCCCTCCAGCAGCCGCACGGAGCGCTTCGACACGGAGACCCTGTGGATGCGGGACGGCGGCACCGGGCGGGACGCGGCGCGCGCGGGCGCCGGCCAGCGCTGGGCCATCCGGGCGCAGTCGCCGCGCAGGGTGCCGAGGCCGCCCTCCAGATCGCCGGGGGCGGGGGAGACGGGAGTGCCGGACGCGGCGGACGAGGAGCCCTTGAGGTTCGTCATGAGGGAACCGTAGGCATGGTCGAGCCCGCGAAGAAAGATCTACTATCGGGTAGTTTCGTCAACTACAGCGCCGATCCCTGACCGGGTAGCGTGAACTGTCATCGCGGCCCTCCCGTCTCCCACCGCCGCCCTTCCAACGAGCGCTATCGCGCGCACCTTCTTATTCCGCAGGAGATCCCCGTCGTGCGCATCGCAGTCACCGGCTCCATCGCCACCGACCACCTCATGACCTTCCCCGGCCGGTTCGCCGACCAGCTCGTCGCGGACCAGCTGCACACGGTTTCGCTCTCCTTCCTCGTCGACAACCTCGACGTGCGCCGCGGCGGTGTCGCCGCGAACATCGCGTTCGGCATGGGCCAGCTCGGCACCCGGCCGATCCTGGCCGGCGCGGCCGGCTTCGACTTCGACGAGTACCGGGCCTGGCTCGACCGGCACGGCGTCGACACCGAGTCGGTCCGCATCTCCGACACCCTGCACACCGCGCGCTTCGTGTGCACCACCGACGCCGACCACAACCAGATCGGCTCCTTCTACACGGGCGCGATGAGCGAGGCCCGGCTGATCGAGCTGAAGACGGTCGCCGACCGGGTGGGCGGCCTCGACCTGGTGCTGATCGGCGCCGACGACCCCGAGGCGATGCTCCGCCACACGGAGGAGTGCCGGTCCCGCTCGATCCCGTTCGCCGCGGACTTCTCGCAGCAGATCGCCCGCATGGGGGGCGAGGAGATCCGGATCCTGCTGGAGGGTGCCACGTACCTCTTCTCGAACGAGTACGAGAAGGGCCTCATCCAGACCAAGACCGGCCTCACCGACGAGGAGATCCTCGCCAAGGTCGGCCACCGGGTGACCACCCTCGGCTCCCGGGGCGTGCGCATCGAGCAGGCCGGCGCGGACCCGATCGAGGTCGGCTGCGCGGAGGAGGAGCGCAAGGCCGACCCCACGGGTGTCGGCGACGCCTTCCGCGCGGGCTTCCTGTCCGGCCTCGCCTGGGGCGTCTCGCTGGAGCGGGCGGCGCAGGTGGGCTGCATGCTCGCGACGCTGGTCATCGAGACCGTGGGCACGCAGGAGTACCAGCTGCGCCGCGGCCACTTCATGGAGCGGTTCGTGAAGGCGTACGGCGACGAGGCGGGCGAGGAGGTCCGTCAGTACCTGCGCTGACGGATCCGTCGGCCACGCGCCCGACCCAGGACCGTCGTTGTCGGGCGCGGGGCCGGGCGGGCCGGCCGCGCGGTTCCCCGCCCGCCTCCGGGGGGCCCTCAGCCGAGCCGGCGGACCAGGTACGCCGTTCCCTTCTCCGCCGGTTCCTCGCCCACGTACTCCTGTCCCCGCATCTCGCACCAGGCCGGGATGTCCAGGCGGGCCGCCTCGTCGTCCGACAGGACGCGGACGGTGCCGCCCACGGGGACGCCGGGGAACGCCTTGGCCAGTTCGATGACCGGGACGGGGCAGCGCTTGCCGAGGGCGTCCACGACCAGGGGGGCCGGCCCGGCCGCCGCGCCGACGGCGGCCGCGGGGGCGCCCAGCCTGTCCCGTACGCCGGCGACGGCCCCCGGCAGCACGGCCAGGAAGCGTTCCACGTCCTCCTGCGCCGTGCCCGGCGGCAGCGACACCCGGACATTGCCCTCGCTGAGCACACCCATGGCCTTCAGGACATGGCTCGGCGTCAGGGTGCTGCTGGTGCAGGAGGAGCCGGAGGAGACGGCGAAGCCCTCGCGGTCCAGCTCGTGCAGCAAGGTCTCCCCGTCGACATAGAGACAGGAGAAGGTGACGATCCCCGGCAGCCGCCGCTCCGGGTCGCCCACCACCTCCACATCGGGCACCAGCCGGGGTACCCGCGTCCGGATCCGCTCCGTCAGCTCCCGCAGCCGTACCGACTCCCGCGCCGCCTCGGCCCGTACCGCGCGCAGCGACGCGACCGCCGCCACCACGGCCGGGATGTTCTCGAACCCCGGCGCGCGCCCCGACTCCCGTTCGTCCGCCGGGCCTTGGGCGGCGAACCGTACCCCCTTGCGCACGACGAGCAGCCCGACCCCCGAGGGGCCGCCCCACTTGTGGGCGCTCGCCGCGAGCAGCGACCAGCCGCCCCCGACCGGCCCCCACCCCAGCGACTGCGCCGCGTCCACCAGCAGCGGCACCCCGGCCGCCCGGCAGGCCTCGGCCACCTCGGCCACCGGCTGGACGGTGCCCACCTCGTGGTTGGCCGACTGGAGCACGGCGAGCGCGGTGTCGCAGCGCAGGGCCGCCGCGTAGTCCGAGGGGGCCACGGCGCCCGTCCGCAGCACCGGCACCTGGGTCACCGAGCCGCCCTCCGCCTCGAACACCTCCGCCGAATGGAGGACAGAGGAGTGTTCGACCGCTGACACGATCAGGTGGCGTCCCACCCGCCGCCTTCCGGCCAACGCCCCCGCGACACCCGTATGTACGGCCCGTGTCCCCGAGGGCGTGAAGACCAGCTCGTCCGCCCGGCACCCCACCGCCTCGGCCGCCGCCTCCCGCGCCGCGTCCAGCAGCATCCGCGCCTTGCGCCCCTCCCGGTACAACCGCGCGGGATCGGCCCAACCGTCGTCCAGGGAAGCCAACAGCGCCTGACGGGCGACAGGGTGAAGGGGAGCGGCGGAAGCCGCGTCGAAGTAAGCCACGCTTCCACGTTAAAGCGCAGGTCGCGTCGGCCGGACCAGGGGCGCGGGGCGGTGCCCGCCGACGGCTCCGCCGCGGGGCGCGACCAGCCCGAAGCACACCCGCCCCCGCTCCCCAAACCCCCACAACCCGAGCTATTGGGCGCCCATCCACACCCCAACTGAGTGAGGCGCGACGCGTATGCCCCCCTCCCCGCGAACCCCCGGAGGGCGTCGGCTAGGGTTTGGTCCGCATAAACATCCAAACCCCTGCCCGACGCAGGGCGGCGACCGACCAGCGAGAAGGCCGCAGCCGACCGCGCGGGCGAGACTCTCGGGAAGGCGCTACGTGAGTCCCAACGGCTCCGACCGCTCGCCGCGGCGCCCGATGCGGCGGAAGCTGCTGCAGGCACTGACCGCGGGCCTGGTCCTGGCGACCGCAACCGGTTGCACATACAAGGACTTCCCCCGCCTTGGCATGCCCACCCCGACCACGGAAGAGGCTCCGCGGATCCTCTCCCTGTGGCAGGGCTCCTGGGCTGCCGCGCTCGCCGTCGGCGTGCTGGTGTGGGGCCTGATCCTGTGGAGCGCCATGTTCCACCGGCGCAGCCGCACCAAGGTCGAGGTACCTCCGCAGACCCGGTACAACATGCCGATCGAGGCCCTGTACACGGTGGTCCCGATCATCATCATCTCGGTGCTGTTCTACTTCACGGCCCGGGACGAGACGAAGCTCCTGAGCCTCGACAAGAAGCCCGATGTCACGGTCAACGTGGTCGGCTTCCAGTGGAGCTGGGGCTTCAACTACATCGAGAACGTCCCCGGTGTCTCGGGTGACGCGAAGACGGACACCAACCTGTCCGCGATCCCCGACCGGTTCAAGGCCGCCTTCCCGGCGAACGCCGGCGGCGTCTACGACGTCGGCACCCCGGGCACGCGCAACCCGCAGACCGGCAACCCTGGTCCGACGCTCTGGCTCCCCAAGGGCAAGACGGTCCGCTTCGTCCTGACCTCGCGTGACGTCATCCACTCCTTCTGGGTGGTGCCGTTCCTCATGAAGCAGGACGTCATCCCGGGCCACACCAATGCCTTCCAGGTGACCCCCAACAAGGAGGGCACCTTCCTCGGCAAGTGCGCCGAGCTCTGCGGCGTCGACCACTCCCGGATGCTGTTCAACGTGAAGGTCGTCTCCCCGGCGGCGTACGAGCAGCACCTCAAGGACCTCGCCAAGAAGGGGCAGACCGGTTACATTCCCGCCGGCATCGCGCAGACGAGCCACGAGAAGAACCGGGAGACGAACAACCTGTGAGCATCCTCAACGAACCCCAGGGTGCCGCGGCCGCTGAAGGCTCGTACGTGGACGAGCTGCCGGTTCGGCGCAAGCAGCCCGGCAATTCCGTGGTGAAGTGGCTGACGACCACCGACCACAAGACGATCGGGACGATGTACCTCGTCACGTCGTTCGCGTTCTTCCTGATCGGCGGCGTCATGGCGCTGCTCATGCGTGCCGAGCTGGCCCGTCCGGGCCTGCAGATCATGACGAACGAGCAGTTCAACCAGGCGTTCACGATGCACGGCACGATCATGCTGCTGATGTTCGCGACGCCGCTGTTCGCGGGCTTCGCGAACTGGATCATGCCGCTCCAGATCGGCGCGCCCGACGTGGCGTTCCCGCGGCTGAACATGTTCGCCTACTGGCTGTACCTGTTCGGCTCGATGATCGCGGTGGGTGGCTTCCTCACCCCCGAGGGCGCGGCCGACTTCGGCTGGTTCGCCTACTCCCCGCTGTCGGACGCGGTCCGCTCGCCGGGCGCCGGCGCCGACATGTGGATCATGGGTCTGGCCATGTCCGGCTTCGGCACCATCCTCGGCTCGGTCAACTTCATCACCACGATCATCTGCATGCGCGCGCCCGGCATGACGATGTTCCGTATGCCGATCTTCGTGTGGAACGTGCTGCTGACCGGTGTGCTGGTCCTGCTGGCCTTCCCGGTGCTCGCCGCCGCGCTGTTCGCCCTGGAGGCGGACCGTAAATTCGGTGCGCATGTCTTCGACGCGGCAAATGGCGGCGCGTTGCTGTGGCAACACCTCTTCTGGTTCTTCGGACACCCAGAGGTGTACATCATCGCCCTGCCGTTCTTCGGCATCATCTCCGAGGTCATCCCGGTCTTCTCCCGCAAGCCGATGTTCGGCTACATGGGCCTGATCGCGGCGACGATCTCCATCGCGGGTCTGTCCGTGACGGTGTGGGCGCACCACATGTACGTCACCGGCGGTGTGCTGCTGCCGTTCTTCTCCTTCATGACCTTCCTGATCGCGGTGCCGACCGGTGTGAAGTTCTTCAACTGGATCGGCACCATGTGGAAGGGCTCGCTGTCCTTCGAGACGCCGATGCTCTGGGCGACCGGCTTCCTGATCACCTTCACGTTCGGTGGTCTGACCGGTGTCATCCTGGCCGCGCCGCCGATGGACTTCCACGTCTCGGACTCGTACTTCGTGGTGGCCCACTTCCACTACGTGGTCTTCGGTACGGTCGTGTTCGCGATGTTCTCCGGCTTCCACTTCTGGTGGCCGAAGTTCACCGGCAAGATGCTGGACGAGCGCCTCGGCAAGATCACGTTCTGGACGCTGTTCATCGGCTTCCACACGACCTTCCTCGTCCAGCACTGGCTGGGCGCCGAGGGCATGCCGCGCCGGTACGCCGACTACCTGGCGGCCGACGGCTTCACCGCGCTGAACACGGTCTCCACCATCGGTTCGTTCGTGCTCGGCCTGTCGATCCTGCCGTTCCTCTACAACGTCTGGAAGACGGCCAAGTACGGCAAGCCGGTCGGCGTGGACGACCCGTGGGGCTACGGCCGCTCGCTGGAGTGGGCGACCTCCTGCCCGCCGCCGCGGCACAACTTCACCACCCTGCCGCGGATCCGCAGCGAATCCCCGGCGTTCGACCTGCACCACCCCGAGATCGCCGCGCTCGAGCAGCTCGAGTACGCCGGTCACGCGCCTGCCGTCGCGGACAGCAAGGAGGCCGGCAAGTGAAGATCCAGGGCCGGATGTTCATCTGGCTGAGCTTCTTCATCCTGATCATGGCCGTCGTGTACGGCGTGTGGTCGAAGGAGCCGGCCGGCACCACGGCGCTCTTCCTGGCCTTCGGCCTGTCGATCATGATCGGCTTCTACCTGGGCTTCACCGCCCGCCGGGTGGACGCCGGTGCGCAGGACGACAAGGAGGCCGATGTCGCGGACGACGCGGGCGAGCTGGGCTTCTTCAGCCCGCACAGCTGGCAGCCGCTCATGCTGGGCTTCGGCGGTGCGATCGCCTTCCTCAGCATCGCGGTCGGCTGGTGGCTGATCTACTTCTCGGCGCCGTTCATCGTGATCGGTCTGTTCGGCTGGGTGTTCGAGTACTACCACGGTGAGAACCGCACCCAGTAAGACTCCGAGCACCACCCCGGGAGCCCGGATCCTCCGTCAGGAGGGTCCGGGCTCCCGGCTTTTCCGCGTCCGAACCGGTGTCCTTCGGATGCCGGAATGTCGTTCCCTCGTATGGGTTACGTACCGCGCCAGTAGGCTCTCCATCTCATAGCGTGATCGTATGAATCACATTCCGCGGACCCGTACCGTCGTCAGCTGTGTCGTGCTGGTGACCGCCCTGGGCGCGGGCATCACCGCCTGCGGTTCGGAGGGCGACCCCCTGTCCGCCACGCCGTACGACGCAGCGGGCCTGATCTCCTTCAACGCCCCCACCGGGGCGGGCAAACGGGCCGACCCGGACAAGCCCCTGGAGGTCAGCGTCAAGGACGAGGGCCGCATCACCGACGTGACCGCCCAGGACTCCACAGGACGCTTTGTGGCGGGCGAACTCAGCGCCGACGGCAGTCGGTGGCACAGCACCTCCCCGCTGGCCGCGAACGCCCATTACAAGGTCACGGTGAGCACCGAGGACGACGACGGGGCACCCGGCCGCAAGGTCCTCAGCTTCGACACCACCCAGCCGGCCGCCAAGAAGCAGCTGGGCGTCGCCTTCGGGCCGAAGGCGGGCGAGTACGGAGTCGGGCAGATCATCACCGCCCAACTCAGCGAGGACGTCGCCGACAAGGCGCAGCGGGCCGTCGTGGAGCGCGCCCTGCGGGTGGACTCCGTGCCCGCCGTGCCCGGCTCCTGGTACTGGGTGAGCGGCAAGGAGCTCCACTACCGGCCCAAGGAGTACTGGCCCGCCCACGCCACGATCCTGGTGCACAGCAACCTGGACGGCGTGAAGATCGGCGACCGGCTCTGGGGCGGCAAGACGCAGCCGGTGAAGCTCACCACGGGCGACCGCGTCGAGGCCGTCACGGACGCCTCCGCGCACGAGATGACGGTGTTCAAGGACGGCGCCGTGATCAACAGCATCCCGGTCACCACGGGCAAGCCCGGCTTCGAGACCCGCAACGGCGTCAAGGTGGTCCTGGAGAAGCAGTACTTCGTACGCATGCGCGGCACCACCGTCGGTATCGCCGAGGGCAGCCGGGACAACTACGACCTGCCGGTGTACTACGCCACCCGGGTCACCTGGTCCGGCGAATACGTGCACGCGGCGCCCTGGTCGGTGGGCTCACAGGGCTACGCCAACGTCAGCCACGGCTGCACCGGCATGAGTACGGCCAACGCGCGGTGGTTCTTCGACACCGTCCACGAGGGTGACATCGTCCGGGTCGTCAACTCCAACGGCCGTCCGATGGAACCGTTCGGCAACGGCTTCGGCGACTGGAACGTCACCTGGAAGAAGTGGCGCGACGGCTCCGCCTTGACGGGCACCCAGACCGGCGGCCAGTCCTCCCCGGACACGGTCCGGCTCCAGCCAGCGGCCGTGTGAGCAGCGCCTCGAAAGGGCGCGGGACCGTGCCGGCGCACGGCCCGCGCCCTCTCGCGCTAGGCGCTCACAAGCCGCTGCCGGCGCAGCAGGGCGGCCAGCGAGGCGGCGAACTCCACCGGGTCCACCGGCAGGGTCACCGCGGCGTCCGCACGGCTCCACGTGGCCAGCCAGGCGTCCTGGGGGCGGCCGATGAGCAGCAGCACGGGCGGGCACCGGAACACCTCGTCCTTGATCTGCCGGCACACCCCCATGCCGCCCATCGGGACGGCCTCGCCGTCGAGCACGCAGAGATCGATGCCCCCGCGGTCCAGCTCGCGCAGCACCGCCGCGGGCGTGGCGCACTCCACGAACTCCACTGGGGGCACGTCCGGGGCGGGACGCCGCCCGGTGGCCAGCCGTACTTGCTCGCGGGTGTTGGAGTCGTCGCTGTAGACCAGCACGGTGGCGGTCGGCTGCATTGTTCCTCCGGGTCGACGTCGGCGTCGTACGGACAGGACGGACGGGGCCGTTCGGGCGGATGTTACTCCCATGAACACCACGTCAACACCGGTTCGGAGGGCAGCAACACTCCGAACGGCACCCCCCGGAGTGAGGGCGAGATAAGCGACCGACATAATGTCGGTCGTGGCGACAGCAACGACAGTAGAAACCGGGCACGCGCACCCGTCGGTCAACCGGCCGAACCTCACCAGCGTCGGAACCATCATCTGGCTGAGTTCCGAGCTGATGTTCTTCGCGGCCCTCTTCGCGATGTACTTCACCCTCCGGTCGGTGACCGGACCGGCTCACTGGAAGCACATGGCTTCAAGCCTCAATGTGCCTTTCTCCGCGACGAACACCACGATCCTGGTGCTCTCGTCGCTCACCTGTCAGCTCGGCGTGTTCGCGGCCGAGCGGGGCGATGTGAAGAAGCTCCGTGGCTGGTTCATCCTCACCTTCATCATGGGTGCGATCTTCATCGGCGGTCAGATCTACGAGTACACGAGCCTGGTGAAGGAGGACGGCCTCTCGCTCTCCTCCGACCCGTACGGCTCGGTGTTCTACCTGACCACCGGCTTCCACGGCCTGCATGTGACGGGCGGTCTCATCGCCTTCCTGCTGGTCCTCGGCCGCACCTACATGGCCAAGAGGTTCACCCACGAGCAGGCGACGGCCGCCATCGTCGTGTCCTACTACTGGCACTTCGTCGATGTCGTCTGGATCGGCCTCTTCGCCACGATCTATTTGATCAAGTAGCCGGGACCGCTCCCGCTAAGTCCAGAAGCACCGACGCAGAAGATCCTGACACCGGGGTAATCCGTGAAAAAGCTCTCCGCACGACGACGCCATCCGCTGGCGGCGGTCGTCGTCCTACTCCTCGCGCTGGCGGCCACGGGGGGGCTGTACACCGCGTTCGCGCCCGCGGGCAAGGCGCAGGCCGACGCAGGCTCCCAGTCCCTGACCATCAAGGAGGGTAAGAAGCTCTTCGAGGTCGGCTGCGCCAGCTGCCACGGCACCGGTGGGCAGGGCTCCTCCGACGGTCCGAGCCTGGTCGGCGTGGGCGCTGCGGCCGTCGACTTCCAGGTCGGCACCGGCCGTATGCCGGCCGCGACCTCGCAGGGCGCCCAGGTCCCGCGCAAGAAGACCGTGTACAACCAGACCCAGATCGACCAGCTCGCCGCGTACATCGCGTCGCTGGGCGCCGGTCCGGTGGTGCCGACCAAGCAGCAGTACGGTCCGGACGGCGCGGACATCGCCAAGGGTGGCGAGCTGTTCCGCACCAACTGCGCGCAGTGCCACAACTTCACCGGCAAGGGTGGTGCCCTCACCAAGGGCAAGTTCGCCCCCACGCTGGAGGGCGTCGACCCGAAGCACATCTACGAGGCCATGCAGACCGGCCCGCAGAACATGCCGTCCTTCCCGGACACCACGATGTCCTCCCAGAACAAGAAGGACATCATCGCGTACCTGCACGCGATCGACAGCAGCGAGACGACGAACCCGGGCGGTCTGGAGCTGGGCGGCCTCGGGCCGGTCAGTGAGGGCCTGTTCGCCTGGATCTTCGGTCTCGGCGCGCTGATCGCCGTCGCCGTCTGGGTCGCCGCTCGGACCGCAAAGGCCAAGAAGTCATGAGTAGCCAAGACATTCCAGAAGAGAACCTGCCCGCTGAGCAGGACCACGCGCACGGCGCGGTAGCGGTCGCGGACGAGGAGAACCCGTTCGCCGACCCGGGGATGCCGCCCCACGAGCACCGCATCCAGGACATCGACGAGCGGGCCGCCAGGCGGTCCGAGCGTATGGTCGCCCTGCTGTTCACGATCTCGATGCTGGCCACCGTCGGCTTCATCGTGTCGTACGTGACGATCCCGCACGACAAGAACATCTTCGTGTTCCCGATCGGGCACATCAGCGCGCTGAACTTCGCGCTGGGCCTGACCCTGGGCGTGGCGCTGTTCTGCATCGGCGCGGGCGCGGTCCACTGGGCCCGCACCCTGATGTCCGACGTCGAGGTCGCCGACGACCGGCACGCGATCGCGGCCTCTCCCGAGGTCCGGGCGAAGGTCCACGCGGACTTCCGCCAGGGCGCGAAGGAGTCGGCGCTCGGCCGCCGCAAGCTGATCCGCAACACGATGTTCGGCGCGCTGGCCCTGGTGCCGCTCTCCGGCGTCATGCTGCTGCGCGACCTCGGTCCGCTGCCCGGCACCTCGCTGCGGCACACCCTGTGGGCCAAGGGCAAGCGCCTGGTCAACATGAACACCAACCAGCCGCTGCGTCCCGAGGACATCGCCGTCGGCTCCCTCACCTTCGCCAAGCCGGACGGCCTGGAGGAGACGGACGAGGAGTTCCAGGACGAGCTGGCCAAGGCCGCGCTGATGATCGTCCGGCTCCAGCCGGACAACATCAAGGACAAGCGCGAGCTCGACTGGTCGCACGAGGGCGTCGTCGCGTTCTCCAAGATCTGCACCCACGTCGGGTGCCCGATCTCGCTGTACGAGCAGCAGACGCACCACGTGCTGTGCCCGTGCCACCAGTCCACCTTCGACCTCTCCGACGGCGCCCGAGTGATCTTCGGCCCCGCCGGCCACGCCCTGCCGCAGCTGCGCATCGGTGTGGACAGTGAGGGTTACCTCCAGGCGCTCGGCGACTTCGAGGAGCCCGTCGGTCCTGCATTCTGGGAGCGCGGATGAGTACTGCAGCGAACGACACCTCCCGCGCACGCGGGAAGGCACCGGCCGGCGAGCGCATCGCCGACTGGGCCGACGGCCGGCTCGGGATCTACTCCCTGGCCAAGGCCAACATGCGCAAGATCTTCCCCGACCACTGGTCGTTCATGTTGGGCGAAGTGTGCATGTACAGCTTCATCATCATCATCCTGACGGGTGTCTATCTGACACTGTTCTTCCACCCGTCGATGAACGAGGTCGTGTACCACGGCAGCTATGTCCCGCTCCAGGGGCAGATGATGTCGGAGGCGTTCAACTCGACCCTGCACATCTCCTTCGATGTGCGCGGTGGTCTGCTCGTCCGGCAGATCCACCACTGGGCCGCGCTGATCTTCCTCGCCGGCATGTTCGTGCACATGATGCGTGTGTTCTTCACCGGCGCGTTCCGCAAGCCGCGTGAGATCAACTGGCTGTTCGGCTTCCTGCTGTTCGTCCTCGGCATGTTCACCGGTTTCACCGGTTACTCGCTCCCGGACGACCTGCTCTCCGGCACCGGTGTGCGCTTCACCGAGGGTGCGATCCTGTCCATGCCGATCGTCGGCACGTACATCTCGTACTTCCTCTTCGGTGGTCAGTTCCCCGGCCACGACTTCGTCGGCCGGTTCTACTCGATCCACATCCTGCTGCTGCCGGGCATCATGCTCGGCCTGATGGTGGCGCACCTGATCCTGGTCTTCTACCACAAGCACACGCAGTTCGCGGGTCCGGGCAAGACCAACAACAACGTCGTCGGCATGCCGCTGCTGCCGGTCTACATGGCCAAGGCCGGAGGCTTCTTCTTCCTGGTCTTCGGTGTCATCGCGGCCATCGCCGCGGTCGCGCAGATCAACCCGATCTGGGCCATGGGCCCCTACCGTCCGGACCAGGTGTCCACCGGCGCCCAGCCCGACTGGTACATGGGCTTCGCCGAGGGTCTGATCCGCTTCATGCCGGGCTGGGAGATCAACTTCTGGGGCCACACCCTGGTCCTGGGCGTGTTCATCCCGCTGGTGCTCTTCGGTGTGGTGCTGGGCGCGATGGCGGCCTACCCGTTCATCGAGTCCTGGATCACCGGCGACAAGAGCGAGCACCACATCCTGGACCGCCCGCGCAACGCCCCGACCCGTACGGGTCTCGGTGTCGCCTGGGTGACGATGTACATGATCACGCTGGTCGGTGGTGGCAACGACCTGTGGGCCACCCACTTCCACCTGTCGATCAACGCCGTGACCTGGTTCGTGCGGATCTTCTTCTTCGTCGGTCCGGTCATCGCGTTCATCGCCACCAAGCGGATCTGCCTCGGCCTCCAGCGCCGCGACCGCGAGAAGGTGCTGCACGGTCGCGAGACCGGCATCATCAAGCGGCTGCCGCACGGTGAGTTCATCGAGGTGCACGAGCCGCTCAGCCAGGAGCAGCTGCACACGCTCACCGCCCACACGCAGTACGCGCCGGCCGAGATCGGCCCCGCGGTCGACGAGAACGGTGTCGAGCGCAAGGTGACGGCGTCCGAGAAGCTCCGGGCGAAGCTGTCCAACGCCTACTACGGCGAGGACAACCAGATCCCGAAGCCGACCTCCGAGGAGTACAAGGAGATCACGAGCGGCCACGGCCACCACTGATCCCCGCGTCGCCACGCCACAGAGGGGCCCCGTCCGCGAGCCGGACGGGGCCCTTCGCCGTGCCGGGGGCTCGATAAGGTGGGTAGGAGTTTCCGCCATTGAGCACCACTGAGCACGACTTTTCCCGAGGAGCGGCTGATGAGCGCTGTGACCCCCGCCGGAGGCGACACCGCGGCGGCCCGCTCCTGGCCCGCCCTGCTGAACGGCCTGCTGACCGGCCAGAACCTGTCCGCGGACGACACCGCCTGGGCGATGGACCTGATCATGCGGGGCGAGGCGACCGACGCCCAGATCGCCGGGTTCATGGTGGCGCTGCGCGCCAAGGGCGAGACCGTCGAGGAGATCTCCGGTCTCGTGCGCACCATGTACGAGCACGCGAACGTGATCGAGGTGCCGGGCCCGGCCGTGGACATCGTGGGCACCGGCGGCGACGGCGCCAAGACGGTGAACATCTCCACCATGTCCTCGATCGTGGTCGCGGGCACCGGCGCCAAGGTCGTCAAGCACGGCAACCGCGCCGCCTCCTCCGCCTCCGGCTCCTCCGACGTCCTGGAGAAGCTGGGCATCAACCTCCAGCTGACCCCGAAGCGGGTCGCCGAGGTCGCCGAGGAGGCCGGCATCACCATCTGCTTCGCGGTGAAGTTCCACCCCTCGCTGCGTCATGTCGCCGCCGCCCGCGGCCAGCTGGGCATCCGTACGACCTTCAATGTGCTCGGCCCGCTGACCAACCCGGCGAAGGTGCGTGCCCAGGCGGTGGGCGTCGCCGACCTCCGGATGGCGCCCGTGGTGGCCGGTGTCTTCGCCGAGCGCGGCAACTCCGCGCTGGTCTTCCGCGGTGACGACGGCCTGGACGAGCTGACCGTCACCGCCACCTCCCGGGTGTGGGTGGTGCGCGACGGGAAGGTCTGCGAGGAGGTCTTCGACCCGCGGGACGTCGGCATCGGGCTGGTCCCCGTGGAGGCCCTGCGCGGCGCGGACGCGGCCTACAACGCGGAGGTCGCCCGCCGGGTGCTGGACGGCGAGCGGGGGGCCGTACGGGACGCGGTGCTGCTGAACTCGGCGGCGGCCCTCGCGGCCCTGGAGCCGACCGACGCCCCGCTCACCGAGCAGCTGCGCGCCGGGATGGCGCGGGCCGCCGAGTCCATCGACTCGGGCGCGGCGAAGCGGACGCTGGAGCGCTGGGTGGCCGCCAGCAACGCCTGACGGCCGCGGGCCGGCAGCTGATCGTCCCGCGATCCGGACACGGGTTGCGGGACATCGATCTTTTCGCGTACGTTCCCTGTCAGGTCATGAGTGACAGTCATGAGGCCCCGGCCGACTGTCCGGCAACCCTCCGTCCGTGGCGGGGTGCCCCGGGTGAGGACCAGGTCGTAGGCAGCGAGGTCTGCGGCAAGCGCGGACCCCTCGGGCGCTCTCGACAGCGCCGGGCCAGGGGTCCTGGTCACCGCGAGGGAGCTTCCCGTGAGCAAGCGAATGCGTTAGGGCCGCCGAGCCCCGCCTCCGCGCACCCCTTTCACCTTTTTCCGTACGCCTCCTTCGGCGTGCGTTCTCACGGGAGTCCCCCATGTCTGTCTCCACCGTTGCCGTCGACGCGTCGATTTCCACCCCGCTGCCCGTTCTGGGGCGTGATGTCACCGTGCCGCTCGTCACCGGCGGCACCATCACCTACGCGGCCCTCGACTACGCGGCCAGCGCCCCCGCCCTCCAGCGCGTCTGGGACGACGTCGCCGCCTACGCGCCGTACTACGGCAGCGTCCACCGGGGCGCCGGGTACCTCTCCCAGTTCTCCACCGACCTGTTCGAGAAGGCCCGCCGCACGGTCGCGGAGTTCCTCGGCTGCCGCGCCGACGACCAGGTGGTCTTCACCCGCTCGACCACGGACTCGCTGAACCTGCTGGCCCGGGTGGTCCCGGCCGGCTGCCGGGTGTTCGTCTTCGAGACCGAGCACCACGCCTCGCTGCTGCCCTGGCGGGACGACCAGGTCACCTACCTGGACGCGCCGCGCAGCCCCCGGCAGGCCGTCGAGACGCTGGAGCGTGCCCTCGCCGACCGGGAGCCGTACGGCCCGGCCCTGGTCTGTGTCACCGGCGCCTCCAATGTCACCGGGGAGCTGTGGCCGGTGCGCGAGCTGGCCGCCGCCGCGCACGCCCACGGCGCCCGTATCGTCCTGGACGCCGCGCAGCTGGCCCCGCACCACCCGGTCTCCCTCGCCGATCTGGACGTCGACTGGGTCGCCTTCTCCGGGCACAAGCTGTACGCCCCGTTCGGCGCGGGCGTGCTGGCCGGGCGCGCGGACTGGCTGCGGGCCGCCGAGCCGTACCTCGCGGGCGGCGGCGCCAGCCGCACGGTCGCCCGGCGCGCGGACGGGGGAGTGGAGGTGGAGTGGCACGAGAGCGCCGCCCGGCACGAGGCGGGCTCCCCGAACGTCATCGGCGCCTACGCCGTCGCCTCCGCCTGCCAGGCCCTCACCGAGGCCGGCTGGGACGCGCTGGTCGCCCGCGAGCAGTACCTGATCGACCGGGTGCGCGCGGGCCTCGCCGACATCCCGCAGGTCAGGATCCTGTCCCTGTTCGGGGACGACGCCCCGCGGGTCGGCGTGCTCTCCTTCGTGGTGGACGGCTGGAACAGCTCCCACTTCGCGGCCGCGCTCTCCGCCGAGTACGGCATCGGCGTCCGCGACGGCCTCTTCTGCGCCCACCCGCTGCTGCGCACCCTGCTGGGCACGGCCCCCGAGACCCCCGCGGAGTGCGGCGCCCCGTCCCTGAACGCCATCCGCGCGAGCTTCGGCGCGGGCACCCCGGACGAGCACGTGGACCGCTTCGTCACGGCCGTACGGCAGCTGGTGACCGAGGGCGCGAAGTGGACGTACCGCACGGAGGAGGGGCGCTGCGTGCCGGTGGCGTAAAGACGGTGGCGTAAAGAATTGAACGGTCCGGGAGGCGGTTTTCAGCGGACGGTCAGGAGTCCAGACCGATCGCGAAGGCCGCCTCCAGGTCGTGCTGCGAGTACGTACGGAACGCCACATGCGTGTCCGTCGCCTCGACGCCCGGGATCCTGCTGATCCGGCCGGGGATCACATCGGCCAGATCCTCGTGCTCCCGCACCCGCACCATGGCGATCAGGTCGTACGTACCGGTGACGGAGAAGACCTCGCTCACCGACTCCAGCGAGGCGATCTGCTCGGCGATCTCGGGAATCCGGTCCACGCTGGTCTTGATGAGGACGATCGCGGTGATCACGGCTGGTTCTCTCCCTCAGGGGCCGGTTCAGGTGCGCATTTCACTCTATCCCCACGCCCATGGCGCACCCACGCGTAGACGAACCCCGCCCCGAACCCCACCAGGTGCGCCAGATACGCCACCCCCGGCCCCTGTACCGAGCGCCCCGCCGCCAGCCACTGGAGCGTCACCCAGAACGGCAGCACGACCCACGCGGGAAAGCGCAGCGGCAGGAAGAAGAGGAACGGCAGGAGACTGGTGACACGGGCGCGCGGGAACAGGAAGAGAAACGCCCCGAGCACCGCCGAGATCGCGCCCGACGCGCCCACCAGCGACTGTTCGGAGGTGTCGTTGGCGACGGCGTACCCCAGCAGGGCCAGGTAGCCGCAGCCGATGTAGAAGAGGGTGAACTCCACCCGGCCCATCCGCTCCTCGGTCAGCACGCCGAAGACGAGGAGGAAGAGCATGTTGCCGAGCAGATGCACCCAGTTGCCGTGCACGAACAGCGCCGTGACCGGGGTCAGCGCGTGCGCCAGGGGTGCGGCGAGCAGCTCGGCCGGGACCACCCCCCAGGTCCGGAAGTACACCCGCTGCGCGTCCTGGAGCACGTACCCGGTGCCGTATCCGGGGACGATTCCGGAGGCCGGGCCCAGTACGAAGATCAGACAGCACAGGGCGATCAGGCCGTATGTCATCGGCGCGTCCCGAAGTGCCCTGAAGGTCCTGCCGGCCGCCGCGCTCCACTCGCTGATCATGAATACAGAGCATGACGTAACCGGACGCAAGCTGACAGACCGCCTCGCCGCCTCGGATGGACGGGCGGCGGGAGGCCGCCAGGCCGTAGGGTTACGAGCCACACGCGCCGGCCCGCCGGCGTGGTCCGACCGACCTGAGAAGGGCACGATGACGGTTCCCCAGCCGACCGCCACGACGCGATGGCGCTGCACCCTGTGCGGCAACCTCACCCGCTTCGACGTCACCCGCTCCTCGAAGGTCGTGGAATATGTCCACCTCGACCTCGCGGGCGAGCCGACGGTGGAGGAGCGCCAGGTGGTCAGTGAGACCATCGAATCGGTGCGCTGCCGCTGGTGCAACGCGGCGGACCAGGTGGAACTCGTGGACAGGCCGGGCATCGACTCCTGACGGGGGCCGGGCCCGAAGAGGCATTTCTTCGGCAAGGTAGTGGGGTGTGACGGATGGTTCAGAGCGAAGGCGGGGGGCCGGGCGACGGCACCGCCGAGGTGCTTGACCGTCCGCTGCCCGACGGGGTGCGCCGCAGGGTCGTCACGATCGTCGCGGAGTGCTTCGGCAAGCTGACCGTGGCCGAACTGCCCGCACAGCTGCGGCAGTACGTCCGGTTCGCCCCGAATCGCCGCGCGAAGTTCGCCGGGAACGCGATGGCCGCCGCGCTGGAGACCGACACGCTGTTCCGGCAGCGGATCGGCGAGAAGTTCCGCGCCGCGCAGCCGGAGCTGGCCGGCGTCCTGGAGGCCGGCTCGGTGCCCGCGGCCGTCGACCCGCTCGACGTGGCGGCGGCCGCCTATGTGCTGCGCCCCGCGGGCTGGGTGAAGCTGGTCACCGCGGCCGGCGAGGAGGCCCAGCGCGCCGACGCCGAGCGCGCCGACGAGGAGAGCCGCGCCGAGCTGGAGCGACTGCGCGCCGAACTGGACCGCGCCCGCGAGCACACCAGAGCCGAGACCGAACGGCTGCGCGCGGAGCTGGAATCGGCCAGGCGGGAGCTGGAGTCGCTGAACCGCAAGCTGCGCTCCGCGCAGAGCGATGTGCGCCGGGGCGAGGCCGCGCTGCGCAAGGCGCAGGGCGAGATGGACGCCGTACGCGCGGAGGCGGGCACCCGGGTGTCGGCCGCGGAGAGCGAGTCCCGGCGGCTCAAGGCGCGGCTCGGCGAGGCGGAGGCGGCCCTGGAGGCCACCCGCAAGGCCGCCCGCGAGGGGCGCAGCGTGGAGGACATGCGGGTCCGGCTGCTGCTCGACACCCTGCTGGACGCCACCCAGGGCCTGCGCCGCGAGCTGGCGCTGCCGCCGGTGTCCGTGCGCCCGGCCGAGACCGTCGACGCGGTGGAGCCGGGCCGGATGACGCCGAAGGACATCGCGGCGCGCGCCCTGTCCGAGCACGACCCGGCCATCCTCGACCAGTTGCTCGCCCTGCCGCAGGCGCATCTGGTCGTCGACGGCTACAACGTGACCAAGACCGGTTATCCGCAGATGCCGCTGGAGAAGCAGCGGCTGCGGCTGCTGGGCCAGTTGTCCGCGCTCGCGGCGCAGACCGGCGCCGAGGTGACCTGTGTCTTCGACGGCGCCGAGCTGGCCGCGCCGGTGCTGCTCGCGCCGCCGCGCGGGGTGCGGGTGCTGTTCTCCAAGCCGGGCGTCACGGCCGACGAGCTGATCCGCCAGCTGGTGCGCGCGGAACCGCCGGGCCGGCCGGTCATCGTCGCCTCCACCGACCGCGAGGTGGCCGACGGCGTGGCGCGCGCGGGTGCCCGTCCCGTGGCCTCTGCGGTACTTCTGAAGCGACTGTCCTGAAGGCCCAACGGGCATACGCAATGCCCGAATTGGCCGCCCCCTCACGCGACGTAGGGTCAATCGGCCATCACTGCTCGTGGATTGTGTGCAAAGAATGCATTGCGTGACGGGAATTTTTGCCGTGAGGATTTGAATGATCACAACATGGTCACTAGGGTCGGGGCTCGAACCTCCGAACGGGTGAACACTCACAAGAAGGAGTTCGTCCTCCGTGGCGTCCCACCGTCGACCCAAGCAGCAGAGCCGTGCACGCGTGACCGTGCTGACCACCGCAGCAGCCGCCGCCGTCGTGCTCAGCGCGAACGCCGCGAACGCCGCGCCGAGCGAGAAGCTCAGCAAGGACCAGGTCAAGTCCAAGGTCGACACGCTGTACGAGCAGGCCGAGCAGGCCACCGAGAAGTACAACGGCGCCAAGGAGAAGCAGCAGAAGCTCCAGAAGGAGATCTCCACGATCCAGGACAACGTCGCGCGGGGTCAGGAAGACCTCAACAAGCTGCGCGACGGCCTGGGTTCGCTGGCCACGGCCCAGTACCGCTCCGGCGGTATCGACCCCTCGGTCCAGCTCTTCCTCTCCTCCGACCCGGACGACTTCCTCGACAAGGCGTCCACCCTCGACCAGCTGAGCAGCCAGCAGGTCGACGCGCTGCGCAAGATCCAGAGCAAGCAGCGCGAACTCGCCCAGGAGCGCTCCGAGGCCACCGAGAAGCTCAAGGACCTCGCGGACACCCGCACCGAACTGGGCAACAAGAAGAAGGAAGTCCAGGGCAAGCTCGCAGCCGCCCAGAAGATCCTCAACAGCCTCACCGCCAAGGAGAAGGCCGACCTCGCCGCCCAGCAGCAGCGTGCCGACCGCTCCTCCAGCCAGCGGGTGAACCTCGGCGACACCCCGCCCGCCTCCGGCAGGGCCGGTGCCGCCTTCGCCGCCGCCCAGGGCGAGATCGGCAAGCCGTACGTCTACGGCGCCACCGGCCCCTCCTCCTTCGACTGCTCGGGTCTGACCTCCTACGCCTACGCGCAGGCCGGCGTCTCCATCCCGCGCACCTCCGAGGAGCAGGCCAACATCGGCACCCGGATCTACAACCAGAGCGACCTCCAGGTCGGCGACCTGGTGTTCTTCTACGGCGACATCCACCACGTCGGCCTGTACGCGGGCGGCGGCCAGGTGCTGCACGCCCCGCACACCGGTGCCGTGGTGCGCTATGAGGCGATGGCCGACATGCCGTTCCAGTTCGGCGTCCGCGTCTAAACCTCCGACGCACCCGGGGAGGGCGCCCGATCGGGCGAATCCACGGGACGCAAACTGACTCCACGCCCCGCCGGTGACCTGCGTCAGCGGCGGGGCGTCACTCTTTGTTGCCGTCGCGGTCTTTGGCCGCGGCCCTTCCGCACGGCTACTGTCTGCCGCGTTTCCCCGGCGCCGGGGCCTCCCCGTCTCCAGGCGCCGGGGAACGCCGTCCGTGTCAGCCAGTGGAAGGGGTTCGGCAACCCGTGGGGTCCCATCGCCGCCTTGCACCGTCCGGTCAGCGCCGCGCACCGGCCGGATTCGACCGGGGTGCCGCAGCCCTGTGCGCCCTGTCGGCCGCCGCCGCGGCCCTCGGCGCGGTACCGGCGCACGCCGCACCGCATCCCGACGCCCGCGCCGAGGTGGACCGGCTCTACACCCAGGCCGAGCAGGCGACCCAGGCCTACGACCAGGCCCAGGAGCGCACCGACGCGCTGCGCCGCGAGGTCCGCTACGCCCAGGACCGGGTCGCCCGCCGCCAGCAGGACGTCAACACGCTGCGCGAGGAGCTGGGTTCGCTGGCCGGGGCGCAGTACCGCTCGGGCGGCATCGACCCGGCCGTCGCGCTGCTGTTCTCCGACGACCCGGACGACTACCTCGACAAGGCCGCCACCCTCGACCGGATCAGCGCCCAGGAGGCGGGCCGGCTGCGGGAGTTGCGCTGCGCGCTGCGCGAGCTGGAGCAGGAGCGGGCGGAGGCGGCCGACGAGCTCGACGCGCTGGACCGCAGCCGCCGGGCGGTCGCCGCCCACAAGCGGACGGTGGAGGGCAAGCTCGCCCGCGCCCGGCAGCTGCTGAACTCGCTGTCCGCGGCCGACCGCGCCGCCTACGACCGGTCCTCCCGCTCGGCCGGCCCCGACCGCCTCGGCCTGCCCGACCTGACCGGCGTGGCCGGCGCCCCCGACGCGCGCGCCGCCGCGGCCCTGGCCGCCGCCCGCTCCGCACTCGGCCGCCCCTATGTGTGGGGCGCCAACGGGCCCTCCGGCTTCGACTGTTCGGGCCTGATGCAGTGGTCGTACGCGCACGCCGGCATCCAGCTGCCCCGCACCTCCCAGGAGCAGCGGTTCGCCGGACGGCGGATCCCGCTCTCCCAGGCCCGCCCCGGCGACCTGATCGTCTACCGCTCCGACGCCAGCCATGTGGCGATGTACGTCGGCCACGGCCAGGTCATCCACGCGCCCCATCCGGGAGCCGCGGTGCGCTACGACCCGGTGGGGATGATGCCGATCTCCTCGGTGACCCGGCCCTGACGCCCCGGCGGCGCGCCGTACGATCGTGTGATGGCCGGTGGCAGGCGGGTGAGAAGCGTCGGGGCGGCGGCCCTGTGTCTGCTGCTGTCCCTGACCGGGTGCGCCGGGCGGACGGCGGCCGACTCCGCGAGGAGCGAGGTGCAGCACCTGCTCGACCTGCGCTCGGCGGCGCTGCTGCGGCATGACGCCGGGGCGTACGGCGCGACGGGCGCGAGCACCGAGTACACCAGGCTGCGCGCCCTGCCGCTGGCCTCCTGGGCGTACCGGATCACCACCCTGCGCCGCACCGCCACGGGGGCCACCGCGGACGCCGACCTCAGCTACAAGGTCGCCGGGTACGACCGGGCCCCCGTCGACACCCGGCGCGCCCTCACCCTGGCCCGCACCGCCTCCGGCACCTGGTACGTCACCGCCGACCGGCCCGCCGACAAGTCCGGGCAGCAGCTGTGGGACCAGGGCACGGTGACCGCCGTACCCGGCGCGCACAGCCTGGTGCTGGGCACCGGGCAGCCGGCGGCGGACCTGCGCGCCTACGCCAGGATGGCCGACGAGGCGGTACCGGCGGTGTCCAGGCAGTGGGGCACGGACTGGACGCGCCGGGTGGTCGTCCTGGTGCCCAAGTCCCTCCAGGGGATGGCGGGTCTGCTCGGCTCGCCCGCCGCGAACTACCGGGGGATCGCCGCCGTGACCACCGGGGAGGCGGGCGGCGCGGGGCGGACACCGGCCGACCGGGTGGTGATCAACCCGGACGCGTACGCCGTCCTCGGCGCGATGGGCAAACAGGTCGTCCTCACCCACGAGACCACCCATGTCGCCACCCGCGCCCACACCACCGCGGCCACCCCCCTCTGGCTCTCCGAGGGCTACGCCGACTGGATCGGCTACCTCGGCACCGACCGCACCCCGGCCCAGGCCGCCCCGGAACTGGCCCGCGCCGTCGCCGACGGCCGGGTGCCCGCCGCGCTCCCCACCGACAAGGACTTCGGCTTCACCAGCGACCCCACCGAACTGGCCCGGTCCTACGAGAGCGGCTGGCTGGCCTGCCGCATGATCGCCGACGGGTGGGGCCCGGCCCGACTCGCCGCCTTCTACCGCGCCGTCGGCACCCGCACCACCCGCCCCGGCGCCGTCGAGACCGCCCTGCACGACGTCCTCGGCCTGACCCCGGACGCCTTCACCGCCCGCTGGCGGAAGTACGTCGAGGCGGAGCTGCGCTGAGCGCGCGCGGGCTCAGGGGGAGACCGAGGGCTCGCGGGCGGGGAGCGGCTGGAGCGGGGTGGCCGCGGGGGCGGCGGTCGTGCGCCACAGGCGGCGGGCCGCGAGGAGGGTCGCGGTGACCAGCAGGCCGTTGCGCAGGAGCAGGAGGGTGGTCCCGTACCAGTCGCTGGTGACCACGTGGACGAAGCCGACGGGGAACTCCAGGACGGTCAGGAAGGAGGCGGCCAGGACCAGGAGGGCGGGGGCGGTCATCCGGGAGGCGCGGTGGGTGAGGCAGACCGCGGCCAGGCCGATCAGCCAGACCAGGTACTGGGGGCTGATCACCCGGCTCGTGGTGGTGAACAGGAGCACGGCGGTCAGCGCCGCGTCCGTCAGGGTGTGCGCGGGGAAGCGGCGGGCCTTCAGGCGCCACAGCAGCAGCCAGCCGAACGCGCCCGCCGACAGGGCCAGCGCCGCCGCGCTCACCTCGGGCACGTACGGGCCGAGGAACTCGATCGAGCCGTAGTTCAGCAGCACCTGCCCGCTCCAGCCGAAGTGCCGGGCCACATGGAAGACCAGGGCGCCCAGCGACTCCACCTCCGTGCCCCGCTCCCGCTGGAAGGTCAGGAAGGCGAACGCGCCCGGCATCCACAGCGCGAACACCGCCGCGAGCCCCGCCCCGGTCACCGCCGCCGACACCCACGCCCGGCGCCGCACCGCACCGGCCAGCAGCAGCGCCGGCCACACCTTCAGCAGCGCCCCGAAGGCCGTCAGCGCGCCCATCACCCGGGGGTGCCGGGCCCCCGCGAGCAGCGCGGCCACGGCCACCGCGGTCACCATCACGTCGTAGCGCGCGTACACCGTCGGCCCGAGCAGCGGGACGCCCGCCACCCACACCCAGGCCCCGCGCCGGGAACGGCCGGGCCGCCTGTCCGCGCGCAGCAGCAGCGCCAGGACCACCAGGTCGGCGAGGAACGCCAGCGCGAAGAAGGCGTGCGGGTAGGAGAGGAACGGCAGCAGGGCGGGCGCCAGGATCGCCAGCGCGGCGGCCGGCGGGTACTGCCAGGTGACGTCGTCCAGCGGGAACGTGCCCTGGCGCAGCACCTCGTACCAGTTGCGGTAGATCACCGACACATCGGTGGTGACGTCCGGGCCCGGGAAGACGTACACCCCGAGGACGAAGAGCAGCAGCACCGCACGGGTGACGCACCAGGTCGCGAGCAGGTACGCCGGCGACCGCCGGACGTCCTTGGTCTCCACGTGTTCCCCTGCCGTTCGATTCCGTTTCGAGCCCCGTGCCGAGGGACCATGATGTCCCGAGCCCCCCGGGCCGTGCCAACGCACCGGCCGCCGCCCGGCGCCGGACGGCCGATTCGGTAGGGTCGGCGGCGATGCACAAGACCCTGATCGTGACCAACGACTTCCCGCCCCGTCCGGGCGGCATCCAGGCCTTCCTGCACAACATGGCGCTGCGCCTGGACCCGGACCGGCTGGTCGTCTACGCCTCCACCTGGAAGCGGAGCCGGGAGGGCGTCGAGGCGACGGCCGCCTTCGACGCCGAGCAGCCCTTCACCGTCGTACGCGACCGTACGACCATGCTGCTGCCCACCCCGGGGGCGACCCGGCGCGCGGCCGGGCTGCTGCGCGAGCACGGCTGCACCTCGGTGTGGTTCGGGGCCGCGGCACCGCTCGGGCTGATGGCCTCCGCGCTGCGCCGGGCCGGTGCCGAGCGCCTGGTGGCCACCACCCACGGGCACGAGGCCGGCTGGGCCCAGCTGCCCGCGGCCCGGCAGCTGCTGCGCCGGATCGGTGAGGGCACGGACACGATCACCTACCTGGGCGAGTACACCCGCTCCCGGATCGCCGGCGCGCTCACCCCCGAGGCGGCCGCCCGGATGGTGCAACTGCCGCCCGGCGTCGACGAGAAGACCTTCCACCCGGGCTCCGGCGGCGACGAGGTGCGCGCCCGGCTCGGCCTCACCGACCGCCCGGTCGTCGTCTGCGTCTCCCGGCTGGTGCCGCGCAAGGGCCAGGACACGCTGATCCGGGCCATGCCCCGGATCCTCGCCGCCGAGCCGGACGCCGTGCTGCTGATCGTCGGCGGCGGCCCCTACGAGCGGGACCTGCGCCGCCTCGCCCGGGAGACGGGCGTCGCCGCCTCGGTCCGCTTCACCGGCGCCGTCCCCTGGTCCGAGCTGCCCGCCCACTACGGCGCGGGCGACGTCTTCGCCATGCCCTGCCGCACCCGCCGCGGCGGCCTCGACGTGGAGGGTCTCGGCATCGTCTACCTGGAGGCGTCCGCGACCGGCCTGCCGGTCGTCGCGGGCGACTCCGGCGGCGCCCCGGACGCGGTCCTCGACGGCGAGACCGGCTGGGTGGTCCGCGGCGGCGAACCCCTCGACGCCGCCGACCGCATCGTCGCCCTGCTCGGCGATCCCGGACTGCGCCGCCGGATGGGGGAGCGGGGCCGCCGGTGGGTGGAGGAGAAGTGGCGCTGGGACCTGCTGGCGGAGCGGCTGAAGGAGCTGCTCTGAGCAGCCGCCGAGCTGATGGGCGGTCGACTTCCTTGCCGGAACGGCCGCTTGACGCACGCCGGGCGGCCTACTTCGTGTAGATCGCCTCGATGTCGTCCGCGTAGTCCTTGGCCACCACGTTCCGCTTCAGCTTCAGCGACGGGGTGAGGTGGCCGGAGTCCTCCGTGAACTGGGTCGCGAGGATACGGAACTTGCGCACCGACTCGGCCTTGGACACCGCCGCGTTGCCGTCGTTCACGGCCTCCTGGATCGCGGCGTTCAGGTCCGGGTCGTCGCGCAGCGACGCCGCCGTGGAGCCCGCCGGTTTGCCGTGCTCCGCGGCCCAGCGCGCCAGGAACTCCTCGTCCAGCGTGACCAGCGCGCCGACGAACGGCCGCCCGTCGCCGACCACCATGCACTCCGCGACCAGCGCGTGCGCGCGGATACGGTCCTCGATCACCGCCGGGGCCACGTTCTTGCCGCCCGCCGTGACGATGATCTCCTTCTTGCGGCCGGTGATCCGCAGATAGCCGTCCTCGTCCAGGGTGCCGATGTCCCCGGTGTGGAACCACCCGTCGGCCAGCGCCTCCGCCGTCGCGCCCGGGTTGTTCCAGTACTCCTTGAACAGGTGCTCGCCGTGCAGCAGCACCTCGCCGTCGTCCGCTATCCGCACCACCGAACCGGGCAGCGGCTGGCCCACCGTGCCGATCTTCTGCCGGTCCCACGGGTTGAACGCGCTCGCCGCACAGGACTCGGTCAGGCCGTACCCCTCCAGCACCGTGAAGCCGATGCCCCGGAAGAAGTGGCCGAGCCGCTCGCCCAGCGGGGCGCCGCCCGAGATGGCGTACTCGCCCCGGCCGCCGAGGACCGCGCGCAGCTTGCCGTAGACCAGCTTGTCGAAGATCTTGTGCTTGATCTGCAGCCCCAACGACGGCCCGCCCGGGGTGTCCTGGGCCTTGCTGTACGCGATCGCCGTGTCGGCCGCCCTGTCGAAGACGGCGCCCTTGCCGTCCGCCTGCGCCTTGGCGCGCGCGGAGTTGTAGACCTTCTCGAAGACCCGTGGCACACCGAGGATCAACGTCGGCCGGAACGCGGCCAGTTCATCGGTGAGGTGCTTGATGTCCGGGACGCAGCCCAGCTTGATGGGCGCCATCATCGGCGCGATCTGCACCAGCCGGCCGAAGACATGGGCCAGCGGCAGGAACAGCAGCACCGAGCACTCGCCGGTGCGGAACAGCGGCCGCAGCCGCTCCACGATGTTGCCGCACTCCGCGAAGAAGCTGCGGTGGGTGAGCACACAGCCCTTCGGGCGGCCGGTGGTGCCGCTGGTGTAGACGATGGTGGCCGGGTCGTCGGCGCAGGCGAGCGAGGAGCGCTCGTCCACCGTCTCCTCCGACACGTCCTGGCCGAGCCGCTCCAGCTCCTCGACGGCGCCGGCCTCGATCTGCCACACGTTCTTCAGCGCGGGCAGCGTGTCGCGTACGGCCTCCACCGCGGCCGCGTGCGCGTCCAGCTCCACCACGCAGGCGGTCGCGCCCGAGTCGGAGAGGATCCACTGCACCTGCTCGGGCGAGCTGGTCTCGTACACCGGCACGGTCACCGCGCCCGCGCTCCAGATGGCGAAGTCGAGGAGCGTCCACTCGTAGCGCGTCCGGGACATCAGGCCCACCCGGTCGCCCGGCTGCACCCCGGCGGCGATGAGCCCCTTGGCCGCGGTGTGCACCTCGGCGAGGAACTTCCGGGCCGTCACGTCCTGCCAGGTGCCCCCCGACTTACGGGCGATCACGGCGACGTCGGGATGCTGCGCGGCGTTTCTGCGGACGATGTCGGTCAGGTTTCCGTCCGCAGGGACCTCGTACAAGGCCGGAAGGCTGAACTCGCGCAAGACTGCTGCTCCTCATAGGGCGCCGGCGCCACGACGTTGTGTGATGCGACGGTGCGGTCCAAGGCTCGGGTGGTGCTCGGGGCTACCGGTGGCTGAAACCCAGAGCACGACTGGACTGCCCGGACGTTACCCGTCGGTATGCGGTTCCCGACAGGGGTTCCCGGCCAGATGTTCGCTGCGTCACACAGGTTGGCTTTCCTTCGCGCACAGTAGTCCACGGCCTCTCCGACCGGCGAGTAACCGCAGGCCACGACCAGGACTGTTCACCTGCGGCACACACGCCTACGCTTGATCGCCATGGCATCCACACCCCCTCGAAGCAGCCGTCACCGCGTCCATGTGGTCAGCGATGTGCACGGCAACGCCCGGGACCTGGCGCGGGCCGGCGAGGGTGCCGATGCCCTGATCTGCCTGGGTGACCTGGTGCTCTTCCTCGACTACGCCGACCACTCGCGCGGCATCTTCCCCGACCTGTTCGGAGCGGCGAACGCCGACCGCCTCGTGGAGCTGCGCACCGCCCGGCGCTTCGAGGAGGCCCGGGCGTTCGGCGCCGAGCTGTGGAGCGGGATCGAGGGCGACCGCTTCACCGCCATCGAGAAGGCGGTGCGCAGGCAGTACGCCGAACTCTTCGCCGCGTTCCCCACCCCGACGTACGCCACCTACGGCAATGTCGACATGCCGCAGCTGTGGCCGGAATACGCCGGTCCCGGCACCACCGTCCTCGACGGGCGGCGGGTGGAGATCGGCGGGTGGACGTTCGGCTTCGTCGGCGGGGGACTGCGCACCCCCATGCGCACGCCGTACGAGATCTCCGACGAGGAGTACGCCGCGAAGATCGAGGCGGTCGGCGAGGTCGACGTGCTGTGCACCCACATCCCGCCGGAGGTGCCCGAGCTGGTGTACGACACCGTCGCGCGCCGCTTCGAGCGGGGCAGCCGGGCGCTGCTGGACGCCATCCGCCGTACCCGGCCCCGGTATTCGCTCTTCGGGCACGTCCACCAGCCGCTGGCGCGCAGGATGCGGATCGGGGCGACGGAGTGTGTGAACGTGGGGCACTTCGCGAGCAGCGGGCGGCCGTGGGCCCTTGAGTGGTGACGGGGCGCGGACGGGGCCGGGGCGGGCGCACGGTAGCCTTCACGCTGCACACACGTGCGCAGTCAGCACAGGGCATGAGTCTCTTCGGTCCGCATCTGGAGGAGCCACGGCGATGGCGGAACACACCAGTTCGAGCATCACGATCGAGGCGGCTCCCGCCGACGTCATGGCGGTGATCGCCGACTTCGCCCGCTACCCGGACTGGACCGGTGAGGTGAAGGAGGCGGAGGTCCTCAAGACCGACGAGCGGGGGCGTGCCCAGGAGGTACGGCTCGTCATGGACGCCGGCGCGATCAAGGACGACCAGACGCTGGCCTACACCTGGGCCGGTGACAACGAGGTCTCCTGGACGCTGGTCAAGTCCCAGATGCTGCGGTCGCTCGACGGGTCCTACCTGCTGGCACCGGCGGGCGCGGGCGGCACGGAGGTCACGTACCGGCTCACCGTCGACGTCAAGATCCCCATGCTGGGCATGATCAAGCGCAAGGCGGAGAAGGTCATCATCGACCGCGCCCTGGCGGGCCTGAAGAAGCGCGTCGAGACCCCCTGACACCCCTTCCCCCCGACATCCCTTCGCCCACCCGCCCGGCCCGGCCGGCGGCAGGGTGGGCGCCGGGGACGCCCCCGCCGGGGGAGGCACCTCGCGGGCGCCAGGACGTCCGTTACCGTTCGGACCTATGCGGACCATCCTGATCACGGGGCCCGGGGGCAGCGGGCGGACGACCGTCGCCGCCGCCACCGCGCTGCGCGCCGCCCGCGAGGGCAGCCGGACCTTGTTGCTGAGCGCGGAGCGTGCGGACACCCCCGGCGCGGCGCTGGGCACGCCGACCGGGGCCCGGCCCGTGGAGATCGCGCCCCGGCTCACCGCCTGGCGCCCCGACGCCACCGCCGGCTTCCGCCAGGACCTCGCCGAGTTCCAGCAGCGCGCCGCCGGCGTCCTCGATCTGCTCGGCGCCTCCCGCCTGGACGCCGAGGAGGTCACCCCGCTGCCCGGCGCCGAGGAGCTGACGTTCCTGCGCGCGCTGCGCGACGCCGCGCTCTGCGAGCAGTACGACCTTCTCGTCGTGGACCTGCCGCCCCTGCCGGGGGCCCTCGCCCTGCTCGCCCTCCCCGAGGAACTGCGCCGCTACCTGCGCCGTCTGCTGCCCCCCGAGCGCCAGGCCGCCCGCGCCCTGCGCCCCGTGCTCGGCCGGCTCGCCGGTGTCCCCATGCCCGCCGACTGGCTGTACGAGACGGCAGGCCGCTGGGACGTGGAGCTGGCCGCCGTGGAGGCCGTGCTCACCGACCGCGACACCGCCGTACGCCTGGTCGCCGAACCCGGCCCCGCCGCCGTGGACGCCCTGCGCACCGCCCGCCTCGGACTCGCCCTGCGCGGACTGCGCACCGAGGCGCTCGTCGCCAACCGGGTCCTGCCCGACACCACCCCCGACACCTGGCTCGCCGGTCTCGTCGCCCAGCAGCGCAAGGCGCTCCGGGAGTGGGAGGCCGAGGGGGAGGAGTACGGCGTGCACCCCGTGCCGCACCTCGGCCGCGACCCGGGCACCCCGGACGACCTCGCCGCCCTCGCCGTACCCGCCGTCACCGGCCCGGACCGCCCCGTCGAGTGGCCCGTCGCCGACCGGATCGCCGAGGACGGGGTGCTGGTCTGGCACATCCCGCTGCCCGGCGCCATACGGGAGGAGCTCGACCTGATCCGGCGCGGCGACGAACTCGTGATCACCGCGAGCGCCTTCCGGCGGATCGTCCCCCTGCCCTCCGCCCTGCGCCGCTGCACCGTCTCCGGCGCCGGTCTGCGCGAGGGCGAGCTGCGGGTGCGCTTCGCCCCGGATCCCGGCCTGTGGCCCGCCGCCGCACGGTGAACTCGGCATCGCTGTTCGGGTAACGTCGTACGGGTAAGGGCGTACCGCAGTCAGGAGTCCGCCATGAGCGAAGAGCGCCCCGCCGAACCGCACGAGGAGCCGCGGGTGAGCGACGCCGACGCCTGGGCCACGGCCTGCGCCGAGGACCTGGAGGCCGAGAAGGCCCGCCGCCGCACCACCTACGGTCCGCCCCCCGGTTCCGCCGCCGAGGAACTGAAGAAGCTCGTGGACGCGGTGGCCGACAAGCTGTCCGGCCTCCAGTCCCCGCTCGGCACCCTCGCCGGACCCGCCGCCCAGCAGATGGTCAGACAGGTCGTCCAGCAGGCGAAGGCCGCCGTCGAGCCCGTCATGGAGCGCAACCCCGGCGTCTTCGACCACCTCGCCGCCGCCGGCGGCGAACTGCTCGCCGCCTACCGCTCCGCCGTCCAGTCCCAGGAGCGGCGCTGGACCGCCGGTCCGGACGACGCCGCCGACGAGGGGCGCGAGGGCGACGGCGGCACGGGGGACAAGGGGCGCGACCGGGGTGAGGGGACCGGCTCCGGAGAGCGCATCGACCTGGACTGAAGCCCTCGTCCGCAAGGGCCTCGGGTACGGTTGGCCGTAGCGGGGCTCGACCGAACTGAGGGATTCATGGGACTCACCATCGGCGTCGACATCGGCGGCACCAAGATCGCGGCCGGCGTGGTCGACGAGGAAGGCAACATCCTCTCGACCTTCAAGGTGCCGACCCCCACCACGCCCGAGGCCATCGTGGACGCCATCGCCTCCGCGGTGGAGGGCGCGCGTGCCGGGCACGAGATCGTCGGCGTGGGCATCGGTGCGGCCGGTTACGTCAACCGGCAGCGCTCCACCGTGTACTTCGCGCCCAACATCGACTGGCGCAACGAGCCGCTCAAGGAGAAGGTCGAGGCCCGCACCGGCCTCCCCGTCGTGGTCGAGAACGACGCCAACGCCGCCGCCTGGGGCGAGTACAAGTTCGGCGCCGGCAAGGGCCACCGCAACGTCATCTGCATCACCCTCGGCACCGGCCTCGGCGGCGGCATCATCATCGGCAACAAGCTGCGCCGCGGCCACTTCGGCGTGGCCGCCGAGTTCGGCCACATCCGCATGGTGCCGGACGGCCTGCTGTGCGGCTGCGGCTCGCAGGGCTGCTGGGAGCAGTACGCCTCCGGGCGCGCCCTGGTCCGCTACGCCAAGCAGCGCGCCAACGCCACCCCCGAGAACGCGGAGGTGCTGCTCTCGCTCGGCGACGGCACCCCGGACGGCATCGAGGGCAAGCACATCTCCATGGCCGCCCGGCAGGGCGACCCGGTGGCCGTCGACTCCTACCGCGAGCTGGCCCGCTGGGCCGGCGCCGGCCTCGCCGACCTGGCCTCGCTCTTCGACCCGTCCGCCTTCATCGTCGGCGGCGGCCTCTCCGACGAGGGCGAGCTGGTCCTCGACCCGATCCGCAAGTCGTACAAGCGGTGGCTGGTGGGCGGGAACTGGCGTCCCGTCGCCGATGTGATCGCGGCGCAGCTCGGCAACAAGGCGGGCATGGTCGGCGCGGCGGACCTGGCCCGCGAGCCCGACCCGATCATGTAACCGACACGCGAACAGCTCGGGGCGCGAGGTCTGTGCGCGGCTGCCCGTTCATCGTGGCCTGCCGCCCAGTTCCCCGCGCCCCTTTCGGCCGGCACGGTCGGCCGCTCGTACAAGCGCGGCGTACATTGATCCACATGGCGCCGCTCCCCAACTCCCACACAGAGCCCGATGGTTCAGCCGTCGTCCGCGTGCTGAGCTATAACATCCGCTCCCTGCGCGACGACACCGACGCCCTCGCCCGGGTGATCACCGCCTGCGCCCCCGACCTGGTCCTCCTCCAGGAGGCGCCCCGGTTCTTCCGCTGGCGCAAGAAGCTCGCGCGGCTCGCCGGGGCCGCCGGTCTCGTCGTCCTCACCGGTGGCGGCACCAGCGCGGGGCCCGCCATCCTGTGCTCGCTGCGCGCCATCGTGGAGCGCACCGAGGACGTCCTGCTGCCGCTCACCCCCGGCCTGCACCGGCGCGGTCTCGCCACCGCGGTGGTCCGCTTCGGCGCCGCCCGGCTCGGGGTGATCAGCTGTCATCTCAGCCTCGACGGCGGCGAGCGGTACGCCCAGGGCGGGCTGCTGCTCGACCGTCTCGACGGACTCGGCGTGGAGCACGCCCTGGTGGGCGGCGATCTCAACGAGGGGCCCGACGGCCGCGCCTTCCGCCTGCTGGCCGGTGCCCTTCAGGACTGCCGGGCGGTGGCCCCCTGGGGCGGCGAGGAGACCTGGACGCGGACCACTCCGGCGCGCCGTATCGACGCGGTGTTCGCCACCAAGGGCGTCGAGGTCCTCGGCTGCGGGGTCCCGGAGGACCTGCCGGGCGTCACCCGCGCCGACCTGGCCGCCGCCACGGACCACCTCCCGGTCCTGACCGCCCTGCGCGTCCCGCCCGCCGTAGGGGAGTCCGGGCCCGGCCAAGCCTGTTAGCCCCGGTCCCGGCCTGACCACGACCCTCTCGGCCTGACCACGACCCTCTCGGCCTGACCACGACCCTCTCGGCCTGACCACGACCCTCTCGGCCTGACCACGGCCCCCCGGCCTGACCACGGCCCCCCGGCCAGACCACGGCCCCCGGCCAGACCACGGCCCCCGGCCAGACCACGGCCCCCCGGCTAGACCACGGCCCCCCGGCCCGGATCGTCGTCGTCCTCGTCCGTCCGCATCCGCGCCACCAGCGTCGCGAAGCCGCCGAGGAAGCCGCCGATGCCGAGGGTCGTCAGCCACCAGGTCATGTCCCAGCCCAGCAGGACCGCGAGCAGCAGCAGAACGGGGCCGCCGACCACGCCGAGCCAGGCGAACTTCGACGTGGTGTCGCCGGTGTCCAGCGGCGGCGGCTCGGGCGGCACGAAGTGGCCCGCGTCGTCCTCGTCGAAGTCGTCCTCGGACGCTCCCGGCGCACGGTGGTCGCGGGGGCCGACGCCGGGCGCGAAGGAGATGGAGCTGCCCAGCGGCCGGGCGGGCCGCGGCTCCTCCTTCTTCTTGCCGTCGCCCTTCTTGCCGTCGTCGCCCTCGTGCGCCGCGGTGTCCTTCTCCAACCGCTCCAGCAGCGCGTCCTTCTCCAGCAGCGCCAGGTCCTCGACCGGCTTGAAGGGCTTGCTGCCCGGCGGGTCCGGCGGCTCCTCGCCGTACCCGGCCACGATGGCCCGCCAGGCGGCGTCCTCGTCGAAACGCAGCCCGCTCTCCTCCGGCTCCCGGTCCTGCCGGTCCTCCCGGTCTTCCCGGTCCTCGCGGCCCTCGGGACCCGGGTCGTGCTCAGCCAACTGCGGCCGTCCCTTCCTTGCCCGGAATCGGTGCGAGCCGGCTGATGAAACCGAGGCTCTCCTCGAAGATCCGGTCCGCGTCCACATCCAACGTCGCGACGTGGTAGCTGTGTTCCAGCACGATCTCCCGGACGTCGGCGGACGAGATCCGCTCCAGCACCCGGGCCGAGTCGACGGCCGGTACGACATGGTCCTGGGCGCTGCGCAGCAGGAGCAGTGGCTGGGCGATCCGGGGCAGCTCGCCGTCCAGCCGGCGCAGGAACCGGCGCAGCGAGTGCGCCGCGTGCAGCGGCACCCGGTCGTAACCCGTCTCCGCCACGCCGCCCTTGGCGATGTCGCTGGCGATGCCCTTGGTGGACCGCACCAGGTGCCGGGCCACGGGCAGGGCGTACGCGGACAGGCCGTGCACCTTGTTCGCCGGGTTGACGACGACCACGCCGCTGATCCGCTCGCCGTGCAGGGCCGCCAGCCGCAGCGCGAGGGCGCCGCCCATGGACAGGCCCGCGACGAACACCTGGGAACAGCGCTCGGACAGCAGCCGCAGTTCGCGGTCCACCTCCGCGTACCAGTCCTGCCAGCCCGTGAGCTGCATGTCCTCCCAGCGCGTGCCGTGTCCCGGCAGCAGGGGCAGCGACACCGTCAGTCCGTGCGCTGCGTGGTGCTCCGCCCAGGGACGCAGTGACTGCGGCGAGCCGGTGAAGCCGTGACAGAAGAGGACGCCCACCTCGCCGCCGGAGTGGCGGTACGGCTCGGCTCCAGGGAGAACCGGCACCTTCGACGCTCCTGTTCCTGGGGAAGGGCCCCGCCGCTGTCCGGCCGGGGCGATGAGAGAACACGCGGATGTGCTTCACGGTACGCGACCGCACGGACACCGACCAGGGCCGTCGGGTGCTTTGACGGTCCAGCGGGTTAAGGTCTGTGCGACGGAAACGGGAGGCACACGGGTGTTGTACGGCACGATGAAGGTCGCCATCGGAGGGCCGCTGAAGCTCGCCTTCAGGCCCTGGGTGGAGGGTCTGGAGAACATTCCGGACGAGGGACCGGCCATCCTGGCCAGCAACCACCTGTCCTTCTCCGACTCGTTCTTCCTGCCGACGATGCTGGACCGCAAGGTCACCTTCATCGCGAAGGCCGAGTACTTCACCACGCCCGGCGTGAAGGGCCGGCTCACCGCCGCCTTCTTCAAGGGCGTCGGCCAGCTCCCGGTGGACCGTTCCGGTGCGCGCGGCGCCGGTGAGGCCGCGATCAGGAGCGGCATCGAGGTGCTGGAGCGCGGCGAGCTGTTCGGCATCTACCCGGAGGGCACCCGCTCGCCCGACGGCCGGCTCTACCGGGGCAAGCCCGGTGGCCTCGCCCGGGTGGCGCTCGCGAGCGGCGCGCCGGTGATCCCGGTGGCGATGATCGACACCGAGAAGATCCAGCCGCCCGGCCAGGTGATGCCGAAGCTGATGCGGCCCGGCATCCGCATCGGCAAGCCCCTCGACTTCAGCCGCTACCAGGGCATGGAGCACGACCGCTTCGTGCTGCGCGCGCTGACCGACGAGGTCATGTACGAGATCATGAAGCTCTCCGGCCAGGAGTACGTCGACATGTACGCGACCGCCGCCAAGCGGCAGATCGCGGAGGCGGCGAAGGCGGCCAAGGAAGCCGACAAGGCGGAGAAGGAAGCGGAGAAGGAAGCGGAGAAGGCGGAGAAGGCCAGGGAAGCGGAGAGCAAGTAGCCGCACGGAGTTCACTGGTTCACGGGGTTCACGGGGTTCACGGGGGGCACGGGGGATGGCCGGGCGCGAGCGCGTGCTGAGGATGTCGGTGGAGCTGCCGCTGTGGCGCGCGCTCGCCGGGTACCGCGTGCTGACCATGGTGTACGCGCTCGGCCTGTGCGTCACCACGTACGACCAGTTCACCCGTCCGTGGATCGCGCTCGGCTACGACGCCGTCCTCGTCGTCTGGACCCTCGCCACCCTGCCGAGGGTGCGCGGCGCGGCCAGCTGCACCAGGGGCTTCCTCGCCGCCGACCTCACCATCGCCCTCGCCGGCGTCCTGCTCACCGCGTTCGCCGACAGCCATCAGCGGATCGCGGGCGGCCCCACCCTGCCGACGATATGGACCGGCGGCGCGGTGCTCGCCTTCGCCATCAAGGGCGGCTGGCGCTGGGCCGCCGTCGCCTCCACGGCGGTGGCCGCCGCCAACCTGGTCGAGCGCGGCCAGCTCGCGCGGGACACCCTGCACAGCCTGATCCTCGTCTGGGTGGCCTCCATCGGCATCGGCTACGTCGTGGAAGTGGCCCGCGCCTCCGAACGCACCCTCGCCCGCGCCCTGGAGATCCAGGCCGCGACCCGGGAACGCGAGCGGCTGGCCCGGGACATCCACGACAGCGTGCTCCAGGTCCTCGCGATGGTGAAGCGGCGCGGCACCGCCCTCGGCGGCGAGGCGGGTGAACTGGGCAGGCTGGCCGGGGAGCAGGAGGTGGCCCTGCGCACCCTGGTCGCCGGCGGTCTGCTGCCACTCGCCCGGATCGCCGAGGACACCGCCGTACCCGTCGCGGCGGCCACGGACCCGGCGGACGGCGACGGTCCGGACGGCGGCGGCCCGGTCGATCTGCGCACCCTCCTCGCGCCGTTCGCCCGCGACGGGGTGAGCCTCGCCGAGCCCGGCGCCCCGGTGCCGCTGCCGCCGGTGGCCGCCCGGGAGCTGGCCGCGGCCGTCGGCGCCGCCCTGGACAATGTGCGCAGGCACGCCGGAGAAGGGGCGCGGGCCTGGATCCTGGTCGAGGACGAACCGGCGGACATCCTCGTCACCGTCCGGGACGACGGCCCCGGCATCCCCGCGGGACGGCTCGCCGAGGCCGAGGGCGAGGGGCGGCTCGGCGTCGCCCAGTCCATCCGGGGCAGACTGCGCGACCTCGGCGGCAGCGCCGAGCTGATCTCGGTGCCCGGCCAGGGCACGGAGGTCGAACTGAAGGTACCGAAGGGCGCCCTGGCGGCGCGGGGGAAGAAGGCGGAGCGGCGATGACACAGCGGCAGGACCCGATCAGGGTCATGGTGGTGGACGATCACCCCATGTGGCGCGACGCGGTCGCCCGGGACCTGGCCGAGTCCGGTTTCGAGGTGGTCGCCACCGCGGGCGACGGCGAACAGGCCGTGCGCCGCGCCAAGGCCGCCGCCCCCGATGTGCTGGTCCTGGACCTCAACCTGCCCGCCAAGCCCGGCGTCCAGGTGTGCAAGGAACTGGTCGCGCACAACCCGGCGTTGCGCGTCCTGGTGCTGTCCGCGAGCGGTGAGCACGCCGACGTCCTGGAGGCGGTGAAGTCCGGCGCGACCGGCTATCTGCTGAAGTCCGCCTCCACCGGCGAACTGCTGGACGCGGTGCGCCGTACGGCCGTCGGCGACGCGGTGTTCACCCCGGGCCTCGCCGGACTGGTCCTCGGCGAGTACCGGCGCCTGGCCGCCGAACCGGCGGCCGCGCCCGACACCGACGCCCCGGGCGCGCCCCGGCTGACCGAGCGGGAGACGGAGGTGCTGCGGCTGGTCGCCAAGGGCCTGAGCTACAAGCAGATCGCCGAACGCCTCGTCATCTCCCACCGCACCGTGCAGAACCACGTCCAGAACACCCTCGGCAAGCTCCAACTCCACAACCGCGTCGAGCTGGTGAGGTACGCCATCGAACGCGGCCTCGACGAGGAGTGACACCCGGCACCCCCGCCGCACCGGCCCCACCCCACCCGCCACACCGGCCCCCGCTCCCGCGGGCGCGCCCCGACGTCCGTGGAAATCCCCCCGATTCACCCGTACCGCCTCTCCCGATGTGACACGCATCACCATTAGCGTGACGAATCGTCAGGCACTGCGGGTGAAGGGACATTTCCATGCGGGTCGGAGTACTGACCGGAGGCGGCGACTGCCCCGGGCTCAACGCCGTCATCCGGGGCATCGTGCGCAAGGGCGTGCAGAGTTACGACTACGAGTTCGTCGGATTCCGGGACGGCTGGCGCGGCCCCCTCGAAGGCCGCGCCGTCCGCCTCGACATCCCCGCCGTGCGCGGCATCCTGCCCCGCGGCGGCACCATCCTCGGCTCCTCCAGGACCAACCCCCTCAAGATCGAGGGCGGCATCCGCCGGATCAAGGACAACCTCGCCAAGCAGGAGGTCGAGGCCCTGATCGCGATCGGCGGCGAGGACACCCTCGGGGTGGCCGCCCAGCTGTCCGGCGAGTACGGCGTGCCCTGCGTCGGCGTGCCCAAGACCATCGACAACGACCTGTCCGCCACCGACTACACCTTCGGCTTCGACACCGCCGTCAACATCGCGACCGAGGCCATCGACCGGCTGCACACCACCGCCGAGTCCCATATGCGGGTCCTCGTCTGCGAGGTGATGGGCCGGCACGCCGGCTGGATCGCCCTGCACTCGGGCCTGGCCGGGGGCGCCAACGTCATCCTCATCCCCGAGCAGCGCTTCGACCTCGACCAGGTGTGCGCCTGGATCACCTCCCGCTTCAAGGCGTCGTACGCCCCGATCGTGGTGGTCGCCGAGGGCGCCATGCCCAAGGACGGCGAGATGGTGCTCAAGGACCAGTCGCTGGACTCCTTCGGGCATGTCCGGCTGTCCGGGGTCGGCGAATGGCTGGCCAAGGAGATCGAGAAGCGCACCGGCAACGAGGCGCGCACCACCGTCCTCGGGCACATCCAGCGCGGCGGCACCCCCAGCGCCTTCGACCGCTGGCTCGCCACCCGCTTCGGACTGCACGCCGTGGACTGCGTGCGCGACGGCGACTTCGGCAAGATGGTCGCCCTGCGCGGCACCGACGTCGTGCGCGTGCCGCTCGCCGAGGCGACCGCCAAGCTGAAGACGGTCGACCCGAAGCTGTACGAGGAGGCCGGGGTGTTCTTCGGCTGAGCCCGAACGGACCCGCCGGGCTGTGGGCCGGCGACCCGGCCCACAGCCCGGCGGCTTCAGAACGCGCCCGCGCCGCGCAGCCGCCCCGTCAACTCCCCGACGATCGCCGCCCCGTCGAGCGTCAGCACCGACTCCGGGTGGAACTGCACCCCCGCGAACCCGGGCCCCCGCACGGCGTGCACCTCGCCGTTCGCCGCCCGGCTCACCTCGATCCCGTGCGCCGCCAGCTCCCGCGCCGCGTCCTCGTCGCAGCGGGCGGTGAAGCTGTTGTAGAAGCCGACGGTCTCGCGGCGCCCGAACAGCTCGATCTCCGTCTGCGCCCCCTGGTACGGCACTTCCTTGCGGACGATCTCCAACCCCAGCTCCGCCGCGAGCAGTTCATGGCCCAGGCACACGCCCAGCACCCCGTGCCGGTGCTCCCGCAGGACGGTCCGGGCCAGCTCCCGCAGGAACCGCATCTTCGGATCGGCCAGGTCGCAGGGGTCCCCGGGGCCGGGGCCGAGCACCACCGGGCCCTCGTGCGCGAGCACCGCAGCCCGCAGCCCCGGCTCGTCGTAGCGCCGTACCGTCACCTCCAGGCCCGTGGCGCGCAGCAGATGGGCCAGCATCGCGGTGAAGGTGTCCTCGCCGTCGACCACCAGGGCGTGCCCGCTCACCTCGGCGGCCGGCTGCTGCATCCGCAGCCAGAACGGGGCGAGGAAGGCCCGCCGCCCGTCCAGCGCGGCCCGCACCCGGGGATCGTCGGCCAGCCGGGGCAGCTCCCGCTCCGCGCGCGGCCGCCCGGGACGCACCCCGAGGGCCGCGAGCACGCCCGCCGCCTTGGCATGGGTCTCGGCGACCTCGCCCGCCGGCTGTGAGCCGCGCACCAGGGTGGCCCCGACCGGCACCCGCAGCCGGCCGTCCGCGCCGATGTCGGCGGTGCGGATCAGGATGGGGGAGTCCAGGGTCTGCGCGCCGCCCGCGTCCCGGCCGAGCAGGGCCAGCGCACCGGCGTAGTACCCGCGCCCGCCGACCTCGTGCCGCTCGATCACCCGGCACGCGTTCTGCACCGGCGACCCGGTGACCGTGGCCGCGAACATGGTCTCCCGCAGCACGTCCCGGGCGTCCAGCGAGGACTTCCCGCGCAGCTCGTACTCGGTGTGCGCGAGGTGCGCCATCTCCTTCAGGCGCGGCCCGACGACGACCCCGCCCATGTCGCCGACGGTGCACATCATCTTCAGCTCCTCGTCGACCACCATCGACAGCTCCTCGATCTCCTTGCCGTCGGCGAGGAAGTCCAGGAGGTGCTCCGGGGCCGGGCCCTCGGCGGGATAGCGGTAGGTCCCGCTGATCGGGTTCATCACGACCGTGCCGCCGGACATCCGCACATGCGCCTCGGGGCTCGCGCCGACCAGGGTGCGCTCCCCGGTGTGCACCACGAACGTCCAGTACGCCCCGCGCTCGCCCTCCAGCAGCCTGCGGAACAGCGCCAGCGCGTCCGCCCGGCCGAACCCGGGGATCTCGCCCTCGAACGTCCGCCGGATCACGAAGTTCGCGCCCTCGCCCCCGCCGATCTCCTGTTCGAGGACCCGGCCGACGATCCCGGCGTACTCCTCGTCACCGACGTCGAAGCCGCCGCCCTCGACGCGGACCCGGTGCGCGGGAAGCTGCCGCAGCGCCTCGTCGTACGGCATCTCGTACGACTCCTCGGGCGTCAGCACCAGGAGCGGGGTGCCGTCGTCGCGGACGTCGAAGCCGCGCTCGCGGATCTGCCGGAACGGCACCAGGGCGAGCCCCTCGTCCGGCAGCTCGGCGAGCCGGTCCCGGCCGGCGACCGGGCCGATCAGCACCTCCACCGGGTGCTCGGCCCGGCCGGGCACCCGGCGGCGCAGCAGGGCGAAGGGGCGGGGGTCGGACAGCAGGTCCTTGAGATCCACGGGTCGGGCTCCTGTTCGGTCAAGGAGAGGAACGACCCCGGAAAACACCGAAGGCCGCCCTCGGGCGGCCTTCGCGAAATCTGGGTACGCGCGATCAGCGGGCCGCCGGAGGAGCGGTCCACCACCAGTTCTGGTCGGAAAGCGCGAACATGCTGCGCAGCGTACCCCATGTCCGGCCGGTCCCCGGGGTCCGCGTGATCTCTCACACTGGCGTTCGCTGGACGTACTGAGGCACCCGGCCCCCGCAGACGCGGGGGTGGTCCGACGAGCGGCGGTCACGAACCGAGATCCGCGATGTGCTCCCCGCGCATGCGGGGGTCGACGGGTGGGGCGGTCGCCCCGCTCCGTCTCATTTTGTGAGCTGAGGCCGGTGGGTCGGACGTGAGGCCGTAACCTGGGGCTGTGACCGTGAACGCTGATTCCCAAGCCGCCGCCGCTCATGCGACGTGGCGAGACCTGCCCGCGGCGCAGCAGCCCGAGTACCCCGACCCCGTGGCGCTGCGCGAAGTCGTCGCGGAGTTGGAGACGTATCCGCCGCTCGTTTTCGCGGGCGAGTGCGACCAGCTGCGTGCCCGGATGGCGGCCGTCGCCAAGGGAGAGGCGTTCCTCCTCCAGGGCGGCGACTGCGCCGAGGCATTCGACGCGGTGTCCGCCGACCAGATCCGGCAGAAGCTGAAGACGCTGCTCCAGATGGGCGCCGTCCTCACCTACGCGGCCTCCGTGCCCGTGGTGAAGGTCGGCCGCATCGCCGGGCAGTACTCCAAGCCCCGCTCCAAGCCGACCGAGACCCGCGACGGGGTGACGCTGCCGACGTACCGGGGCGACTCCGTCAACGGCTTCGACTTCACCGAGGCCGCCCGCATCCCGGACCCCGAGCGGCTCAAGCGGATGTACAACGCCTCCGCGTCCACGCTGAACCTGGTGCGCGCCTTCACCACCGGCGGATACGCCGACCTGCGCCAGGTGCACGCCTGGAACCAGGACTTCGTGAAGACCTCCCCCTCCGGCCAGCGCTACGAGCAGCTGGCCCGGGAGATCGACAACGCGCTGAACTTCATGCGGGCCTGCGGCACCGACCCGGAGGAGTTCAAGACCGTCGAGTTCTTCTCCTCGCACGAGGCGCTGCTGCTGGACTACGAGTCCGCCCTGACCCGGGTCGACTCCCGCACCGGCAAGCTGTACGACGTCTCCGGGCACATGGTGTGGATCGGTGAGCGCACCCGCCAGCTGGACCACGCGCACATCGAGTTCGCCTCGAAGATCAACAACCCGATCGGCATCAAGCTCGGCCCGACCACCACGGCCGAGGAGGCGCTGAAGTACATCGACCGCCTCGACCCCGACCGGGAGCCGGGCCGGCTGACCTTCATCGTCCGCATGGGCGCCGACAAGATCCGCGACCACCTGCCCGAGCTGGTCGAGAAGGTCACGGCGTCCGGCGCCACGGTGGCCTGGGTGACCGACCCGATGCACGGCAACACCTTCGAGGCGGCCTCCGGGCACAAGACCCGCCGCTTCGACGACGTGCTGGACGAGGTCAAGGGCTTCTTCGAGGTCCACAAGGGCCTCGGCACCCACCCGGGCGGCATCCATGTGGAGCTGACCGGCGACGACGTCACCGAGTGCGTGGGCGGCGGCGACGAGATCTTCGTGGACGACCTGCACCAGCGCTACGAGACGGCCTGCGACCCGCGGCTCAACCGCAGCCAGTCCCTCGACCTGGCCTTCCTGGTCGCGGAGATGTACCGGGACCAGTAGGCGAACCCCTCACCGGCGGTGCGCTGGGGCGCGGATCACATGCGATCCGCGCCCCTCGCCCTTTTGCGGTCGCGAAGCGGCGGGTAAGGTTAGGTTTGCCTCACCGGGAAACGGGACGGCAGAGTTACGGCGATCCCGTCGGGAGGTGAGTCCGCGTGTACGTGTGCAGCTGCTTCGGCATCACCGAGGCCCAGGTCCAGCAGCACGCGGAGGACGGCGCCGCCACCCCGCGACAGATCGCCTCCGCGTGCAAGGCCGGAACGGACTGCGGCCGCTGCGTACGACGCATCCAGGCGCTGCTCGGCCGGGGCGCCTGCCCCCGCCGCGAGCTGATCGAACAGCGCGCCCCGGCGACGCTCGACCGCATGGACGACGCCGCCTAGGCCACCGCTAGAAGCTGCCGGTGCCCGGCCCCGAGGGGTCCGGCTGGTTCTGCTCGATCACCGTCGAGATGTACAGCGCCTCGCCCAGCTTGTCGACCAGCTCCAGCTGGGTGTCCAGGTAGTCGATGTGGTGCTCCTCGTCGGCCAGGATCGCCTCGAAGATGTTCGCGGACGTGATGTCGTCCTTGTCGCGCATGATCTGCACGCCCCGGCGCAGCCGGTCGATCGCCTCGACCTCGATCTGCCGGTCGGCCCGGAACATCTCCGTCACCGTCTGCCCCACCTCGATGTGGGAGAGCCGCTGGTAGTTCGGCAGCCCGTCGAGCAGCAGGATGCGGTCGGTCAGGATCTCCGCGTGCCGCATCTCGTCGAACGACTCGCGCCGGGTGTACTCCGCCAGCTTGGACCACCCCCGGTGGTCCTGGATCTTGGAGTGCAGGAAGTACTGGTTGATCGCCGTCAGCTCGGCGGTCAGCTGCTCGTTGAGCAGTTCGATGACGTCGGGGTCGCCCTGCATCGCAGCGGCTCCTTCCACACGGATGTCTCCCGCACGGATATCGGGGGAGGTGTGGGCCGCATGATTGCACCGGACGCGAAGATCGTCCAGTAAGTGCGTACTTAGTAAGTCTGCCGAGGTTTGGTGGCTTTTGCCCGTTTCGAGGAGGGGCGGTCAGGGGCACCGCCCGAGGTCTGTCAGGATGGTTGCATGGGTCATCCGGTGGAGCGAGAGACTGGAGCGGTGGCAGGGTCCGAGCTTCCGCCGGGGCAGCGACTCCAGCGCGGCTGGCCGGTCACGCACTACGGACCCGTCCCCAAGTTCCGGCCCGAGCGCTGGGACTTCCGGGTCTTCGGCGCCACCGCCGACGCCGACAAGCACTGCTGGAACCACGAGGAGTTCACGGCCCTGCCGTACGCCACCGTGGTGGCCGATCTGCACTGCGTGACCAGGTTCAGCATGCTCGGCGCGGAGTGGGGCGGGGTCCCGGCCGCCGCGATCGTGGACCTGGCGCCGCCGGCCCCGGACGTCACCCATGTGATGGTCTGGGCGGAGTACGGCTTCAGCTCCAACCTGCGCCTCGCGGACTTCCTCTCCGACCGCGCCCTCTTCGCCACCCACAAGGACGGCGAGCTGCTGACCGCCGAGCACGGCTTCCCGGCCCGCCTGATCGTGCCCCATCTGTACGCCTGGAAGGGGCCCAAGTGGGTGCGGGGCATCGAGTACATGACGGCCGACCGGCGCGGGTTCTGGGAGGAACGCGGGTACCACAACGTGGGCGATCCCTGGAAGGAACAGCGCTACTCCTACCAGGAGGAGCCGGGGGAGGGACCGGAGCTGTGACGGTCCGGCCGGCGGCCCCCGAGCCTCGGGGGCAGGCCCCGGAATCTCGCGGGCCGGTGGCCCCAAAGGCGCGCGGGCCGGGGGCTCGCGTCAGCCGTCCCTGAGGCGCTTGAGCCGGGCCACGTCCGCCGCGTGGCCCTCCTTGCCGCCGGGGGTCTCGATGACCAGCGGGACGCCCTCGGTCGCCGGGTGGTTCATCAGGGCGCGGAAGGGCTCCTCGCCGATATGCCCGGAGCCGATGTTCTCGTGCCGGTCCTTGTGCGCGCCGACCACGTCCTTGGAGTCGTTGGCGTGGATCAGCTTCAGCCGCCCCTCGCCGACGGTCTCCACCAGCAGGTCGAGCGTCTGGTTCATGCCGGCCGGGCCGGTCAGATCGTGCCCGGCGGCGAAGATGTGGCAGGTGTCCAGGCACACGCCCAGCTTGGGGTGGGCGTCCAGCGCCTCGAAGTACGGCCCGAAGTCCCAGGTGCGCGAGCACAGCGAGGCGCCCTGGCCCGCGGTGGACTCCAGCAGCAGGAACGGGTCGTCGTCCTCGGTCAGCTCGTCCAGCAGCGGCAGCATGTGCTCCCGCACCTGCTTCAGGGCCACCTCGCGGGCCCGGCCGCCGGTCGCGCTGCCGGTGTGCACCACCACGCCGAGCGCCCCGATCTCCCGGCCGCGCCGCAGCGAGTGCCGCAGCGACTCCACCGACTTCTCCACGGTGGCCTCGGTGTGCGAGCCGAAGTTGATCAGGTAGGGGGCGTGCACGTACGCCGGGACCGACCCCTCGGCGCAGGCCGCGCGGAACGCCTCGTCCTGCCTGGGGTTCCCGGCGGGGGTGGCCCAGCCGCGCGGGTTGGCCACGAAGACCTGGACGGTCTCCGCCTCCAGCTCCTGGGCGTACGACAGCCCCACGGAGTGCAGACCGCCGGCCACCGGGACATGGCCGCCGACGGGGTTGCGCGGGAGGGACCGGGGGAGGGACGAGGAAACGGAACTCACCTGTCCAGGGTGTCATGTCCGCGGGCGCGCCCGGACCGGCGCCGGGGGTGAACCCGGTCACCGGCCTCGTCGTCCGCGCATCCGCACGGCCTCACCTGATGGTGATCGTGATCGTGGACCCCTTGGGGGCGGTCTTCCCGCCCTCGACGGACTGCTTCTGCACGGTGTCGCCGAACAGGCCGAGGATCCCGCGGTCCTCGCTGACCTTGAACCCGGCGTCCTCCAGTGCCTGGTGGGCGTCGTCCACGCTGTCGCCGGTCACGTCCGGGACCTCGATCAGCTGCGGGCCCTTGGACAGGGTGAGCGTCACCGTGTCGCCCGCGGCGGCCTGCTCGCCGTCGCCGGGGCTCTGCCGGGCCACCTTGCCCTTGTCGTACTCGGAGTTGACCTGCTCGCTCGCGATCTTCACCTTGAGCCCGGCGCTCGTCAGCTCCTGCCGCGCGTCGGCCGGGTCGTCGCCGGTGACGTCCGGCACGTCGATCGGGCTGCCCTTGCTGACGGTCAGCGCGATCGCCGAGCCCGCGTGCCGCTCGGTCCCGGAGGAGGGAGCCGTGGAGATGACGGCGCCCGCGTCGATGTCGTCGCTGAACTGCCGGGTGACCATGCCCGGCTCCAGACCGGCCGCCGTGAGTTTCTGCCGGGCCTTCGCGAGCGGCAGACCGGCCAGGTCCGGGACCTTGACCGTCTCCGGGCCGAGCGAGACGGTCAGCGCCACCGCGTCATGGTCCCGGATCCGGGCCCCGGGCGCAGGGTCGGTGCTGATCACGGTGCCGCGCTCGACGGTGTCGTCGTAGGCCCGCTTCACCTTCCCGACGTGCAGCCCGGCGTCCTGGAGCCGGTCCCGGGCCTGCGCCTCGGACTTCGTCAGCAGCGGCGGGACCTTGGTGAACTGGCCGGAGTTGATGTACCAGACCCCGGTGCCGGCGCCGAGCACCAGCAGCACGGCGACGGCGATCGTCAGCATGAGCCGCCGGGACCGGCGCGGGGGCGGGACCGGCGCGGCCTGGAAGCGGGCGGTGCGGCTGACGCCGTCGCCGTCCCCGTCGACCGGGAGCGGCCGGGGCACGGTGAGAGCGCGCGGGATCACGCTCGTACGGTTCTCCGCGTTCTCGTGCTCCACCGTCCTGGCCCCCGGCGGTACGGCGTCCAGCTGTTCCTCGGTCAGCGCCTCGCGGGCCTCGCGGGCCCCGGCGAGCAGCGCGACCGCGTCGTACGGGCGCACCTCTGGGTCGCGGGCGGTGGCCGAGGCGACCAGCTCGTCCAGCCGCGGGGCCAGGTCCGGCACCAGCGCGGAGGGCGGCGGCACGTCCTCGTTGATGTGCCGGTAGAGCACCTGCGCGGGGGAGTCCCCGGAGTGCGGCTTGGCGCCGGTCAGCATCTCGTAGAGCACGACACCGCAGGCGTACACGTCGACGCGGGGGTCGGCGGTGCCCTGGTCGATCTGCTCGGGGGCGAGGTAGGCGACGGTGCCGAGCACGGAGCCGGTCGTACTGGTCACCGTGTCGACGGAGCGGACCAGGCCGAAGTCGGCGACCTTGACCCGTCCGTCGTCGCCTATCAGCACGTTCTCGGGCTTCATGTCCCGGTGCACGAAACCGGCCCGGTGGGCGGCGCCGAGCGCGGCGAGCACCGGCTCCAGGATGTCCAGCGCGGCCCGCGGGCGCAGCGCGCCGCGCTCGCGCAGCACGTCGCGCAGGGTGCACCCGGCGACGTACTCCATCGCCATGTACACATACGAGCCGTCGGTGCCCTGGTCGAAGACCTGCACCACGTTCGGATGGTCGAGCCGGGCCGCGGACTTCGCCTCGCGGATGAACCGCTCCACGAAGACGCCGTCGGCCGCCAGCGCGGGATGCATCACCTTCAGCGCGAGCACCCGGTCCAGGCGCGTGTCCAGCGCCCGGTACACCGTCGCCATCCCGCCGGCCGCGATCCGCGCGTCCACGCGATACCGACCGTCGAGCACGTGCCCGACGAGGGCGTCCTGAAGGGTCATGTCCACACGCCGAGTCTACGAGCCCCCACACCCTTCCCCCTCCCCTCCGCCTTCCCCACCAGGGCACTGAAGCCGACCTGTGACGCTTCTTACGCGGGGACGCCATATTCCGGGGGAGGAGGAGGAGGCGGTGGCCGACCGAGGGGCGGACGCCGGTCCACGGGTCGAGAGGCCGGGCCACGGGCGGGGAGCCGCCGACGGTGATCGCGTCCCACAGGGAGGTCCGGCCTTCCGGCCGAGGGTTTCGGGTGGTGCGCGGGTAGGTCAGAACGCGGGACGCTCGGGATCGAGCACGGCCAGACCCTCCGCAGGAGACGACGCCTCCGCCCAGTACCGGCGAGGTATCCGCCCCGCCACCCGCGCCAGTCTCCCCCCGGTCACCGCGTGCCGCATCGCCGCCGCCATCACCTCCGGCTCCCGCGCCCGCGTCACCGCCGACGCCAGCATCACCCCCGCACACCCCAGCTCCATCGCCAGCGCCACATCCGACGCCGTCCCCGCCCCCGCGTCCAGGATCACCGGCACCCCCGCCCGCTCCACGATCAACTGGAAGTTGTGCGGGTTGCGGATCCCGAGCCCCGACCCGATCGGCGAGCCCAGCGGCATCACCGCCGCGCACCCCACGTCCTCCAGCTTCCGCGCGAGCACGGGATCGTCGTTGGTGTACGGCAGCACCGTGAACCCGTCGTCCACCAGCGTCTCCGCCGCCTCCAGCAGCTCCACCGGATCCGGCAGCAGCGTCCGCTCGTCGGCGATGACCTCCAGCTTCACCAGCGACGTACCGAGCGCCTCCCGCGCGAGCCGCGCCGTGAGCACGGCCTCCCCGGCGGTGAAGCAGCCCGCCGTGTTCGGCAGCACCCGGATGCCGAGCTTCTCCAGCACGGACAGCACCGAGCCGTGCACGGACGGCTCGACCCGCCGCATCGCGACCGTCGTCAGCTCCGTCCCGGAGGCCACCAGCGCCCGCTCCAGCACATCGAGGCTGGGCGCCCCGCCGGTACCCATGATCAACCGCGACCCGACAGCCGTACCCCCGATGACCAGGCGATCCTCGGTCATGGCTCAGCCTCCCTGCACCGCGGTGAGCACCTCGACCCGGTCGCCCTCGGCGAGCGCGGTCCCGGCCCACTCCGTCCGCGGTACGACCGTCTCGTTGACGGCGGCCGCCACCCCGGCGGGGGCCCGCACGAGGGACCGTACGACGGCGTCGAGCGCGGTACCCGGCGCGATCTTTCGGCGCTGCCCGTTGACGGAGACGGTGATGGTGGACGACACGGCGCTCATACGGTCTGCTCCAGCTGCTGGACGCGCGGCGCGCCGAAGCGCTCCGGCGTGAACGGACGGGCTTCCTCGGGCAGCGGGCCTCCCGCCAGCAACTGCCCCATCACATCCCCGGTGACCGGCGTGAGCAGCACCCCGTTGCGGTGGTGCCCGGTCGCCAGCAGCAGCCCGTCGAGCCCCGAGGGCCCGAGCAGCGGCGCGTTGTCGGGGGACCCGGGCCGCAGCCCGGCCCTGGTCTCGGTGAGCGGCAGCTCGGTGATGCCCGGCACCAGCTCGTGCGCGTCGCGCAGCAGCTCGTACACGCCGCCCGCGGTGACCGTCGTGTCCCAGCCCAGCTCCTCGCTGGTGGCGCCGACGACCAGCTCGCCGTTCTCCCGGGGCACCAGATACAGCTGGCCGCCCCGGACCACGGCCCGCACCGTCCGGCTGAGGAACGGCGCGTACCGCTCGGGCACCGCCAGCCGCAGCACCTGCCCCTTCACCGGCCGCACCGGCGGCACCAGCTCCGGGGGCACCCCCGCGAGCCGCCCGCTGAGGCTGCCGCCCGCGAGCACCACCTGCCCGGCGCTGAGCGCCGTCCCGTCCGCTGCGGTGACCCCGACGGCCCTCTCCCGTACGACGTCCAGCCGCTGCGCCCACACCCGGTGGAACACCACCCCGGCCCGCTCGCACGCGATCACCAGGGCCGCGGCCAGCCGGCGCGGATCGATCTGGTGGTCGCCGTCGACCCGCAGCCCGCCGCGCACCCCGGGCGCCAGCATCGGCTCCAGTCGGCGGCACTCGCGCCCCGACAGCCACTCCGCCTCCAGGCCGCAGCGCTGCTGGAGGGCGTGCAGTTCCCGCAGATGGGCGCGGTCGTCGGCGTCCAGCGCGACCGCGAGGGTGCCGCAGCGCCGGTAGCCGAGGTCCCGGCCGCTCGCCTCGGTCAGTTCGGCCACGAAGCCGGGGTAGCGGCGCGCCGACTCCAGATTGAGGGCGAGCAGCGTCTCCTCGCCGTAGTGCAGTTCGGTGACCGCGGCCAGCATCCCGGCCGCGACCTGCGCGGCCCCGCCGCCCGGAGCCGGATCCACCAGGGCCGTCGCGAGCCCCCGGCGCGCCGCGCGCCAGGCCGTGACGAGGCCGATGATCCCGCCCCCGACGACCAGGACGTCGGGGCGTCCCGGGGTTTCGGGCGTACGTGTGGACATGGGCGTCCAGCCCCTCCCTTCGCCGGCATGACCCGGATCAGGTTCGTACGGTCGGAGGCCGCCAGCCTCCCTCTCAGCCCGGTGCGTCCGGGCTCCCGCGAGTGCTTGTACGGTGGCCACCCTAGCCCGCCCCCCTCCCCACCCGTAAGGGAGCCCTCGGTCATGGCCCCGTCGCTCGACGGTCTGGTCCTCGCCCCCGTCGCCGACCGGTCCGCAGGTCAGGTCGGCACCCGGACCCGCTTCGCCTACCACGAGCAGGACGGCGCGATCTGGGCCGAGTACCGGGGCGGCGACATCGTCCGCGGCCATCTGGCCGGCACCCGCGCGGGCGACCGCCTGGACTTCCGGTACGTGCAGCTGCGCACCGACGGCAGCACGGCCTGCGGCCACTGCGTGTCCACGGTCGTGGAACTGCCCGACGGCGGGGTGCGCCTGGAGGAGACCTGGGAGACCTGGGAGTGGGAGTCGGGACCCGGCTCCGGCACCAGCGTCGTGGAACAGGTCGTCGCGCACGCCCCCTGACCGGTTGATCGCCGACTGTCTATGGTGATCGGGTGAGCGAGCAGACAGCCCAGGAGGGCACGGCAGGGGTCCGGCGCGTGGTCGTCGCCGGCGCGGGCATGGCCGGGGTGCAGACCGCGGTGGCCCTGCGGGAACGGGGTTTCGCGGGCGACGTGACCGTCGTCGGCGCCGAACCGCACCAGCCGTACGACCGGCCGCCGCTGTCCAAGGCCGTCCTGCTCGGCAAGGCCGAGGGCTCCGCCTTCGACCTCGACTTCGACGCGCTCGGCGTCGGCCTCAGGCTCGGCTGCGAGGTCCTCGGCGCCCGCCCCGCCGACCATGAACTGGACACCGAGGCGGGCCCGGTGCCGTACGACGTCCTGGTGCTCGCCACCGGCGCCGAACCGGTCAACCTGCCCGGCACCGAGGGCGTCCCCGGCGTGCATCTGCTGCGCACCCTGGACGACGCCGAACGGCTGCGACCGGTGCTCGCGCGGCAGCACGACATCGTGGTCGTCGGCGCCGGCTGGATCGGCGCCGAGTTCGCCACCGCCGCCCGCG